>JAJYGH010000019.1 GCA_021785175.1 Chloroflexota bacterium | reverse complement strand
CTCGAGCAGCTGGCCCGACGAGAGGCCCTTGATGGCCTGCGCCGTCTTGACGATCGGCATCGGGCAGGACAGTCCCTTGGCGTCCACGCGCTGTGCGATCTCGAGATCTGTCATAGAGGCTTCCTTTCCGCGCCTCTTCGGGCGCAGTCCACCGGGTTCGGGCGCAGTCCACCGGGCGGCAGCCGGCCCGAGGCGATCAGAGGAAGATCAGCTGGCCGCTGCCCGCGGCCGCGAGGAACCCGGCGATCCCCTCCACGCCGTCGACCATCGGGTCGAGGTCCGTGGACTGGAGCTTCAGGACGTCCATCGACTGCGCGCAGGCGTGGATCTCGACCTCGCCGAGCTCCCTGGACTGGCGCAGCGTCTCTGCCCAGTCGACCTGGCCGGCTGCTTGCGCCGCCCGGAACAACGGGGCGCCCTGCGCGTCGGCGTCGGTCGACAGCCCGCGCTGGGTCGCGATTCGGTCCGCGCGGAACGCCTCCAGCCCCCAGTACTGCAGGAGGATGCGGACCGGGCGCCCGAGGACGGCAGCCCCCGCCGCGAACACGCTCGCGGCGGTGAGCCGGTCGTCGGTGCCGGAGAAGAGCACGATCGAGAGGGGTTCGTCCATCACTGCCTCACACGGGTCCCGGAATGGAATGCGCGATCGGAAGCGCGACGGGCTGAGGGGTGGAGGCCGAGAGCATCCCGAGCCTCGTGAGCCGCCGGATGAGGACACCGTGCATGACGTCGCACGCCCTGACAATCTCCGCATCCGCGAGCCGGTACCGGACCTCGCGTCCGTCGCGCTCGGCTTCGACGAGGCCCGCGCTGCGCATGGCCCCGAGGTGCTGCGAGACGTTGGGCTGCGAGACGCCGAGCGCCTCGGCCAGGCGGCCGACCTCGCACGGCCCCTCCGCAAGCCGGTGGATGATCTCCAGCCGGCGGGGGTTGGCGAGCGTCTTCAGGACCGCAGCCTGCATGGCGCAGATCTCATCCATGCATCTAAGCATGAACAGATGCCAATATGTGCATCAGTGCCAGGAGAGCCCATCGCCGGCGGGCCAGTGGGCGGCGACGCGCCACCGTCTCACGGGCCGGGAGAGGGGGGCTTCCGGCCCCAGGCGCAGGGGGCCGATCGGCACCGTCCCGCGCCGATCGGAGTCGCACACCCGTGGACCGATGACTGCGGTATCCCGGCCTACCCGAGCGGACGGGCACCGCATCTGCGGGGGGGCCGGGGTCGGGCCATTCGGCAACTGTCGGCGGGACCGACTGTTCGGCGACAATGCGTGCCTGCCATCGCACGCACAACCGAACGGCCTGCATGACCTCTTCGACTCCCGTGTCCGATCCCGGCGATCACGCCGTCCACCTCCGACTCGTCCAGCCATGGGCGGGCGATCTTGCCACCGCGCGCGAGCGCCTCGGAGGCGCAGCCGCCGAGTGGCTCGGAAACGCGGTCGACACGCCCGCGGGCTCGGCGGCACGACGGTTCGAGAGCGACCTCGTCCTGCCCATGCGCGAACAGGCGCGGCACATGGTGCTGCGGAAGGCGGCCGTGGTGGAGCTCGGCCGGCCGAAATCGGCGCCTCCCGGTTTCGTCGTCGACGTCAGCTGGCGGTCGGCCAGTCTGGCGCCGCTGTTCCCCGTCTTCGTCGGGTCGCTGCAGGTGACGGACCGGGAGCTCGTGCTGGACGGGTACTATGCGCCTCCGGGCGGCGAGATCGGCGTCATCCTCGACCGCGCACTGCTCAACATCGCGGCGCGTGGGACCGCGCGCTGGTTCCTGAACCGGGTCGCGGGCGCCATCGAGGCCGATTCCGGCGAGCGTGACGCGAGCCGCCCCGCCCGGCCCGACTGATCCCGACGAAGGCGTGACGCCGGTCGCTGCCCCGCCTCATGCGCGCGGCGACACCCACCTGCGAGCCCCTGCCTGCTCGGCCACGAACGGACGCGCGGCACGGGCGCCGTGCATCTCGCGATCGGCAGCGGTTTCGGGGTCCTGTTCGCGCTGGCCGAGGAACCCCTGCGGCCACCCGGCCCCGTGCCGGCCCACGCGATCGCGTACGCCAGCCGGACATGGGCCGCGAGCTGCGCCGCGCTCGGGCCCTCGCTCGGCCTCATCCCTGCCCCGTGGGATGCGCCACGCGACCGCGCACCGGTGATGCTCGCCGCCCACCTGGTGTACGGCGCAATCCCCGGCGGGCTGTTCGCCGCGCGACGGCTGACCCGCTGAGCCGCGGCACGAGGGGCACCGAACGGGGGCCGTCAGGCCTGCAGCGAGAACTCCCGCTCCGGGTCCACCCCCAGCTCGCCGATCGCCTGCTCCACGACCCCGCGATCGATCCGCTCGCCCTGCGCGAGCGCGGCGAGCGTCGCCACCGCGATGTGCTCTGCGTCGATCTCGAAGTACCGGCGCAGCGCCTCGCGCGTGTCGCTGCGTCCGAACCCGTCGGTGCCGAGAGACACCCACGTGCCGGGGATCCACCGCGCGATCTGATCCGGCACGGCGGCGACGTAGTCGCTCGCGGCCACGATCGGCCCCGCGGCGCCGGCCTCGGACAGCACCGACGTGACGTACGGAACACGTCGTGGCTCGCCCGGATGCAGCCGGTTCCAGTGCTCGACGTCGAGCGCCTCGATCCGCAGCTGCTGGTACGACGGTGCGCTCCAGACGTCCGCCGCCACGCCGAACCGCTCCGCCAGGATCTCCTGGGCTCGGACGACCTGCTGGAGGATCGAGCCGCTGCCGAGCAGCGTCGCGCGCGCATGGGGGTCCCCGTCGAGGGCCGGCGCCGGGCGGTACCGGTACAGGCCGCGGAGGATCCCGGCGGCCACCCCCTCGGGCATCGCCGGCATCACGTAGTTCTCGTTGTAGAGCGTGATGTAGTACGAGACGTCCTCGCCCCCGAGCATCCGCCGGATGCCCTCCCGGACGATCTCCGCCGTCTCGTAGGCGAACGCCGGGTCGTAGGCGCGGATCGCGGGATACGCCGACGCGTAGAGCAGACTCTGCCCGTCGTCGTGCTGGAGCCCCTCGCCGTGCAGCGTGGTTCGCCCGGCCGTCGCGCCCATCAGGAAGCCGCGGCCGCGCACGTCGCCGAGCGCCCACAGCTCGTCGCCCGTCCGCTGGAACCCGAACATCGAGTAGAAGATGTAGAACGGCAGCAGGGGTTCGGCGTGGGTCGCGTAGCTCGTCGCGGCCGCCTGCAGCGACGCCGACGCGCCGGCCTCCGTGATCCCCTCCTCGAGCACCTGCCCGTCGGCGGCCTCGCGGTACGACAGCACGAGGTTCGAGTCCACCGGGTCGTAGCGCTGGCCGTGCGCGGCGTAGATCCCGACCTCCTTGAAGAGCGGGTCCATGCCGAACGTGCGGGCCTCGTCGGGGACGATGGGCACCACCCGTCGGCCCACCGATCGGTCGCGGATCAGGTTCCGCAGCAGCTTGGCGAAGGCCATCGTCGTGGAGACGGCCTGCCCGCCGGAGCCGGCCGCGAACTCGGCGAACGCGGCGTCACCCGGGAGGTCGAGCTCCTTCGGGATGACGACGCGCCGCGGGAGAGGACCGCCGAGCGCGCGCCGCCGCTCGATCAGGTACTCGATCTCGGGCGCATCCGGTCCGGGGTGGTAGTACGGCGCTTCCTTGAGCCTGTCGTCGGGAATCGGCAACTCCAGCCGATCGCGGAAGATGCGCAGCTCGGCTTCGGACAGCTTCTTCGCCTGGTGGGTGATGTTCCGCGCCTCGACACCGGGGCCGAGCGTCCAGCCCTTGACCGTCTTCGCGAGGACGACGGTCGGCGCGCCGCGGTGCGCGAGCGCCGCCGTGTACGCCGCGAACACCTTGCGGTAGTCGTGGCCGCCTCGCCGGAGCCGCTGGAGGTCGTCGTCGGTCAGGTTCGCGACGAGCGCCTCGAGCCGCGGGTCGCCCCCGAAGAAGTGCTCGCGGATGTATGCACCCGATTCGACCGAGAACTTCTGGAACTCCCCGTCGAGCGTCTCGTTCATGCGGTGCACGAGCGCGCCGTCGACGTCCGCGGCGAGCAGCGGGTCCCACTCGCGGCCCCAAATGACCTTGATGACGTTCCAGCCTGCGCCCCGGAACAGCCCCTCGAGTTCCTGGATGATCTTGCCGTTGCCGCGGACCGGCCCGTCGAGCCGCTGCAGATTGCAGTTGACGACGAACGTCAGGTTGTCGAGGCCATCCCGGCCGGCCAGCCCGAGCGCGGCGATCGCCTCGGGCTCGTCCATCTCGCCGTCGCCGAGGAACGCCCAGACGTGGTTCTGGCTCGTGTCCTTGATGCCGCGTGCGTGCAGGTAGCGGTTGAACCGCGCCTGGTAGACGGCGGCGAGCGGGCCGAGACCCATGGAGACCGTGGGGAACTCCCAGAAGCCGGGCATCAGACGGGGATGCGGGTACGAGCTGAGGCCCTGCCCCGGGACGACCTCTCGCCGGAAGTGGTCCAGCTGGTCCTCGGTCAGGCGGCCCTCGAGGAACGCGCGGGCGTAGATACCCGGCGCCGCGTGCCCCTGGAAGAAGATCTGATCGCCCATGCCCGGGGCGTCCTTGCCGCGGAAGAAGTGGTTGAACCCGACCTCGTACAGCGTGGCGGCCGACGCGTACGTCGCGAGGTGGCCGCCGATGCCCGCGGTGAGGTTGTTCGCGCGGAGGACCATTGCGACGGCGTTCCAGCGGACCATCCGCCGGATCCGGTGCTCCATCCGCTCGTCGCCGGGGAACGCCGGCTCCTGCTCGGGCGAGATTGTGTTGATGTAGCGG
Organism: Chloroflexota bacterium; assembly: GCA_021785175.1. Taxonomy (GTDB): domain Bacteria; phylum Chloroflexota; class Limnocylindria; order Limnocylindrales; family CSP1-4; genus JAJYNJ01. Next base: position 41,882 of record JAJYGH010000019.1, on the reverse strand, counting down.
GTCTGGGTGAGCGGCGGCAGCCCGATCTGGAGCTGGCGCGCTCGCTTCAGGAGCCGGTAGAGGATGAACTGGGCGCGATCCGAGCCCGCGACGCGGACGACGGAATCGAGCGCCTCGATCCAGTCGAGGGTTTCCTGTGGATCGCTGTCGGGAAGCTGGCGCTTGAAGTCGCCGTAGGCGTCGAACATCTCGGCAGCATGGTAGAGCGGAGTGCCGGTTGACGCCGGAGCCGGCCGGTCGGCGGGACGGCGGCCGACGCGGGATCCGTCAGGTCGACGGCGTCCCCGCCGCGTCCGCTGGCCGCCGGCGTGACGCGACCGTCGTGAACGCGCCCCCGTCCGGAGCGACCGCCAGCGACGCGAGATCGTCGGGCGGCCGGGAGCCGATCGCCGGAGCAGTCGGGACCGCGTCGCCAGCCGACACGACGCGGTCCGCCGGCGGCTCCATCCCGTCGGCGCGCGGCGCGGCCCCGTCCGCGGCTGCGCGCGCCGGCTCCCGGCACGCGGCCACGACGCCCTCGAGCACGGACGCGAGCGTCGCGAGCTCGACGTCCGATATCGCCGCGAGGAAATGGCGTCGCACACCCGCCAGGTGCACCGGCGTGGCATCCCGGAGCCTGCCGAGTCCCGCGGTCGTCAGGGTGGCGTACGAGCCCCGCGCGTCGGACGGGCACGCGCGGCGCTCGACGAGTCCGTCAGCGACCAGCCGATCGACGACGCGTGTGATCCCGCTGCGGCTCAGGAGAGCGCGTTCGGCAAGCTCGTGCATCCGGAGCCTGCGGCCATCCGCATACGCGAGCTGCACGAGCACGTCGTAATGCGCGAGCGAGATCCCTGCCTCGCCGGCGAGCTCGGCCTCGAGGTAACGCATGACGACGGCGTGGGCCTGCAGGAACGCGCGCCAGGCGCGCAACTCGGGGCGGGCCAGGTCCGTCGCCGGAAGCCCGGAACGGGCCGCGTACGAGGCGCCCTCGTCGCGCGTCTCCCTCATCGCCGATGCCCCTCCACCTCTCCGTGCGGTCCCCGCCTCTGCCGGTCCGGCCGCGTTCACCGCTCGCGGCGAGGTCCGGTTCGACGACGGGATCCGGACGCCCGCCCGCACACATGATACCCCGGCGGGACCAGTAGTTGCGCCTGCAACAAGGAGCCGCTATAGTGGTGCCGACACAAGTTGCATACGCAACTAATAAGGCCGGGGCCGTCCGGCCACGCCAGTGCCCGCGAGTCGGGACGCTGTGGAGCGAGCGACCACGTGGTCGGGAGCAGGTGGACGAACGGCATCGCGCGTGAACAGGCACAGGAGCAGATGCAGATGGCAGCGTGGAAGCTCGATCCGGTCCATTCGTCGGTGCACTTCGCTGCCCGGCACATGATGGTCACGAACGTGCGTGGACAGTTCCGGGAATTCTCGGCGGAGGTCTCGTTCGACCCCGAACATCCGGACCAGGGCCGGGTCGAGGCGACGATTCAGGCGACGAGCATCGACACCGGGATCGAGCAGCGCGACGCGCACCTGCGTTCCGCCGACTTCCTCGATGTCGAGCACTACCCCACGCTCACCTTCCGGAGCACCTCGATCGAGCCGAAGGGTGGCGACCGGTACGACGTCCGCGGCGATCTGGCGATCCGCGGTGAGACACACCCCGTCACGCTCGATGTCGAGTTCCTCGGCGTCGCGCAGAACCTGCAGGGCGGCAGGAGCGCCGGGTTCTCGGCCCGGACGCGGATCAGCCGAAAGGAGTGGGGGCTGACGTGGAACGTCGGCCTCGAGACCGGCGGGTGGCTGGTCGGCGACGAGGTGCGGATCGACATCGACCTCGAGCTGCTCTCGGCCGCGACCGAGCAGCCGGCCTCCTCCGCGGAGAAGGGGGCGGCCTGATCGCTCGCCGCGACTCGCGCACGAACGACCCGACCCGCCCGGCCGGGTCGTTTCGTCTCCGGGTTGCGCGCGGGGCGACGAGGGCCACGCCGCGGTCCTCCATCCGCGGCGCCCGGGGTGAAGACGGCCCCGCGTCACCTCTCGCGTCACGCGTTCCCGACGCGGCATCCGCGGCTCGCCCGGAGCAGCGTTCCCTCTCCCCGCGCGCCCGCGGCCGCTAGACTCGCGTTGACGGGGCCTTCGAGGGAGCGACGCATGGACGAGACAGTGCGGGACGTCGGCGCGGGGTTCGCAACGCCTGCGTCGAACCCGGCGGCGTCCAACGTGGGCGTTGGCGCGCCGGTGGCCTGGCATGGCAGCAACGGCCCCGATCAAGGCACCGGCAGCAACGGCGTCCTCGGGGACCACGCCGGGAACGGCGCGTCCGCGGCGGGAGACGGCGCCGGCGGGGCGACCGTCGATGGCAGCGGCGGCGGGCCGTCCTCGCTCGCGGTCGGGATCGACGTCGGCGGCACCGGCGTGAAGGCCGCCGTGGTGGATCTCGCGACCGGGACGCTCGTCTCGCCACGGATCCGCGAGAAGACGCCGGTCCCATCCTCCCCCGAGGCGATCGCGGATACGATCGCCCACATCATCGAACGGATCGAGGCATCCGGCCGCGACACGCAGGGGCTCCCGTCGGGCGCCGGGCTTCCGGGCGTGGTGAAGGAGGGCTGGCTGCGCACCGCAGCCAATATCGACAAGTCGTGGCTGGCGACGCGCGCCGAGGACGTGCTGGAGCGGCACCTGTCACGGCACGTGCTCATCATCAACGACGCGGACGCCGCCGGCCTGGCCGAGATGCGCTACGGTGCGGGCGTCGGGCGCAAGGGCGTCGTGCTCATGCTCACGATCGGGACCGGCATCGGCAGCGCACTGTTCGTCGACGGCCGCCTCGTGCCCAACACCGAACTCGGACACCTCGAGTTCCACCGGCGCGACGCAGAGACCCTCGTCAGCGGCGCCGCGCGCGAGCGTCGGAAGCTCGGGTGGAAGGCCTGGGCCAGGGAGTTCGACAAGTACCTCGACCGCGTCTACCGGTACCTCTCGCCCGACCTCATCATCCTCGGCGGCGGCGTGAGCAAGGAGACGAAGCAGTACATGCAGTACCTCACGCCCCGCGGGCCGCTCGAGGTGGCGCGGCTCCTCAACGCCGCCGGCATCGTCGGGGCCGCGCTGGCGGCCGCGGAGGCGCAGGGGTACCGTCCACCGGAGTCGGCCGGCGTGCGCGAGATCGTCGCGGCGGGCTGACACGCGCCGGCGGAGCCCTGGGCTCCCAGCCACGGCGACCGAGGGCGGCGCGCACGGCCGGACGAGCCGGGCGTCCGGCTCCAGGCCGGCTACGCGACCCAGCGGCGGCGGAGTATCCCTCGGACGACCTCCGCGATGACCGCCGGCAGCAGCGCGACGATCGCTACGAGCATCCAGTCGGATGCATCGAGCGGCGTCGCCCGGAACACACCCGCGACGGGGGGCAGGTACGGGATGACGGCCTGCACGAGCACCGTGATGATCCCGCCCATCAGGAGCAGCGGGTTCGGCCGCAGCGTGAGCACCGGCAGGCGCAGGCTGCGGTTCGCGTTCGCGCGGACGGCCTGCCCGGCGACGAGCGCCGAATACGCGAGCCAGCGCGCGTGCTCGAACCCGCCGGGATGAAGTTCCATGATGAACAGCGCGGCCACGGCGCTGAACCCGCCGGCGAGCGCGATCCGGGCGAGCAGCCCGTCGTCCAGGAGCGGCTTCAGGCGCGGGCGCGGCGGCACGCGCATCGCGTCGGGCTCCTCCCGCTCGATCTCGAACGACGCGACCGTCAGCATGTCGATGAAGACCTCGAGCCAGAGGATCTGGATCGGCAGCAGCGGCTGCGAGTAGCCCGCGATCGTGGCGATGAGGATGAACCCGAGCATGGCGACGTGCGTCGAAACGAGGAACACGAGCCCCTTCTGGACATTCGCGACGATGCGGCGACCCTCGCGGAGGCCGTACATCAGCGTCGCGAACGAGTCGTCGCCGAGGATGAGGTCGGACGCCTCGCGGGCGACCGCGGCGCCGCTGCCCATCGCCACTGCCACGTCGGCATGCTGCAGGGCCGGCGAGTCGTTCACGCCGTCGCCGGTGACCGCCACCGTCCGGTTCATCGCGCGTGCCGCATCCACGAGCCGCAGCTTGTCCTCGGGCGCGGCCCGCGCCACGATGTCCATCGAGCGCAGCTCCGACCGGAGCCGCTGATCGTCCCAGCTCGCGAGCTCGGCGCCCGTGACGACGCGCTCGCCGCGCATGCCGACGTCTCGCGCGATCGCGGCGGCGGTGAGCGGATGGTCGCCCGTGACGATGATCGTCTGAATCCCGGCCTCGCCTGCGATGCGCATCGCCTCGGCGATCCCCTGTCGCGGCCGGTCGGCGAACCCGACGAGGGCCAGCGGGCGCCACGGCTCGGAGTCCGGGCGCCCGGCGAGCAGGAGCAGGCGCTCCCCCGCGTCCGCCCCGCGCTCGATGAGCGCGTGCCACGCGTCGTGCTCGGCCTGCGGCAGGCCGTCCGCGAGCGCCAGGACGGCCTCGGGTGCGCCGAGCGCGAGCTCCTCGACGACGCCGTCCCGCAGGGCTCGCGTCCGCGAGTACGGACGGGCGTCGCTCACGGGCTCGGCGGCCAGCAGCTCCGACGGGTCGAGGTCGGTGCCGTCGCCGCCGCCTTCGACGGCCGAGATCAGGGAGCGCGTGAACGATCCGGGGCGGGCTCCCGTCCCGACGCTCCACGCATCCTCCTCGGCGCGCAGCGCCGAGGAGAGGAGCTCGCGGCGGCGGTCGGCGTCCTGCACGGATCCAGCCGGCGTCCGGATGTCGGTCAGCGCGAGCCGGTTCTGCGTCAGGGTCCCGGTCTTGTCGGTCAGGATCAGGTCGACCGCGCCCAGCGTCTCCTGCGCGTTGAGGCGCCGGACCAGCACGCCCCGGCGGAGCAGCCGGTAGGCGCCGAGGCCGAGGATCACCGCGAACAGGACGGGCGGCTCCTCCGGGATCGACGCGATCGCCGCCGAGATGCCGGCCATGAGGTTGTCGGTCACGGGGTTGCCGCGCGCGAATCCGAGTCCGGTCGTGATCGCGATCAGCCCGACCGCGACGACCAGCAGGATGCGGACGAGCCGGTCGAGCTCGCGCTGGAGCGGCGACCGCCGCCGGTCCTGCCCGGCCAGCGCCTTCGAGATCCGGCCGAACTCGGTGCGGAGACCGGTCGCCACGACGATGCCCTCGCCGCGGCCCGCCACGACGCTGGTGCCCGCGAACGCCACCGCGTGGCGCTCCGCCAGCGGCGCCTCGACGGCATCCGGGTCCACCCGTCCGGCCTCCGGGAGAGACTCGCCGGTGAGGGCGCTGCGGTCGAACGAAAGCCCCTCCGTGCGGACGAGGCGCAGATCGGCGGGTGACACGTCGCCAACGCGAAGGAGCACGATGTCACCCGGCACGAGCATCGCGGCAGGGATCTCGGAGACGGCTCCGTCCCGGCGGACGCGCGCCATCGGCGCGGCGGCCTCGCGGAGCGCCTCGAGCGCGCGCTCGGCGCGGTACTCGGTGATGACGTCGGCGCCAACCATCGGGCCGATCATCAGCAGCACGAACAGTCCGTCGCGGACTTCGCCGAGGGCGACGGCGAGGGCGCCGGCGAAGAACAGCAGCAGGATGAAGGGCTCGGTGAAGCTGTCCCACACGATCGACAGCAGCGACGGACGCGTCACCTGCTCGAGCTCGTTGGGCCCGGTCAGGACGTGGCGCTGTTCGGCGACGCCCGTGGTCAGGCCGATCGAGGGATCCACGTCGAGCGCCGATGCGACGTCTGCCGCCTCGCGCGCGTGGATGTCGGCGATGGGTCCGGGAAGAGCCGCCCCAGTCATAAGCGGCCATGGTGAGGCGTCGGGCGCGACTGCGTCGTGTGCCGACCGTCGACCCGGCGTGGGCCGATCGTCCCGCCCGGTTCGCGGCCGCCGGGCTGCCCGATCCCGCGGTGGTACCGTCCGCCGATGCAGCTCCACCTGCTCGACGCGACGTACGAGCTGTTCCGGGCGCACTTCGGGCGCCCGCCCGTGAACGATCCGTCCGGCCGGCTCGTCGGCGCCACCGTGGGGCTCGTCGAGAGCGTGCTGCGCCTCCTGCGCAACAGCTCGGTCACGCACATCGGCTGCGCGACGGACCACATCATCCGCTCGTGGCGGAACGAGCGCTATGCCGGGTACAAGACCGAAGCGGGGATGCCGCCCGTGCTCCTCGCGCAGTTCGACCTGGCCGAGACCGCGCTCCGGTCGCTCGGCCTCGTCGTGTGGCCGATGGTCGAGTTCGAGGCCGACGACGCCCTGGCGACGGCCGCGGCGCGCTGGGCGGACGCCCGCGGCGTCGATCGCATCGTGATCCTCTCGCCCGACAAGGACCTGGCGCAGTGCGTCCGGCCGGACGGGCGCGTGGTCGCCTTCGACCGTCGGCGCGAGCGGTGGATCGACGCCGACGCCGTGCGCGCGAAGTTCGGGGTGGACCCGGAGAGCATCCCCGACTGGCTCGCCCTCGTCGGTGACGCGGCCGACGGCTTCCCCGGCCTGCGAGGCTGGGGGACGGCGAGCGCGGCGGCGATCCTGTCGCGGTACCGGCACCTCGAGGCGATCCCGCCGGACGGGCGTGACTGGGGGGTCCCGCTCCGGAACGCGACGGTGCTGGCAGCGACCCTGCGCGACTGCCGAGCGGAGGCGGAGCTCTACCGGGAACTTGCGACGCTCCGGTGCGACGTCCCGCTCACCGAGAGCCTCGACGACCTCGCCTGGCGTGGCGTCCCGCGCGAGCCGTTCTCCCGGCTGGTCGCGACGCTCGGCGCCCCGCACCTGGCCTCCCGCGTCCCGCGCTGGGCGGAGTAAGGGGCAGCCACGCACGGGCCTGCGTCAGCGCGGCGCGCCCTGTCCGCGCTCGCGGCCGCCGCCGCGGCCCGGCGGGTGTCCGAAGAGCGGCCCGCGGTAGTCCGCCGGGACGCGCACCGCGACCGCGAGCGGCTCCGCGACGATCCGGTACGGCCGATCGCCCGCCCCCTCCAGCGATTCCCGGCGGACGTGGCTGCCGTCGACCTCCATCGGGGGGGCACCGGCCGTCCACAGTTCGAGCTCCCGCCCCCGGAGACGGGGCACGTCACCGCCGGGCCGTCGGTGCAGCGCGACCGACCAACCGAGCCGGACGGCAAGCTGCAGGTCGCCCGCCGGGACGATCGTCACGTCGAGCAGTCCGTCGTCGACCAGCGCGTCGGGAGCCGCGTCGACCACGTTGGCGTAGCGTCGCGAGTTGCCGACGATCACCTGCAGGACACGGCCCTCCCACGCGGGCCGTCCGTCGACCGACAGCCGGACCTCGAACGGCCGGTAGTCGGGAATCGCGCGGAGCGCGCCGACCGCGATGCCCGCCGCGCCGATGCGGAGCTTGAGGCGGGGATCCGTGTGGTCGAGCATGAGACCGTCGATGCCGACGCCGGCCATCAGCAGGAACCGGATGAACCGGCCGTCCGGATGGACGATCCGGCCCATGTCCATCCGCCGCACGTCGGCGTCCACCAGGCCCTGCGCGGCCCGCTCGGGCGAGCCCGCCACCCCGAGCTCGTGCGCCCACAGGTTCGCTGTCCCGCCCGGCAGGACGCCGAGGGCCACCTCGCGTCCCGCAAGCACGTCGGCCACGTCGCGCAGCGTCCCGTCGCCGCCCGCGCCGACGATCAGCGAGGCGCCGTCGTCGATCGCCTCCTCCACCTGTCCGCGCACGCTGAGGAGTCGGCTTCGGTGGACCACGTCGACCGACCACCCTGCCCGGCGCAGCACGGGGAGAACCCGGTGCACGGGGTACGGGCCACGGAACGACCACGGGTTGTCGATGATGCGAACGCGCACGGGACCGTCCGGTGCGGAGCTGCCGACGTCCGCCGCCCGGCGGCGTCACACGCTGCGGCTGACACGCTACACGGCGCGGCGGATCCGCGCCTGCCCGGGAAGTTGCCCGGCCGAGCCCGGCCCTTCGCCGCGACGCCGCGGCCGCCCGACGCCGCCCCCGCGTGTCAGCCGCGCCTCAGTCGCGCCCGGACGCCAGGAACAGGCCGAGCAGGTCGCGATGGTGCCGCGCCGGGGCGGCCAGGATCCCGATCGAGCCCGACGGCCGGGACAGCTCGAACCAGGGCTGGCCGTCCGCGGTCGTCACGACGGCGCCGCCCTCCTCGGCGATCAGCCCAGCCGCGGCGACGTCCCAGTTCGAGATGCCCGTCGGGTGGATGCAGGCGTCGAGCCGGCCGGCGGCGACGTACGAGAGCTCGAGCGCGGCCGACCCGAGGTGGCGGGCCGCCCGGACGCTCCGCCGCAGCTCGCCCAGGTCCGAGCGCCAGTCCCTCGGCGCATACCCGAGCCCGATGACGTAGTCGCCCATGTCCGGCTTGTCCGGGTTGACGACGCGGCGGCCGTTCAGGCGCGTTCCCTCCCCCGCGACCGCCGTGAACAGCTCGTCGCGGACCGGGTCCAGCACCACCCCCACGCAAGGGCGGCCGTCGACGGCGAGCGCGATGCTCACCGTGAACACCGGGATCCCGTTCGCGTAGTTGACCGTGCCGTCGAGCGGATCGACGATCCAGGCGCGTCCCGTCCCCGCCGTCGGCGCGGCGCCCGCTGCCGCGGCATGCTCTCCCGATTCCTCGGCGAGCATCGCGTCGCCGGGAAACGCCGAGCGGATCTCGTCGAGGATGAGCCGCTCGGCGAGGTGGTCGACATCGGTCACGACGTCGCGCGCGCTCTTGCGCCGGATCCGCTCGACCCGCCCGAGGCGGGCCAACTCCTCCCGGCCGGCGATGCGGGCCGCGGACACGGCGACGGACAGTGCACGCTCGGCATCGCCGGGCGTCAGCGGGCGCGGATCCACGGCGGCATTCTACGGGGCGGTGCCGGCGCCGCGACCGGGGCGGCCAGGTTCGCGCCCGGGTTCCGGCACGCCGGCGCAGTTCAGGGGACGCGCGGCAGGCCGCCGAGGTTCGCGACAGAGCGGAGCAGACCGGCTGCGCCATGCCCCCGCAGAGCCACGTTTCGCGCGTGCGCGCCCGCTCGCGAGACCCCCCGGGCCGCCATCCACGAGGCACCCGGTACGATGGATGCAGGACGCAACCGAGGACCTCGCCCTGTCCGCACCCGGCACCGACCGATCGCCCGGCACGCATCGCGCCGCCACCGTCGAGTTCGAGCACGTGAGCAAGCGCTATGGCAGCCCGTCGGACGGGCATGCCGCTGTCCACGACCTGAGCCTCTCCGTGCCCGCAGGTGCGACGTGCGTGCTCGTCGGGCCGTCGGGGTGCGGCAAGACCACGAGCCTCAAGATGGTCAACCGGCTCATCGAGCCCACCGCCGGCCGCGTCCTCATCGACGGACGCGACATCGAGGCCCAGGACCCGGTCGAGCTCCGTCGCGGCATCGGCTACGTGATCCAGCAGGTCGGGCTGTTCCCGCACGAGACGATCGCGGAGAACGTCTCGGTCGTGCCCCGGCTCCTCGGCTGGCCCGCGGAGCGCAGGCGCGAGCGGGCGGACGACCTGCTGCGGCTCGTGGGCCTCGACCCGGCACGGTACATGCGCCGGTACCCGTCGGAGCTGTCCGGCGGCGAGCAGCAGCGCGTGGGCGTCGCGCGAGCCCTGGCGGCCGACCCGCCGCTGCTCCTGATGGACGAGCCCTTCGCCGCCGTCGACCCGATCGTGCGGGCGCGCCTCCAGGACGAGCTGCTGCGGCTGCAGCGCGAGCTCGGCAAGACGATCCTGTTCGTGACGCACGACATCGACGAGGCGATCAAGATGGGCGACCTCATCGCGGTCATGCGCGAGGGCGGCACGCTCGCGCAGTTCGCCCCGGCGGCGGAGCTGCTCGCCCGGCCCGCGTCGGATTTCGTCGCACGCTTCGTGGGTGCCGATCGCGCGCTCAAGCGCCTGACGCTGCGCCACGTCCGCGACCTGACGCTGGAGCCCGCCCCGACGGCCGCGGGAACCGAGACGGTCGCCGATGTGCGCCGCCGCGAGCGCGGACGCGTGCCGCGGTGGGTCCTGCTCGTGGACGAGCGGAGCGTGCCCGTCGGGTGGGCGGACACGACGGGGAGGACGGAAACGGAGCCGCTCGAGAAGGGAGCGGTTGCGAACCTGTCCCCGCTCCTCGAGCCGGACACCACGCTGCGCGACGCACTGTCCCTGCTGCTCGATGCGGCCGTCCGAACCGGCATCGTCGTCGACCACGCGGGCCGGGCGCGCGGGCTGGCGAGGCTCGACTCGATCACGGCGCTGCTGCAGGAGGACGAGGGGGACGAGCGACCGCGGGAGACTGCGAACGCGGCTCCGGCCGACCCGGGAGCCTGAACCTTGCCCAACGAGCCCCTGATCCGCTGGAGCTGGGTCACGAACCACCTGGGCGACATCGCGGCGGCTCTCGGACAGCACGTGGAGCTCACCCTCATCGCGATCGTCGTGGGGCTCGTGATCGCCGTCACACTCGCGCTCGTTGCGCATCGCTACCGCTGGGCCGAGGCGCCGATCACCTGGATCACCGGCGTGATCTACACGATTCCGAGCCTCGCGCTCTTCGTGCTGCTCATCCCGGTGACCGGGCTGTCGACGACCACGTCCGAGGTCGGGCTCATCGGCTACACGCTGCTGATCCTCATTCGCAACATCCTCGCCGGGCTCGACGGCGTTCCAGCGGACGTGCTCGAAGCGGCCGACGCGATGGGCCTGACGCGGCTCCAGCGCCTGGTTCGCGTCGAGATCCCGATCGCGCTGCCGGTGATCGTGGCCGGGATCCGGATCGCGACGGTCACGACGATCGGGCTCGTGACGGTGACCGCCCTCATCGGCCAGGGCGGGCTGGGGCAGCTCATGCTCTCGGGCTTCATCAGCCTGTTCCCGACCGAGATCTACGTCGGGGCAATCCTGTCGATCGCACTCGCCGTCGCGGCCGACGCGGGCCTGCTGCTCGCGCAGCGCGCCCTGACGCCGTGGGCGCGGACCCGGAGCCGAGCGTGACATGGCGCTGATCGCGCAGGTCGTCGCCTGGTTCGCCGACCCGGCCCACTGGAGCGGTGCGGACGGCATCCCGATCCGCACGGTCGAGCACCTCGAGGCCTCCGCGCTCTCCGTGCTGGTCGCCGCCGCGATCGCGCTCCCGGTCGGGCTGCTCGTCGGCCACACCGGCCGTGGCGCGTTCGTCGTCAGCAGCGTCGCGAACCTCGGGCGCGCCCTGCCCTCGTTCGCGCTGCTCCTGATGCTGATCCCGATCGCCGTCGATCTGAGCCTGGATTTCAGCACCTGGCCGATCCTCGGCGCGATGGTGCTGCTCGCGATCCCGCCGATGATCACGAACGCGCACGCGGGGATCCGAGCGGTCGACCGCAGCCTGGTCGAAGCGGCGCAGGGCATGGGCATGAGCGGGCCTCAGGTGCTCCTGCGCGTCGAGCTCCCGCTCGCGCTGCCCGTCCTGCTCACCGGCGTGCGCCTCGCGGCCGTGCAGGTCGTGGCGACGTACACACTCGGCGCGGTGGCCGGGGGCGGTGGCCTCGGACGCTACATCTACGACGGCTTCGCGCGACAGGACACGCCGCGAATGATCGCCGGCGCCGTGCTCGTGGCCCTCCTGGCGATCCTGACGGACGCCACGTTCGGCGTCGTCGCCCGCCGGACCACGCCGAAGGATGCGCGAGCCGGAAACCGGGGGCAGGCGAAGGCGGTCGCAGGGGCGGTCCCGGAGCCCGGGGTATGATCGGGACGCCGCCGGGCACTGCGGCGGCGAACGCAGCAGAAGGGGGATACGCAGTGCGGCTTCACCGCATGCTCGCTCTCGGGGCGTCGGCGCTGGTGCTGTTGGGCGCCTGCGGGACGGGTGGGAGCGCCGGGCCGGCAGCATCCGGTGCACCGTCCGTGGCACCTGCAAGCGGGGCGGTCTCCGCCGCACCGTCGGCCGCGGCATCACCCGGCGCCTCGTCCGTGCCCGGGTCGACCTCGAGCTCGGCCGCTCCGTCCGCTGCCGCCAATTCGATCGCCAGCCAGATGGCGCTCGGCGGTCCACCGGAATGCCCGCAGCGGCCGTTCTGCCTGATCGGGCTCGAGAAGGTCTACGGACTGCACTTCAAGGCGTTCGTGCCGCTCGACGCCGGGGGGCCGCTCACCGTCGCCGCGCTCCGGACCGGGAAGATCCAGGTCGGGGAGCTGTTCACGTCCGATCCGAGCATCCAGGTCGACAACTTCGTCCTCCTGAACGACGACAGGCACCTGCAGGCGTCCGACAACATCGCCCCGGTGATCCGGACGGCCGTCCTCAAGGCGCACCCGGACATCGCGACGCTGCTCAACCGGATCTCGGCGAAGCTGACGCAGCAGCAGCTCGTCTCGATCAACAAGCAGGTGGTCGTGGACAAGACGGACACCGCGACGGTCGCCCGTCAGTGGCTTCAGCAGAACGGCTTCATGCCGACGGGTGGCTCGAACAAGGGCACGATCGTCGTCGGGGCCGTCAACTTCCCGGAGAACGAACTCCTCGCCGAGATCTACGCGCAGGAACTCCAGGCGAACGGGTACACCGTGACCCGCAAGTTCGGCCTGGCCAGCCGCGAGGTCATCCAGCCGGCGATGGAGTCGGGGCAGATCGATCTGTCGCCCGAGTACCTCGCGTCGCTCACCGAGTACCTCGACAAGGGTGCGGGGAAGGCCACCGGAGACCCCGCGGTCACCTCCAGGATCCTGCAGACGTATCTCACCCCCAAGGGCGAGACCGTGCTGAACTACGCGCCGGCCACGGACGAGAACGGGTTCGTGGTCACGAAGGCAACCGCGGACAGGTACCACCTGGTGAACATCAGCGACCTGGCGAAGCCGGCCAGCTGACGATCGAGGAGTGACGGCCGGCGACTGACCACCGACGGCGGGAGGCGCACGCCGGGTGATGGACGGCGTGGCGCGCAGGTACCATCCGGACGATCCGGCGGCCGCGGAGGAGCAGATCCGGCAGTTCGAGTCGGAGCAACGCGTGACATTCGTGCTGCGGGAGCGCGTCGCCGCCGACCTCGGGGAGTAGACGATGGCTCGGGCGAACATCGGGTACGCGGCGATGATGGAGCAGTTCCCGCCGCGGGACCTCGTCGACTGGTCGGCGGCCGCGGAGGCCGCAGGGTTCGAGGGAGTCATGGCGGCCGACCACGTGCAGCCCTGGGTCCCGAGGCAGGGCAACGCCGGGTTCGTCTGGGCGTTCATGGCGGCCGCGGCGGAGCACACGCAGGGCGACATCGGTCCCGGCGTGACGTGCCCGTCGTTCCGGATGCATCCCGCGATCGTCGCGCAGGCCGCGGCGACCATGGCAGCCATGTACCCCGGCCGCTTCTGGCTCGGGCTCGGCTCTGGCGAGGCGCTCAACGAACACGTCGTGGCGCCGTACTGGCCCGAGGTCGGCGAGCGGATCTCGCGGATGTTCGAGGCGCTCGAGATCATCCAGAAGCTCTTCACGGGCAAGGACGCCAGGCATCGCGGCGAGTTCTTCCACATGGAGACGATGCGGCTCTGGACGATGCCGGAGACGCCGCCCCCGATCTACGTCGCGACTGCGGGGCCGCTCACCGCCGAGCGCACGGGTCGCTTGTGCGACGGGATCATCACGGTCGGCGCAGCGGACGAGAAGATCGACACCGTGTTCTCGCGCTTCGAGAAGGGCGCGCGCGAGGCGGGCAAGGACCCTTCGACGATGCCGCGGATCCTGCAGCTCCACCTGTCGTGGGCGCCGACGCAGCCGGAGGCGGAGCAGAACGCAATGCGCGAGTGGCCGAATGGCGGCATGAGGTTCTCGAAGCAGGACATCCGGTCGCCCCAGACCTTCGCCCAGATGGCCGACCTCGTCCGGCTCGAGGATTTCCAGGGCCGGATGCTGATCTCCGACGACCTCGAGGCGCACCGCCGCGAGATCCAGCGCTACCTGGACATGGGCTTCACGAAGATCTATCTGCACAACGTCGGGCGCAACCAGCGCGAATGGATCGAGGCGTTCGGCCGCGAGGTCCTGCCGAAGCTGACGGCGTGAGTGCCAGGGTGCCTCGGCGCGCCGCGTCGGACTCACGGAGGTGAAGGCATGACGGACGCCAACATGCGCGTCACGGTCCTCGCCGGCGGCGTTGGCGGCGCGAAGCTCTCGCACGGCGTCTCGATGCTGCCCGACGTCGACCTCTCGGTCATCGTCAACACGGGGGACGACCTCGAGCTCCACGGCCTGGCGATCTCACCCGACGTGGACACCGTGCTCTACACGCTCGCCGGCCTCGCGAACGCGGAGACGGGCTGGGGGCTGCGCGACGAGACGTGGTCGGCGCACGAGATGCTGGGGCGGTACGGAGCCCCGACGTGGTTCCGCCTGGGAGATCGCGACATTGCCACGCACCTCGTCCGGACGTCCCGGCTCGCGGCCGGAGCGACGCCGACCGAGGTCACCCGCGAGCTCGCGGCGGCGCTCGGCCTCGGCGCGCGCGTCCTGCCGATGGCGGACCGCCCGGTCCGGACGCGGATTCGGATCGCGACGGGGTGGCTCGAACTGCAGGCGTGGTTCGTCGGCCGGCGCCACGCGGACGACGCGCTCGAGATCCGGTTCGACGGCGTCGATGACGCCCGGCCGACGGCTGCAGTCCTGGATGCCGTCCGCTCCGCCGACGTCATTGCCCTGGCGCCGTCCAACCCCTTCATCAGCATCGGGACGATCCTTGCGCTGCCGGGGATGGTGCCGGCCCTGCTCGGGGCGGGGGCGCCCGTCGTCGGCGTCAGCCCCATCGTCGCCGGCGCCGCGATCAAGGGGCCGGCGGACCGGATGTTCGAGACGCTCGGGGGCGAGGCCAGCGCCCTCGGTGTCGCCCGTCACTACGCGACCCGCTATCCCGGGCTCCTCGACGGCCTGGTCGTGGACGTCGCCGACGCGGCCCACGTCCCGGCGATCGAGCGGCTCGGCATGGCCGCCATGGCGACCACGACGGTCATGCACCACGACATCGACCGCCGCCGGCTCGCGGAAGACACGCTGGCGTTCGCACGCGACCTGGTGGCGAGCGCCGGAACCGCTACCCCGCGGGTGGATCCGGTGGCCGGAGACAGAGGAGCGCCCGCGAAGTCAGGCGCCTGACGTCAGGGGACCTGGCGAGCGCCTCGACGCGGGACGAACCAGTGACACGACAAGGGGGCTTTCGCATGCGCATCGGGATCGGACTGCCGACCGTCCTGCCGTCGGTGCCCGGATCGGCCGTGCTCGAATGGGCGCGCCGGGCGGAGAAGCGCGGGTACAGCACGCTCGGCGTCATCGACCGGGTCGCGTACCACACGTACTCGCCGCTCGTCGCGCTCGCCGCCGCCGCCGGCGCGACCGGCTCCATCGGGCTCATGACCGACGTGCTGCTCGGTCCGACCCGGAACCCCGTCCTCCTCGCCAAGGAGGCGGCGAGCCTGGCCCAGCTGTCGGGCGGACGCTTGACGCTGGGACTGGGCGTGGGTGCGCGGCCCGAAGACTATGCAGTGGTCGGCCGCAACTTCCGCACGCGGGGCCGGGACTGGGACCGGGCACTCGAGGTCATGGACGCCGTCTGGCGTGACGAGGCGCCGGAGGGCGCGCTCCGCCCGGCCGCACCGATCGTGGACGGGCACGGCCGGCCCCGGATCCTCATCGGCGGCTCGTCCGAGGCGTCGATCCGCCGGACGGTCCGTTGGGGCGACGGCTGGACGGCCAGCTCGACCGCCGGCGCCTCGCTCGGATCGCTCGTGCAGCGCGTCCGGGAAGCGTGGCGGGATGCCGGTCGCGAGGGCGCGCCGTGGATCTCGGTGCTGACCTACTTCGCGGTCGGCGACGACCCGCGGGCGGCCGAGTTCCTGGTCGACTACTACGGGCCGGAACGCGGCCCGGCGCTGGCCGAGTCCCTGCCCACGACGCCCGACGAACTGTGGGCGATGGTGCACCGACTCGAGGACGTCGGCGCGGACGAGATCGTGACGTTCCCCACGCTCTCCGGGATCGACCAGGTCGACCGGCTGGCCGACATCCTGCTGCGCTGATCGGGCGTCGGGGCGCACGCCTGCCGACCGGTCCTGCGGCCATTCGCGACCCATCTCGGCATCGGTCTACGATTGCGCCGGCGGCGCGAGTTGGCGCGAGTTGGCGCCGGCGCCGGCCAGGCCGGGCGGAAGACGGCTGCGGCCGGGCAAGGGCGCGCGTGGCGCGTCAAGGACGACGGGAGGAGGGCGACGTGACTTCGGGGCGGGATGCCGACCTGTCGCGATTGCACGTCGTCGTTCCGCTCCGGACGCTCGAGGGCGGGAAGACGCGGCTCGGCGCTGCCCTCGACGCGGAGGAGCGCGAAGAACTGATCGTCGGCATGCTCCGCCACGTCCTCGGTGTCGTGCACGCGTGGGGTCGCGCAGCCGGAGTCCTCGTGGTCAGCCCGGACCCGGCCCTGCTCCGGATCGCCGCCGCCGCCGGCGCAGCGACCCTCGCCCAGCGGAACGGAACATTGAATGACGGGCTGCGCGTCGCGATCCGGGACGCGACGGCATCCGGCGCCACCGCGGTCCTCATCATCCCGGCCGACCTGCCCCTCGTCGAACCGCGCGCGCTCGAACGACTGTGCGACGCGGCGGACGCAGCCCTCGCGGCGGGGCGCGGCAGGCCGCTGGTCGCGATCGCTCCCGCAGACGCCCGGACCGGGACGAACGGGCTGCTCCTGTCCCCGCCCGACGTGATCGAGCCCGCCTTCGGGCCCGACAGCCTGCGCGCCCATCTCGAAGCCGCCCGAGCCGCGGGGGCGAGCGTGCAGGTCGTCACCGAGGACCTCCTCGGGTTCGACCTCGACACGCCGGGGGACGTCGAGCGGCTCGGTCCCGCACGTCTCGCCGAGCTCCAGGCGATGGGCGCGGCGGCCGACGCGGTGGGCGCGGCGGCCGACGCGACGGGCGCGGGCAGCGCGCCGTGAGCCGGCGTTTGCCCGGCGCCCCCCGGAACGCGCCGTGAGCCCCGACTCGTCGCGCCCCGCCGGCGGCCCGCCCCCGGGTCCCCCGCCCGCCGAGCCATCGGGCCGGCTTCTCGCGATCCCGTTGCCGCCATTGCCCGACGTGCGGCCCGGTGACGACCTCGCCGCCCTCATCGCGGACGCGCTCAGGGCCGGCGTCGGGGCCGATCCCGAGCTCGCGATCCTCCCCGGCGACGTGCTCGTCGTGACGCAGAAGGTCGTATCGAAGGCGGAGGGCCGGGTGGTCGACCTCCGGACGGTGGAGCCGCGCCCCGACGCCGTGTCGTTCGCCGAGCGCTGGAACCGCGACCCGCGACAGGTCGAGGTGGTGCTCCGTGAGTCGGCGCGCGTCGTGCGGATGGAGCGGGGGGTGATCGTCTCGCGGACGCGCCACGGATACGTGTGCGCGAACGCCGGGGTGGATGCGTCGAACACCGACGGCGCCGAGCTCGTCACGCTGCTGCCGGAGGACCCCGACGCGTCGGCGCGCCGGATCCGCGCGCGGCTCGCGGAGCTGCTCGGGGTCGACGTCGCCGTGGTGGTCGCCGACTCGTTCGGGCGCCCCTGGCGCTGGGGCATCACGGACGTCGCCCTCGGCGTGGCCGGGTTCGCGCCGCTGGCCGATTTCCGCGGGCTCACGGACACCACGGGGCGGGAACTCCATGCGACGGTCGTGGCCGTGGCCGACGAGATCTGCGCCGCGGCCGAGCTCGCGTCCGGGAAGACCTCGCGGCGACCCGTCGTGCTCGTGCGCGGGGCACCGCTGCCCTTCGGGGACGGATCGGTCGTGGGGGACGTGGTGATGTCCGAGGCGTTCGACCTGTTCGCCTGAGCGCAGCTTTCCCGGCGACGCAACGGGCGGCGGCGGGCACGCAGCCTTCCGCTGCGCCGTCCGCAGTACGCTCACGGCATGAAGATCGGACTGCAGGTGCCCAGCTTCACCTGGCCGGGCGGAGATGCCGCGATCGGCCCGACGTTCGCGCGGATCGTGCGCGAGGCCGACGACGCGGGCTTCGACTCGCTGTGGGTGATGGATCACTTCTTCCAGATCCCGAGCGTCGGGAAGGCCGAAGAGCCGATGCTCGAGGGATGGTCCGCGCTCGCGTTCGCCGCAGCGCTGACCCGCCACGTCACGCTCGGGCTGATGGTCGGCGGCATCCACTACCGGCAGGCCGGGCTGTGGGCCAAGGCGGCCACGACGCTCGACGTGCTGTCGGGCGGACGGGCCTGGCTCGGGATCGGCGCGGCGTGGAACGAGGAGGAGTCGAAGGCGCTCGGGTTCCCGATGCCGCCCCTCGGCCAGCGCTTCGAGATGCTCGAAGAGGTGCTGCAGATCGTGCACGCGATGTGGCAGGGCGAACGCGGCAGCGAGGAGGCGTTCGACGGCCGGCACTACCGGCTCGGACGGATGATGAACAGCCCCCAGGCGATCCGGAAGCCGCACCCGCCGATCATGATCGGCGGCGGAGGCGAGCAGAAGACGCTCCGGCTCGTCGCGAGGTGGGCGGACGCGACGAACATCTTCGGCGGACCGGACAGCCTGCGCCACAAGTACGCCGTGCTCAAGGAGCGCTGCGAGGAGATCGGGCGGCCGTTCGACGAGATCGAGCGGAGCAACCTCAACAGCTTTCGGGTGTCGCGGGACGGCGGCGGCGAGTCCGTGAGCCCGTCCGAGATGGTCGACCGGATCGGCAGCTGGCACGAGGCCGGATCGCAGCACGCGATCTTCGGAATCCGCAACGTGTCCGAGCCCGGCATCTTCGAGATGCTCGGGCGGGACGTCGTTCCGCAGGTCCATGCGCTGGGCTGACCGGGCTGCGGCCGGGCGGGGACGAGCCGTCGGGCCAGGTGGGGAGGATGCGGCATGACAGAACCGGGAGGGCAGCCGACGTCGAGTCCGGAGCGGGCAGCGCCGGGTCCACGGATCGTGGCGTCCGTGCTGCCCGCCGACCTCGCACGCCTCGGCGAGGAGGTCGCGGCGCTCGAGGAGGCCGGGGTCGACTGGATCCAGTTCGACGTGATGGACGCCTCGTTCGTGCCGAACCTGACGTTCGGGCCGGACGTCATCGCCGCCGCGCGGCGGCACACGTCCCTGCCGTTCGAGGCCCAGCTCATGGTCTCGCACCCCGATGTGCTCATCGAGCCGTGCATCGATGCCGGCTGCGAGCGGGTCATCGTCCACGCCGAGTCGACCCACAACCTGCACCGCAGCCTCATGCGGATCGGCGAGCTCGGCGCGCGTGCCGCGGTGGCCGTCAACCCGGCCACACCGGCCGATGCCGTCGTGAACGTGCTCGATCTCGTCGACCTGGTGCTCGTGATGACGGTCAACCCGGGCTTCGGGGGCCAGGCCTACCTTGCGAGCATGGAGGCCAAGCTGCGGGTCGTCCGGCGGCTGATCGGCGAGACCGGCCGGCGCATCTGGCTCGAGGTCGACGGCGGGATCGCGCCCGACACGATCGCGACGTGCGCGGCGGCCGGCGCGGACGTGTTCGTGACCGGCAGCACGCTCTTCCACGACCCGGCCGGGACGGCGCACGCGGTGCAGGACCTGCGCGCGAGGGCGGCGGCGGCCACC
This sequence comes from Chloroflexota bacterium, assembly GCA_021785175.1. Classification (GTDB taxonomy): domain Bacteria; phylum Chloroflexota; class Limnocylindria; order Limnocylindrales; family CSP1-4; genus JAJYNJ01. Next base: position 22,357 of record JAJYGH010000019.1, on the reverse strand, counting down.
GGTTTCCCGCCCGGGTCCGGGGGGGCCGCCGGCATGGGGTAGAATACTCCCTGGGGGTATCCAGCAGGACGACGGGCGGCCCGCTCGATCGCAGGGCGCGACCCGGCGAGACCGCAGGACCCCCGGCGAGAGCACGAGGAGAGAGCACGAGGGGATGAGCCAGGACGTGGGCGGGTTGGGCGGCCTCAAGCCGCTGCAGATCATTGGCGACGGCGAGCAGGGGATGGCGGCTCCCGTCGGCGCTCCGGTCGAGGCCGTCCCGGGGAACAGGACGAGCGCGAAGGTTCTCGTCGTCGGATCCGGCCCCGCCGGGCTGACGGCCGCGATCTACGCCGCGCGCGCCAACCTCGAGCCGATCGTCCTCGGTGGATACGAGGCCGGCGGCCAGCTCATGATCACGAGCGAGGTCGAGAATTTCCCCGGCTTCCCGGAGGGGATCCAGGGACCGGAGCTCATGGACAGGATGCGGGCCCAGGCCGAGCGGTTCGGCGCGCTCGTGGTCGACGTCGACGTCGAACGGGTGGATCTGTCGAAGCGACCGTTCCGGCTCTGGGCCGGCGGTGTCGAGTACCAGGCGGAGACGGTCATCGTGGCGAGCGGCGCATCGGCGCTGTGGCTCGAGCTCGAGAGCGAATCCCGCCTGCGCGGGCGCGGCGTGAGCGCGTGCGCGACCTGCGACGGCTTCTTCTTCCGCGATCGGAAGGTGGTCGTCGTCGGCGGTGGCGACACGGCGCTCGAGGAGGCCCTGTTCCTGACCCGGTACGCCCGCGAGGTCGTGATGGTCCACCGACGCGACCAGTTCCGCGGCAGCCACATCATGCAGGAGCGGGCACTCGCGAACCCGAAAGTCCGCGTGCTGTGGAACAGCCGCGTCGTCGAGGTGCTCGGAGCGGAACAGGTCTCGGGTGTCCGCCTGCAGGACACGGTCACCGGCGCCGAGCGCGACGAGCCGACGGACGGGCTCTTCATCGCGATCGGGCACCGGCCCAACACGGGCGTGTTCCGCGAATGGCTCGAGGTCGACGACAAGGGCTACCTCGCGGTCCACGAGGACACGCGGACGCGGATCGACGGGGTGTTCGTCGCGGGCGACGTGCACGACTCGCGCTACCGCCAGGCGATCACGGCGGCCGGCGACGGTTGCCGGGCGGCGATCGACGCCGAGCGATGGCTCGCGGAGCACGGTCTGGCAGAGCCGGCGACGATGTCCGCGTGGTGAGCGGGGGCGAAACGCCGCGGCTCGACCGGCACGAACGCCTGCTGCGCCGGCTCGGCTTCTCACCGTCGACCGCGGAGGTGACGCACGCGTTCCTCGACGCGGCGCTGCCCGAGCGCGGCGCGGTCGTCGTCGACGCCGGCTGCGGACACGTCAGTGCCCTTCGGCCGTTCCGGGCACGTGCCTCCGAGATCGTCGGCGTCGACATCCACGCGCCAGGCGCTCCCCTGCCCTGGCTCGACCGGTTCGTGTGCGCCGACCTGTGCACCGACGCGGGTGCGCTACCGCCCGGATCGCTCGACGTCGCGTTCTCCTCGTTCGCATTCGAGCACCTGCGCGATCCGGACGCCGCGCTGCGCACGCTCGCCCGCTGGCTCCGGCCCGGCGGATGGCTCGTGCTCTCGACCGTGAACCGCTCGCACCCGCTCGTGGCTGCCTATTGCGCGCTGCCGGTGCGCGTCGCCGAGCCGCTGCAGCGGCTCGTCAAGGCGGCGCCGACGGATGCGCACCCGCTCGTCGCAACGCACAACACGCCGCGGCGGCTGCGCGCGGCGCTGCGCGACGCGGGCTTCGGAGAGGTCGAGATCCGCACGACCGACCACCTGGCTCGGGCCTGGCGACGCCGGGTGCCGACGTTCGTCATCGGACTCGCCGGGGACATCGCGGCCCACCGGTTTCCGGCGCGGCGCTCGACGATCGTCGTTCGCGCGAGACGGGGCATGGAGGACGGCGGCGCGGCGACGGAGCCGGCCCCGACGTGGGCGGGGTCGGTCGCCGGACCAACGGGGACCGGCGCGCGAGCGGGCGGAAGCATTCCGGAGTCCAGGGCGCCCCTGGAGGAGGCGAGGACATGAGCAAGCGCGCGACGGTCCGGTGGGACGGGGGACTGCACCTGATGGCCGAGGCGAGCACGGGCGACCGGCTCGAGATGGACGACGAGAAGGGTGGTCGCGGATTCCGGCCGGCCGAGCTCGTCATGGTCTCCCTTGGCGGCTGCACCGCCATGGACGTGATCTCGATCCTCACGAAGAAGCAGCAGACGGTGACCTCGTACGAGGTCACCGTCACCGGAGAGCAGCGCGACTCCCACCCGCACGCCTACACGGACGTGATCGTGGAGCATCGCGTGGAGGGCGATCCGCTCGACCCGGAGGCCGTACGCCGCGCGATCGAGCTGTCCGCGACGAAGTACTGCACGGTGACGGCCGTCATGGCAACCGGCATCGCACGGATCGTGCACCGGTACGTGGTCCGGAATCCGCAGGGCGAACACCGAGCCGAGGTCATCGTCACCGGGCCGCAGGGCGTGAACGTGGCGGGGCTCGACCCGGCGCGGGCGAGCCGAGCCTGAGGGGCAGGCCGCGCGGGTCGGGCAGACGGCACGCCCGGCGAACGCCGCCGATCGGCTCGGACCGTCCGGTCGAGTCGTCGCAAGCGGTTGCCGGAACGACGCGCGGCCCGGCCTTCGGCCCCCCGCCGCCCCGCCGTGACAGCCGGCGACCTGCAGGATCATCCGCAAACGCGTATGCTTATGCGCCAATGGGTACGGACGCTGCATCGATGGGGACAGGACCGGCGGCGGGCGCCGGGACGGTCGAGGCGCCAGCCACGCAGGCCGAGCGCGGCAGGCCGGTGAAGACGGCGACGGTCGGCGAGCGGCAGGTCGCGGCCAGCTCGGGGCGCGTCCGCGTGGGGATCCTGGGCGCGACCGGGTACGTCGGAGCGGAGCTCGTCCGCCTGCTCGAGCGCCACCCGGCGGTCCGCATCGTCGCCCTCGCGGCGCGGAACCGCGACGGCATCCCCGTCGGCGAGGCGTTCGCGCATCTCGCCGGGACCCGCCACCGCATCGACGGCGCGTTGCCCGATCCGTCCGCCCTGGACGCGGTCCTGCTCGCCCTCCCGCACGGACAGGCCGCCTCGGTCGCGCCCGACCTGGCCGCCGCCGGCGTCCTCGTCATCGATCTCGGTGCCGACTTCCGGCTGTCGGACCCGGCGGCGTATCGTGACTACTACCGCCTCGAGCACCCCGCGCCGGATCTGCTGCCCGGTGGCACGGGCCGTGCCGCCGCGGATGGGCGGCGCGCGCTCCCGCCGGCGGTGTACGGCCTCCCCGAGCTCCATCGCGCGGAGATCCCGTCCACCCGGATCGTCGCGTCGCCCGGCTGCTACCCGACCACGACCCTGCTCGCGCTCGCTCCCCTCGCCCGGGCGGGGCTGATCGGCGCCGTCATCGTCGACGCGAAGAGCGGGGTCAGCGGTGCGGGCCGCGAGCCCAGGCTCGAGATGCACTTCTCCGAGGCGAACGAGTCCGTGCGTGCGTACAGCCTCACGGGCCACCGGCACCTGCCCGAGATCCAGGGCGAGCTCGGGGGGCTCGGCGTCTCGCCCGAGGCGGTCGGCGGGCTCGTGTTCACGCCGCACCTGGTCCCGATGACCCGCGGGCTCCTCGCGACGTGCTACGTGCGGCCCTCGCGACCCGTCTCGCAGGCGGAGCTCGACGACCTGTATGCCGAGGCGTACGGCGCGGAGCCATTCGTGCAAATGTCCCCCGTCCCGCCCGCGACGAAGAGCGTGACCGGCAGCAACCTGTGCCGTGTCCACGTGCACCTCGACCAGCGCAGCGGCCTGGTCCTCGCCCTCGCGGTCACCGACAACCTCGTCAAGGGCGCGGCCGGACAGGCCGTCCAGTCGCTGAACATCGCCTTCGGGCTCCCCGAGACGGCCGGGCTCGAGCAATTGCCGCTGTATCCATGACGGAGCCAGCCTGGAGCATGGACGACGTCGCGTGGCAGCGCCTCGCGGAGGGGGCCGATGCCCTCCAGGTCGAGGAGCGGACCTGCATGCCGCCCGGGTTCGGGGCCGCATCCGGTACAGCCGGGATCAAGCCGAGCGGCAGGCCGGACGTGGCGATCGTGACCGTCACGACGCCGGACCCGGCATCCGCGGCCGGGCTCTTCACGCGGAACCTCGTGCAGGCCGCGCCCGTGCGGTTCAGCCGTGCGAGCCTCGCCTCGAGCGGCGGCGTCGCCCGCGCCGTCGTGATCACCGCCGGCAGCGCGAACGCCGCGACGGGCCCTGCCGGCGACGAAGACGAGGAGCGGATCGCCGGTGCGCTCGCGCACGCCGTTGCCTGCCCCATCGAGCAGGTCCTGCGCGCGTCGACCGGGCTCATCGGGACGCGGCTTCCGGTGGACCGGGTGACCACGACCATCCGAACCCTCGTGCCGCAGCGCGTCGCCCGGGACGACGAGGCGTTCGAGGCAGTGGGCGCGACGATCATGACGACCGACACCAGGCTCAAGGCAGCGACGACCGTCGTCGACGTCGCGGCCGGGAACGGCTGGCGGTCGGTGCGCGTCAGCGGCGTCGTGAAGGGCGTCGGGATGATCCACCCCGGGATGGCGACGATGATCGCCGTACTGCTGACCGACGCGGCGGTGAGTCCGGAGGTGCTCGCGTCGCTGCTGCGGCCGGCGGTCTCGGTCTCGTTCGACCAGCTGACCGTGGACGGGGACACGTCGACGAACGACACCGTCCTCGCGCTGGCGTCCGGCGCGTCGGGCACTGACGAGATCCGCCCGGGGACGGCCGACGCGGACGCGCTCGGCGCTGCGCTGGCCGCCGTCTGCCGCTCGCTCGCACGGCAGCAGGCCGCGGACGGCGAGGGCGCCACGTGCCGGATCACGTGCCGGGTTCGCGGCGCGGAACGCCTCGCGGATGCGCGGTCCGTGTCGCGCGCCGTGGTGGGCAGCAGCCTGCTGAAGGCCGCGGTCCACGGCCGCGACCCGAACTGGGGGCGCGTCGCCGCGGCCGCCGGCGCCGCGAGGCGCACGGACGGCAGCGCGGTCTCGCTCGACCCGGCCCGTCTCCGGATCGCGATCTGCGGGACGCCGGTGTTTGCCGGCGAGCCGATCCCGTTCGACGCCGACGCCGTCCGGGAGGCGATGGCCGCGCCCGAAGTGGCGATCGACGTCGACCTCGGCCTGGGCCACGCCTCGGCCGACGCGTGGGGCTGCGACCTCACCGAGGACTACGTGCGTGAGAACGCGGAGTATTCGACGTGAGCCGGGAGGGCGTCGCGCCCGTGCCCGCATCCGGTCCCGGCATCGGGACGCCGGACGCCGGCCTCGTCGTCGTGAAGCTCGGCGGAACGACGATCGCGGGCCAGGAGCGCGTCATCGACCAGGTGGCGGACCTCGCGCGGACGCGGCAGGTGGTCGTGGTCCACGGCGGCGGCGCGCGGGTCACGGGCTGGCTGGAGCGCCTCGGCGTCCCGACGCGGTTCGAGGACGGACTGCGCGTCACGGACGAGCCCGCACTCGAGGTGACGGCCGCCGTGCTGCGCGGAGCTGCGAACGTCGAGCTGGTCGCGGCGCTCCGGGCGCGCGGCTGCGACGCGGTCGGCGTGTCCGGGGTCGACGGTGCGCTGCTGGCGGGGCGGCGCGTGCACGGGAAGGGACTGGTCGCGACGATCATGGGTGTCCGGCCCGCGTTCGCGCGGACGCTCCTCGACGCCGGGCACGTGCCCGTCGTGGCGCCGCTGGCGCTCGACGAGCAGGGGGTCGTGTGCAACGTGAACGCCGACGATGCCGCGGCGGGTCTGGCGCACGGCCTCGGCGCGCACGCGCTCGTGCTGCTCACGGACGTCGACGGCGTTCGCGGCGCCGACGGCGCGCGGATCGACTCGATGACCGCCGACGATGCCGCGGCGCTGATCGCCGCCGGCGTCATCGCGGGCGGCATGATCCCGAAGGTGCGGGCCGCGGTGCGCGGTCTGTCTGCGCCGGGGGCGCACGCGGTGATCGCGGACGGCGGCGATCCCGACGCCGTCCGTCGCGCACTGGAGGACCCGGGGTTCGGGACGCGTGTCGTGGCCGGACCGGGAGGCGCCAGGGATGCCGGGCCCGGCTCCGTCCCGTCCGCCGGTGGCGTCGCGGCGGAGGGCGCGGCGTGAGGAGGACGACATGTCGGTGCTGAGCCCGGCCGCGAAGCGCGTGCGCCAGCAGCTGATCCTGGAGATCGTCGGGCGATACCCGGTGCACAGCCAGGAAGAGCTCGTCGAGATGCTCGCGGCACGCGGGTTCCCCGTCACACAGGCGACCGTGTCGCGGGACATCTCCGAGCTCGGCCTCGTGAAGGCGCCGCGGCCCGACGGGCACATGTACGTCGCGCCAGCGGCGCTCGGACGCGAGGCAACCGCGACCGACACGCGCCTCGAGCGCGTCCTGGCGTCGAGCGAGATCACGATCGGACGGAGCGGCCTGACGCTCGTGCTGCGCGGGCCGAGGGGCAGCGCCCAGGCGCTCGCCCAGGCGATCGACGAATCGAGCCTCCGCGAGCAGGAGGGGACACTCGCGGGGGATGACACAGTGCTCGTCCTGTTCGCCGACGAGGACCGGCTCGAGCGGTGGCGCACCCGCTTCCGTCGCCTGCAGGGCCTTCCGCCGGACTGATCCGGCCCGAGGTCCTGCGCCCCATTCCGCCTCTTCCGGCGCCGCACACCGGACACCCCGCAGGGCGCCGCGTGCGCTCACAGCAACCGTTCAGCACAGGAGCACTCAATGCGCAAGGTCATCCTCGCCTACTCCGGCGGCCTCGACACCTCGGTCGCCGTCGCCTGGCTTCGAGAGACGATGGACGCCGAGGTCGTCACGCTCACCGTCGACGTCGGCGGCGGCTCGCTCCGAGAGGGAGTCGAGCGGCGGGCCATCAGCGCGGGCGCGTCCCGGGCGTACGTGCTCGACGCCCGCCAGCGTTTCGTGCTCGACTACTGCTTCCCATCGCTCCAGGCAAACGCGCTGTACCAGGGTGTCTACCCGCTGGCCACGGCTCTGGCGCGGCCGCTCATCGCGCAGCTGCTCGTCGAGGTCGCGCAGCGCGAGGGCGCGGACGCCGTTGCGCACGGCTGCACCGGCAAGGGCAACGACCAGGTCCGCTTCGACGTCGCCGTGCATGCACTCGACCCGTCGCTCGAGGTCATCGCCCCGATGCGGGTCGGGATGGGGCTCTCGCGCGAGCAGGAGATCGAGTACGCAGGCGCCCGGGGCATCGAGATCCCGATCACGAAGGCCTCGCCCTACTCGGTCGACAACAACCTCTGGGGGCGGTCCATCGAGACCGGCGTGCTCGAGGACCCGTGGACGGCCCCGCCAGCCGACGTCTACCAGTGGACGGTCGCGCCGGGGCAGGCGCCCGCCACCCCCGCCGAGGTCGTCATCGGGTTCGACGGGGGCATTCCGGTCAGCCTCGACGGCGTCCGGCTGCCGCCGGTCGAGCTGGTCGACCGCCTGACCGCGCTCGCCGGGTCCCACGGCGTCGGGCGGATCGACCACGTCGAGGACCGGCTCGTCGGGATCAAGAGCCGGGAGATCTACGAGGCTCCCGCGGCCGTGACGCTCGTCGCCGCGCACCGCGCGCTGGAGGGCCTGACCCTGACGAAGGAGCAGCTGCGCTTCAACCGGCTCGTCAGCGACGAGCTGGCGCAGGCGACCTACGACGGCCTGTGGTTCAACGCGCTGCACCGGGACCTGCGCGACTACGTCCAGTCGTCGCAGCGGGTGGTCACGGGCGAGGTGCGCGTGCGGCTCGACCACGGGTCGCTGGCGATCGTCGGGCGGCGCAGCGAGCTGTCGCTGTACGACCGGTCGCTTGCGACGTACGACGCCGACGACGCGTACGACCACGCCGCGGCGGTCGGGTTCATCAAGATCTTCGGGCTCCCGCTCCGGACGGAGGCCGCGCGCCAGGGCAGCGCCTGGGCGTGGACGAAACCGCTTGTCGACGGCATCCCGGCCGTGGTGACGAGCGCGGGCGGATCCGAACCGTCCGGGGAGCCTGCGGCGGCCGGCACGTCGAAGGGGTGAGCGCGACGTCGCGCACGTTGGCAGGGTCGCGGCGGCGGGATTCCCCGCGGCCCTGCATCATTCCGCTCACATGATCCGACGCGCCCGTCCCGCCGACGCACCGGCGATCCATGCCCTGGTCCACCGGTACTCGGGCCGCGACCTCCTGCTCCCGCGCCCGCTCACCGACATCTACGAGCGCATCCGCGACTTCTGGGTGGCCGTCGAGGCCGGCCAGGTCGTGGGATGCGCCGCGCTCCGGATCTGGTGGCACGACCTCGCCGAGGTGCGCTCGCTCGCGGTCGCACCCGAGGCCGAGGGCAACGGGTACGGCGCGCGGCTCGTGGACGCGGTCGCGGCCGAGGCGAAGCGGTACGGGGTAACGAACCTGTTCGCGCTGACGCGGATCCCCGACTGGTTCGAGCGGCGCGGGTTCGAGGTGGTCGACCGGGCCGTCCTGTACCACAAGGTCTGGGGCGACTGCGCAAGCTGCCCGAAGCGCAACGCGTGCGACGAGGTGGCGGTCGTCCGCCCCCTCGTGCCGGGTGCGGCGGAGCGGCTGCTCCACCCCGATCGGCAGCTCGTCCGGCTCGTCGCGCACGTCGTCCCGCCGCGGCCGCGCGGCGTGCCGGAGCGGCCGGACCGTGCCCCGCTGCCCGTCTTCGTGCACGAGGATCGGTAGCATCGCGGGCGCCGGCGCCAGCCTCGGTACCTCCGCTGAGCCGATGACGCCGCCCTTGACGGTGCCATCGCGACCCGGCACCGAGCAGGGCGTCCTGGCGGTGTGGCGGTTGCAGGTCCGCCTGGACCGGGGTCGCCGGGTCGCCGGCGGACGATTGACTCCGAGACTATCATGTGGCCCTCGATGTAACCGATATTGCTTATCGATTACAGAGGCCAGCGCAGATCTCCCGCCTGCGACATTCGACAACCGCCGGCGGCGGTCGCTGCAGCGAGGAGTGGACGATTGTCCGGTCGGTACGAGTTGACCTGAGGTCGTGTCCGAACAGCCCGAGGTGGTGTCGTTCCAGCCATCTGTCGCGCTGCTCCGGCGCGGACGGACCGGGGGCCCGCGACGGATGCTCGAGAGCCGCTGGGGCTACGCCTACCTCGTTCCGGCCCTGCTCATCCTGGTCGCGTTCACGTTCGGGCCGGCACTCTTCGTCGTCTACATCAGCTTCTTCAACTGGAACCTGCTCGATCCGGCGCTCTCGCACCCCGTCGGCCTGGAGAACTTCACCCGGCTCCTCGGGTCGGCGAGATTCATCGGCAGCCTGGTGGTCTCGCTCTACTTCACGCTCGCCACGGTGGCCGCCAGCGCTCTGGCCGGGCTCGGCATCGCGCTCCTCCTGAACCGGCACACGATCGGCCGGAGCACGGCGCGCGTCGCTGTGTTCACGCCCTACGTGACGCCCCTGGTGGCCACGTCGATCATCTGGATCTGGATCTTCAACCCGCAGTTCGGCCTGGCGAATGCCGTGCTCAGCGCGGTTGGCCTGCCGGAGTTGCAGTGGCTCGAGTCCACGACCTGGGCGCTGCCGGCGGTGATCATGTACACGCTCTGGCACAACCTGGGCTTCACGGTGATCATCTTCCTGGCGGGCCTCACCACGATCTCACGGGAGCTCAGCGACGCGGCGCGAGTCGACGGAGCGAACGCCTGGCAGGAGCTGCGCTGGGTCACGCTGCCGCAGCTGGTCCCCACGATCCTCTTCGTCGTGGTGATCTCGTCGATCGGCGCGCTCCAGGCGTTCACGCAGTTCTACACGATGACGGGGGGCGGGCCGCTCGGCGCGACGACGACCACGAGCTACCTGCTCTACCAGGAGGCGTTCGTCTTCTACCACACGGGGCCGGCGGCGGCGCTCGCGGTGATCCTCTTCCTGATCACCGCCGGCCTGACCCTGGCACAGCTGCGGCTCGGTCGGAACCGGGGCGCGACGGCATGAGTGGCACGGCGCGGCCGTGACAGTGAGGAGGGCTCGTCAGGTGTCATCAGGAACCTCGATCCATTCGGCCACGCGAGCACTGCGCGCGGCCGTCGTGCTGGGGGCCGCCGCGCTTCTCGTGTCGGCCTGTTCCTCCGCCGGCGCCTCCACGGCGCCGGCCGCGTCGAACGCCGCCGGCGCTGCGCCTTCGAGCGCTGCATCGGCGTCGGGTGCCGCACCGGCGAGCGCATCATCGGGCGGGCAGAGCGCCACGATCACGTTCATGGAGGCGATGTCGTCCGGGACCCTCAAGACGACCCTCGACGGGCTGGTCAGCCAGTTCGAGAAGGCATACCCGAACATCACGGTCACGCTCATCCCCGAGCCGAACTACGCCACGCTGCAGCAGAAGGAAGAGGCATCAGTGGCGGCGGGCAACCCGCCGACCATCGGGCAGGCGTACGAGAACTGGGCGGCGACGTACGCGGCCTCCAACGCCATCGTCCCCCTGACGAGCTACATCAGCGGGCCGAACGGCGTGTCCAGCAGTGAGCAGAGCGACTTCTGGACCGGCATCTGGCAGGACCTCTACCTGCCAGACGGAAAGATCTGGATGTGGCCGTTCAACAAGAGCGACTACGTCATGTACTACAACCAGAACATGCTGCAGGCCGACCACCTGGCGGTCCCGACGACCTGGACGCAGTTCGCCGCGGCCGCCAAGGCCGCGACCACCGGCGGGGACTGGGGGCTGAGCATGAACCCGGGAACGAGCAGCGCGCCGGCCAATGGCACGTACATGTTCGTCTCGATGATGCGGGCGTACGGCGGGCACCTCCTGCTGAACGGCAAGCCTGATCTCAACACCTCGGCCGCAGTGCAGGCGCTCACGCTGCTCGCGACGATGGAGAAAGAGGGCGCCCTGAAGGTCGGCACCAACTATCCCGGCCAGACCGCGCTGGGCGCAGGCAAGTCGCTCTTCGACATGTCGACGGTGGCGAGCTACTACTACAACCAGCAGGCGGTCGGCACCAAGTTCACCATGGGCACCGCCGCCTTCCCGAACGGTCCGGCCGGCCAGGGCAACGCCATGCAGGGCACGAACATCGTCATCTTCGCAAAGAGCACGCCGGCCCAGCAGCAGGCAGGCTGGACCTTCATGCACTGGCTCACCGGAACGCAGCAGACGGCCACCTGGGCCTCAGGGTCCGGCTACCTCCCGGTGACCAAGAGCGGGCTGGCGGCGATGAGCTCCTACGTGGCGACGCACCCGTACGTCACGATCGCGTCCCAGTCGCTCCAGTCGGCCCGGGGCGTGCCCGCGCAGTCCTGGTTCACCGAGGAGCAGGGTGCCATCGCCACGGCCCTCGAGTCGGTCCTGATCAACCACGAAAGCCCCCAGAGCGCGCTGGCCACGGCGCAGGCGACGTCAGCTGCCGCCGCCTCGAGCGGCAGCTGAGCGGTGCGGCGGCCAGACGGCGGGCGGACCGGGAACCGGGTGACACGGCGCGGCGGCAGGGACGCCTGAGGTGGAGCGTCCGGCAGCACGGGGAGGCCCATCGCGGCCTCCCCGGCGGGCTTCACTTCGGAGGCGCCTCCGATCCACCGTCTGGCTGTGCGTCCACGCCGCGCTGGTCGTCGCCTTCGGCTTCCCGTTCGTGTGGGTCCTGATCACGTCGCTGAACACCCCGGACCAGGTCCTGACGTTCCCGCCTTCGTTCGTTCCCCACTGGCAATGGCAGAACTACGTCCTGGCCTGGGAGGCTGCGCCCTGGGCGCGGTACTTCCTGAACACGATCTTCATCGCCTCGACGACGGTGGTGCTCGTCATCGTCACGTCGGCGCTCGCCGGCTTCGCCTTCGGCGCGCTGCGCTTCCCCGGGCGCGACGCGCTCTTCCTGCTCGTCCTGAGCGCACTGATGATCCCGCCCACCGTGCTCCTGGTGCCCGACTACATCGTCCTGAAGGACATCAGCTGGCTCGACACGTACTGGGCGCAGATCGTGCCGTGGGGGGCGTCCGTCTTCGGGATCTTCATGGTGCGCCAGTTCGTCAGCACGCTGCCTGCGGAGCTCGCCGACGCTGCCGAGATCGATGGCGCGAGCTCCCTTCGCTACCTCTGGAGCGTCGTCGTGCCGCTCGTCCGCCCCGCCCTCATCACGATCGCGCTGTACGTCGGGATCGGCTCGTGGGACAGCTTCGTCTGGCCGTTCATCATGACGAGCAGCCCGTCCGTCCAGCCCGTGGAGGTGGGGCTCGCCACGTTCTACGGCACGAACGGGACGGAATGGACCCAACTCTCGGCGGCGGCGGTCTTCACGACGCTCCCGGTCCTGGTCTTCTTCCTGGTGGCGCAGCGACAGTTCCTGGAGGGTGCGTTCTCGACTGCCGGCGGGCTGAAGGGCTGAGCGGCATGGGCGGCACGATCGCACCGGACGGGCCCCGGCCGGCGCCCCAGGGCTCGCGGGCACACGCGGAGAGGCGTCTGCGAGGCCTGCTCGTCCTCGACTTCGACGGCACGCTGTGGCGCGGCAACCAGCCGCTCGAGCACTACGCCGCGATCGCGGCGCGCGGGCTCGCCCCCGCCGAACGGGCGCCGTACCTCGCGCAGGTCCAGGCGTTCCTCGACGGCCTGCGCTGGGAGGTGGTCGGCACGGCGGCGCCGCCGGACGACGGCTGGACCGCGGTCGCCAGGTTCGCCGAGGCCCGGGGCGCGACCCCCGATCTGCTCCGGGCTGCCTTCCTCGAGACGCGCGAGCGAATCGCCGCCGGGGCGTTCCGGCTCGAGGTGCCGGCGGGCCTGCCGGAGTTCCTCGCCTGGAGCCGACGCTGGTGCGCGATCGCGCTGGCGACGAACAGCCCGGCCTCCTCGGTGGGGCCCGTGATCGAGCAGCTCGGCCTCGGCCATCTGCTGGACGACGTCGCCACCGGAGCCGCGAAGCCCGGTGCGCTCGTGGGGCTGGTCGAGGGCTGGCTGGGGCGCTTCGAGGCCTCACGGGAACGCGTGATGAGCGTCGGAGACCACTACCAGAACGACATCGAGCCGGCTGCCCGAGCCGGCTGGTTCACCGCCTACATCACACCCTGGCGCTGGGTTCCCGGGCCCTGCTCGATCGTCGGAACGACCCTCGAGGAGGTGCTCCCGGGGCTTCGCGAGTGGGTCGCGGCGGTCGTGGCGGCCGATGGCCCGCCGGCTGTCGACTTCCGGGCTGGTGCACGCCCCCGCCGAGGGGCCACGGCTGGCCTGATCCAGCGGACAGGGGCGACATGAGAGCGGCGCGGATGGCCACCGCCCGGGTCCCGAGAAGGAGCGCGAACGCAGCATGACGGTACGACTTCGGTTCCTGGGGGGTGTCGGTGTCATCGGCTCGACCAAGATCCTCCTCGAGCAGGATGGCTGGCGCGTCCTTCTCGACCTGGGGAACGACATCCCATCCTCGGCCGACCTGCTGCGCTACCCGGCCCTCCCCCGCCCCGCACGCGGCATAGCCGATCGGCTCCGCCTGGGCGTGGCACCGCGGATCGACCACCTCTACCGCGTCGATGCCCTGGAGGGCACGGACGTGGCTGGCGGCGCGGACGGGCACACCGTGGTGTTCCTCAGCCACGCGCACATCGACCATGTCGGGCTCGCGGGCTGGGTCGATCCCGCCGTACCCGTCTACGCGGCAGCCGGGACGGTCCGCGTCCTCGGGGCGCTCGAGGAGGCCGGGACCGGGCTCGAGGGAGGCCGGCAGGCGATCCGTCCGCTGGAGGACGGCGAGACGGTGCACGTCGGGCCGTTCGACGTGACGTGCCTGGCCGTCGATCACGACGTGCCCGGAGCGGCCGGCTTCCTCGTCACGACGGCAGACGGGACGCTGGCCTACACGGGCGATCTGCGCTTCCACGGGCGTCACCCCGAGCTGAGCGAGGCGTTCACGGAGCGCGTGCGCGGGGTGCGTGTGCTCGTCACCGAGGGCACGATGCTGGCGGCGTCCTTCGGCGCCCCCTTCCTCAGCGAGGCGGACGTGGACGCCGCGCTCGGCGCCGCGCTCGACGCGACCCCGGGGCTCGTTGTCGTCAGCCTCTACCCGCGCAACACCGAGCGGGCCGCCGCCCTGCTGCGCATCGCGGATGCGGCCGGCCGGCGCGTGATCTGGCCGGTCGCGATGGGCCGCTTCCTGCGCGCATACGGCCTCGAGGGCGTGCTCACGTGGGAGGAGGGCCCCGGCCTCGAAGCGATCCGGGCGAACCCGGCTCGCTTCGTGGTCCAGCTGGGCGTGGACGAGATCCCCCGGCTGCTCGACCTCCCACTGGGTCCCGGCGCCCTCTTCGTGCATTCGAACGGCGAGCCGCTCGGGCCGTTCGACCCGAACTGGGCCCTGCTGGCCGACTGGCTCGCGTTCCTCGGCCTGCCGATGCGGGTGATCGGCTCGGCGGGTCACGCCACGCCGCACGACCTCGAGCGACTCGTTCGCCTCGCGGCGCCGCGCGTCGTGGTCCCCGTCCACACGAACGAGCCGTACCGCCTCGCGCCCCCGCCGGGGACGGCGCGCGTGCTGGCCGAACGCGGGCGCGAGTACGCGCTGGACCACATCGATGCCTGAGGGCGGCCTCGTGCGCGGGTCGACAGGCGAGGCAGGACCGTCGGGGGCCATTGCGGCCGCCCCCGTCGGGGCGGCCGGCGAAGGCGCAGCGGGTCCGTGGGCGGCCCCGGCGGCAGGGCACCTCGGCCCCGACAGACCGGCGGGGTCCGCGCCACGGAGCGAGACTCCGAGGCCGGGGACGTTCCTCGAGGGTGCGGCTGCAGTGCCAGAGCGCCCGACCGTCTGCGTCGACCTCGATTCCACGCTGTGCGACACGCGTCACCGCAGGCACATGATCCGTCCCGCCGACGACCCGGTCCCCATGGACTGGCGAGCCTACTCGCTCGCCTGCACGGACGACGCCCCGATCGAGGGGCCGATCACTCTGCTCAGGCTGCTCGCTCCGGCCTGCCGGATCGTCATCCTCAGCGCCCGCGACGAGGCAGCGCGCGGGCTGACCGAGCGATGGCTTCGCGAGCACGAGGTGCCGTACGACCGGTTGATCCTGTACCGGCCCGGGGTCGACGATCCCGACATGGGAACCTTCAAGGCCGAGCAGGTGCGGCGCCTCCGAGCGGAGGGCGCCGAGGTCGCGCTCATGGTGGAGGACGCGCCCCTGGTTGCGGCCTCGATGCGCGACGTGGGCGTCGCCACGCTGCTGGTCCAGCCGCCCGTCGCGGACGACAGCGGAGGCCGGCCGCCTCCGAGCCCATGAGGTGGGCACGACCGTCAGGCAGGCTCGATCCCCAGCCGCCGCCGCGCGGCCTCGAGCGCCTCCCGGACGCGTTCGGGCGCCGTGCCCCCGGTCACGCGCGGCCGCGCCACCGCGGCCTCCAGCGTCGCCGCCGCCCGCAGGTCCTCGGCCAGCCCGGTCGGCGCGGCTGCCGCCAACCGGGCTGCCTCGGGCCCCTCCTCGACCACGAGCGCCCGCTCGAACGACTCGTCGGCGAGTTCGTCCAGCCGGCACCCGCGGCGCTCCGCGTCGGCGACGAGGCGGCCGGCGACGTGGTGCGCGACGCGGAACGGCAGCCCGCGCTCGACCAGGGCATCCGCCACCGACGTGGCCGTCACGTAGCCCTGGAGCGCCGCGTCGCGCATGCGGTCGGTCCGAAACGTCAGACCGGAGATCACGGCGGCCATCACCCGCAGCGACGACGACAGCACGGCCGCCGCGTCGAACAGGGGCGGCTTGTCCTCCTGAAGGTCGCGCTGGTAGGCCAGCGGCAGGCCCTTGAGGATCCCGAGCATCGCGGCGAGGTCGCCGGCAACCTTCGCCGCCCGGCCGCGGATCAGCTCGCACGGGTCGGGGTTCTTCTTGTTCGGCATCATCGACGAGCCGGTCGCGTGCGCGTCCGACAGCACGACCCAGCCGAACGCCGGGTTCGACCACCACACCAGCTCCTCGGCGAGGCGCGACAGGTGGACCATCGCGAGCGCCGCCGCGGCCAGGAACTCGACGGCGAAGTCGCGGTCGCTCACGGCGTCGAGCGAGTTCGCGGTCACGCCGGCGAAGCCGAGGTCGGCCGCCGTTGCCTCGCGGTCGAGCGGGAACCCCGCGCCGGCCAGCGCCCCCGCCCCGAGCGGCGAGCGGTCCGCCCGCCGGGCGCAGTCGGTGAACCTGCCGCGGTCGCGCTCCAGCATCTCGACGTACGCGAGGAGGTGGTGCGCGAGCAGCACGGGCTGCGCCGGCTGGACGTGCGTCATCCCCGGCATGATCGCGTCGCCCTCGCGCTCGGCCCGATCGACGAGCGAGCGCTCGAGGGCGAGCAGGTCGCCGTCGATGTCGTGCACGGTGCGGCGGAGCCAGAGCCGCAGATCGAGCGCGACCTGGTCGTTGCGCGAGCGACCCGTGTGCAGCTTCCCCGCGACCGACCCGATCCGCGCGGTCAGCGCGGCCTCGAGGTTCATGTGCACGTCCTCGAGCGCGGGGTCCCACTCGAGCGTCCCCTGCTCGACCTCGAGCCGGAGCGCCCGCAGGCCCTCGACGATCGTGACCGACTCGTCGGCCGTCAGCAGCGCCGCCCGCTCAAGCCCTCGCACGTGCGCGATCGACCCGTCGAGGTCGTCGAGCGCGAGGAGCCGGTCGACCTCGACCGATCGGGTGGCCTCCGCCACGAGCGGGTCCGTTTCGCCGCTGAACCGGCCGCCCCACATCCGCATGGCTTTCCTCCTGTACGAAGTCTACGAAACGCCCGCGGCTGAGGCCTCGTCGATCACGGCCCACGGGCGCCGGTGGCGCGGCGCGGCGGCCGAGCGCGGGAGCCGGCCGTGCGGCGCGCCGGCCGAGGGCGGGCGCCGCCAGATGCCATGCTTTGCACTCGCCCGGCCTGGACGCACGGATGGAGAGGCGTCGGTGCCGGCGTGCGCGTCTCAGCGTTGCGACCCGAGCCTGACCTCGCCCCGTGCGGGGAAGAACCGCCAGGCGACGACGGTCGCCGCCAGTGCCGCGACCGCCGCCGCAGCGAACACGGGCACGTGCCCGTAGGCCCCGAACACGACGCCGCCCCCGAGGTTGCTGATGATCGAGGCGATCCCCAACGCGCTCATGCCGTACAGCGCCTGCCCGCTCGCCTGCAGGCGCGCCGGCAGCATCGCCCCGACGGTGAGCACGATGCCGACCGTCAGCGCACCGTACCCGAAGCCGGTCAGCACGCGGCTGACCACGATCAGGACCGGGTCCGACAGGACGATCCAGGCCAGGAACGCCGCCGCGTACAGCAGGCACCCTGCCACGAAGAGCCCGCGCAGTCCGACGCGAGGCACGAGCCGCGACGCGCCGAACATCGCCGGGATCTCGAACACCGCGGACAGCGCCGACGACCAGGCGATGACCGACGGCGGGCTGCCGAGCAGCATGAGCCGGAGCGGCAGGAACGTGAAGCTGGCGAGTACGGCGAGATGCACGAGGATCACGGCGGCGAGCACGCCGATCAGTCGGGGTGCGACCGTGAGCGCCACGGTGAGAGACCCTCCGGCCGTCTCCCAGCGTGCCGGCAGCCGAAGCCGCGTCCGCCGCTCGAACCCCTCCGCGACGCGCGCGGACGCGTCCCGGGCGGCGCGCAGGGGCGGCGGCGCGAGGATCGCGATCGCCCGTTCCGGCTCGGCCGCGCGATAACCGACGGCGACCGGAACGCGGTCCAACGGGTCGCGCGCGGGCTCGACGGCCGTCGCTGACCGCCCACCGGCACCCGCGACCAGACCGACCGGTCCGCGAAGCGGGTCGGCAGGAGGCGGGGCGTAGTCGGACAGCTGGGCGCGTGGCGCGTCCGCCACCCACATCGCCATGAGCGCGACGAGCACCGCCGACGCGGCCGCGAGCCCGTACGACAGCCCGTACCCGACCGCGTCGTATGCCGTGCCGGCGGCGAGCGTCGCGACGGCGAACGAGGCGCTCTCCAGAAGCCGGAACCGTCCATAGCGGTCGGCCCGATCGCCGAGCGCGTTCACGGTCATCGCGTCGGTCAGCATGCCGGCACCCGACTGCATCACGTAGTAGCCCACGCATGCCGCAGCGACGAGCGGCAGCGCGAGAGGGAGACCGAACAGCAGCGCCGCTGCGGCGGACCCGAGCGCCGCGACCTCCAGCGCCCGGCGGCGACCCAGCACGACGTCACCGAGGTGGCCCCACGCCGGCAGCCCGACCACGTAGCCGACGGCCGTCAGCGCCATCACGAGGCCGATCTGCGGTGCCGAGAACCCGCGCACTGCGAGGACGACCGGCACGAAGGGAAAGAGGACGCCGATGACGACACCGACGGTCAGGTACAGGCCGCGAAGCGCACGCACGAGATGCCATGGTAGGCCGGGGCACCAGCCGCGGCCGGGTGAACACGCCGGACGGGCACACGATCAGCCGGGGGCTCCCTCGATCGGGCCGCGCGCTCGATCGGGCCCCTGCGCGTGCTCGAGCCGAGCGCACGCGAGCGTGCGTTCCCACGACGATCGCGTGCGGACCGCGGGTGGCATACTCGGCGGACCATGCGACTCGAGCTGACGCGGCGGGGGGACTACGCCGTTCGCGCAGCCGTCGCGCTGGCGGCGAACGGTGGAGGACTCCTCAGCACGCCCCGGATCGCCGCGGAGATGGAGATCCCGCCCCGGTTTCTGCCGCAGGTCATGTCGGACCTCGTGCGCGCCGACCTCGTGGTCGGGCAGACGGGCCGGGCGGGCGGGTATCGGCTCGTGAGGCCGCCCGCGGAGATCTCGCTGCTCGACGTCATCCGCGCTGCCGAGCACGACCGGGCGGAACGGACGTGCATCCTGCGCGGCGGGCCGTGCGATCCCCGTGATCGCTGTGTCGTGCACGACGTGTTCAGCGAAGCGCGGGAGGCCCTCCTTCGATCGCTTGCCGGGACGACGCTCGCGGAGATCGCCGAGGCCCGGCTCAGGCGACTCGCCACGCCCGCGCCCGGGGTCGGCCGGGAATGAGCCCACGCGCCCCGACGCGGAGACGGCGCCCGGCGCTCGCACGACGCCCGGGTCGAAGCCACAGCGGGCCACGTGACGCCGGGAGGGCCGGGCGGCGCGTGTGAGTCGGGAGGGCGTCAGCCCTCCACCCGCGACGCGCGCAGGAACAGCGCCAGATCGACGAGCAGGGTCACCCCGGCGAGGATGGCACCGGCCTGCGTGACCGACGCCCGGGATGCCGGCAGCCCGATCGACAGGAGCAGCACGCCGAGGTTGAGCCCGGCCAAGCGCGCCCGGGCCGCCCGGCCGAGCACGCGGCGCTGCCCGGCGTGGCGCTCGGGGGTGCCGCTCGAGAGTGCGGGGAGCAGATGCGTCCACGCACCGACCACCGACTGCGCCGTCCACCCGACGACGATCGGCGCGGCGAACGCCTCGAACGACCACGCGGCCGGGGTGGCGCCGTCGACGAGCACGAGACCGGTCGAGACGAGGATCGCGACGGCGAACCAGGCGACACCGGCTCCCAGGCTTCCGATCGCGGCCGTGCGCCACGCGAGATCGCCGGTCCACCGACCGCGGGCCCTCCACGCGCCGGCGGCGTACGCCAGGAGGCCGGCGAGCCCGACCAGTTCCACGATGGCCCCGGCGCGTCCGATCTCCGGGGCATGGAGCACGTACCCGAGCGCGACGATCGGCGCGCCACCGCCCAGCCCGAGCACGAGCGCACGAGCCGGCCGGCCGGACCGTATTCGCGAGCCGACGACGGTCGGGTAGAGGTGCAGGAGCGTCGCCGCGATCGCGAGCGAGACGAAGCCGAGCAGGTTGAGCCAGCCATGTGCCGGTTCCAGCCAGTGCCAGTCGGCGGCGGCGGGCGCGAAACCGGCGACCTCGAGCGTGCCGAGGCCCGCGCCGAGGGCGACGTCCACGATCGCGACCGCGTACGCGGCAAGCACCCACCGGTGCCGGCGGCCGAGCGCGCCGCGCAGGGGGGCGAACGCGGCGGGTGCGAGGAGGCCGACGCCCGCGACGAACACGACGCCTCCCGACGTCGCGACCGCCGCGGCCCCGGAGACGACGCCGGCCGTGACGCCGAGCGCGCCGAGCGCGAGACAGGCCTGCACGCCGACTCGGAGCGGCCACGGCGCAGGCCGCCCCGCGAGCAGCGCGACGGTGAAATACGGCATCGCGGCCCCGATCGCCTGCGCAGCGGCGCCGGCCAGTGCGAGGTGCACTGGCAGCCACGCCCCGCGCCGCATCGAGCCGGGCAACCCGGCCGAGGCGATCGCGAGCAGCAGGAAGAGCCCGGCGACCGCGAGACCGCCCGCCGTCACGTTTCGGTCGGCGGCGCGCTCGCGGCCGCGCGGGGGCCTCCCCCTGGCACGCAACGATCCGGCGTTCGCCGGCGTCAGCCCTCCCGCGCCGACCTCCGCAATGCGACGATGCTGACGATCCAGCCGAGGACCAGGCTCGCCCCGGCGGCCGTGCACCAGATGCAGATGGCGTGGATCACGAACAGCTCGAGGTACACGAGCGCGGCGATGACGAAGACGCTGATGAGCCCGAGCGTGTACGGCACGTACAGGAGCCGCCGGTCTCCCGTCCGCCACCAGGCGATGACCGATGCGAGCACGGTCAGCACCATCGCCAGGCCGTAGATCGCGACCGGGATCCCCAGGAACCGGCTGTACTCGCTCGCCTGCACCTGGTCGCACCCCTGCACCACGAAGCAGACCGCGTTCGTGTTCGTCAGCTTGACCCATGCGAGGTAGCCGAGGGCGCCGATCGCGACGAGCGCGAGCAGGGTCATGAGCGCCGCGAGGCTTGAACGCCCATCGCCGCGTCGATGCGTCCACGCGCGCTCCGGACCCGTTCCGTCGTCGGTCTGCCCGTCGTCGGTCGGGTGAGGGGCGCGCCACTCGACCCCGATGCTCGCGTCAGCGCCGGTCCGTGCACCAGCGCTCGCCGCACCGCCGCCCCCGGCGCTCCGCTCGGCTCCCGTCGGCGTCGCATCGGCCGCGCCCGCGCCACGGGCGTTCCCGCGAGATTGGGACGAGGTCCCTGACGTGTCGGACTGCCTCGCCCCCCCGGACGGCCTCGCCCGGTTCCGCTTCGCGCTCACGCCGGCCCCGTCGCGCTCACTGGCGCGCCGCGATCACATGTCCCGCTCATGCCACCGGACACTAGGACGCCGACGGGCTCGGCGACGACGCCGCGCCCCCCGAAACGGCGGGACTCGCGGAGGTCGCCGGCTTGCCGGACGGCGCGGCCTGCAGGGCCGTGTCGATCGCGGAGCTGATGCTGTTGAGGTCGAGACCGCCGGAGTACTGCTTGCCGTTGATGAACAGCGTGGGAGTGCCCTGGATGCCCAGACTCCTGCCCTGGTTCGTCTCGGCCCGGACGGCGTTCAGTACGGAGGGGTCCCCCAAACACTGGTCGAACTTCGCCTGGTCCAGGCCGAGTCGTTTCGCGATCGAGTCGAACAGCGACCTGTTCGCCCAGCCCCCGTTCTCGGTCCCCTGGTTCGCGAACAGGTACTCCATGTAGGCCCAGAACTGTCCCTGCTCGCCAGCGCAGCGCGCGGCCACGGCTGCCGCATCCGACGCCGACCCGATGAACGAGAAGTCGTGGTAGGTGATCTCGAGCTTGCCCGTGGTCACGTACTGGCTGATCAGATGAGGTTCGATCTGCTCGGTGTACATGTCGCAGTACGGGCACTGGAAGTCTTCCCACTCGTCGAGCTTCACCGGCGCCGTCGCTTCGCCCAGCGAGCGTCCGTGGGCGAGACCGGCCGGCACGGGCGACGGCACCACGAGGGCGGCGTTGGAGCTGCCCGGATTGAGGTTCTGAACGAGCAGCACCACGAGCGTGGCGGCGGCGAGCACGACGATCGCGGCGGTGATGAGCGCGAGCGGCGAGCCGAGGAATCCCTGCCTCGCATTCGCCGGTCCCGTTCGTGGCGTCGGCCGTCCCGGCTCGACGCGCTGCGCTCGCTGCGCCGCACGGCGTTCCCGGCGCGCCGCCGAGTTCGAGGTGGGGCGATTGGTGCTCAGGGCGGGACTCCTTTCGGGCGCAGCGGGCCCTCCCCTGGGAGGCCCGCGGGAACCGGCGGACGGGCGCGTGTGCCAGCGCAGGCCGGACGCGCATGGCCGGAGGGTACAGCAGGAGGCGCAACATGGCGCGAAGCCGAGAGGAAGCGCGGCCGGAATGACGCGTCGGTGTGGCGTCGGTGTGGCGCCAGCGCGGCCCGCCCGCGGCTGGTGAGCAGCGCGGTCAGGGTTCTTCGACCGCGTCGACGATGCCGACCACGAGCGTCCTGACGGGCGCGCCGGGCCAGCGGAGGATCTGGCGCGCGGAGTTGCCCTCGTCGAGCAGCAGGACCGTCTCGCCGGCGCCCGC
>JAJYGH010000045.1 GCA_021785175.1 Chloroflexota bacterium | reverse complement strand
CACGAGCGATGCCGGCGGCGGCGGGCGCGTGGCCACCGCCGTCATCAGCCCGCTCGTGCAGCCCGGCACCGTCGACCCGCAGCTCCTCAACCACTACGCGCTCCTGCGCACGATCGAGGACGGCTGGCGGCTCGGCTGCCTGGCGAACGCCTGCTCGGCGCCGAACCTGGCGCGCGTGTTCGGCGGGTAACGGTCCGCGAGCTCGGGCGGCGGCCGCCAGGAGAAGTCGTGGGCCCGAGCCGGACGGGCAGCCGCTCGCCGCTCGAGCCCGGCACGCCGTGATCTCTCGGCGCCCTGACAGCATCCGCGCCGCCATCGACGCGCGAGGGCATCGCCGCTACGGGCGGCCCCTGATGCGCCACACGCGGAGGACCTGGGCCGCGAGCAGAAGCCAGACGGCGACGACGGCGATCCCGATCCCGATCACGGTCGCCTGTCCGGCTCCGTCGAGTGGTTCTGGAGTCGGCGCCTGCTGGGCCGCATGGGCGATGCCCACGTCCGCCAGCGTCGACGCCTGCGCTGCGCCCACCTGTGCGCTCCCCGCATAGCGGGCCACGAACTGCTCCCGTCCGGTCCACGTCGGCGTGAAGGCGAGCTCGGCCGCCCCACCCGAACCGGTGCTCGCAGATCCGAGGGGCACGAGCTCGCCGGCCGGGCCGAACTCGGTCGTGACGACGAAGAAGGCGACGCTTGCATCCGCGATCGGCCGCCCGTTCGCCTCCTGGAGGAGCGCCTGCAGCGTGATCGAGCCGCTCGACCCGACTCCGTTCGCAGCCAGCTCGAGCCGAGCCGGCGGAAGTGGCGGCGCGGAGGCCGCGAGCGCGCTCGACGCTGCCAGAAGCACAAGGGCGATCGCGCCGACACCAGCGAGGATGGCGGTCGGGCGGACGGAGCGGTCGGCCGTCCGGCCCGGAACAGGGATGCTCACAGCTGATGTCCTTCGATGGGAGCGGGTGTGGGTGCGCCGGCCGCCAGGGGTTGCGGCGCGACCCGCAGGTCCGCCTCCCCGGTCAGCGCTGCGAGTTCCTCCATTTCGTCGATCGACAGAATCGGCACGATGCGGAAGAGCAGGAGCAGCAAGAGTGGGATCGCGGCCAGGGCACCCAGCGTGATCGTCACCGAGACCCAGGTGAAGTGATACGTGCCGAACGTGCCAGCGACGCGCTCGTACGTGCCGGGAACGGTCACCATGAGCATCCGCTTCAGCCACATCGCGGGCACCACGAGACCGGCCGCGACCACGATGCCGAGGGTGTGCCGCGTCGCCGGCAGGGCGACGAGCGCGAGCGGGATGACGCCTGCGGCCGCGACGAAGAGCCAGAACCAGACCGCGAAGCGGCCCACGAGCACGGCCTGGAACACCGTCTCGACGCCCGGCTGCCCCACGTAGGCGTCGGGGAGGAAGTCGGCGAAGGTGAAGTAGAGATACAGCGCCCCGAGCGTCGCCATGATGTAGGCGAGGTGCACGAAGTGGCGCTCCGTGATGTGGTGCTCGAGGTGATAGCCGCGGCGGAAGGCCGCGACCACGAGGATCACGAGTGCCACCCCTGAGTAGAGCGCGGCGACCACGAAGTAGGGGGGCCAGATGCTTTCGTGCCACCACGGCCGGCTGGTGAGCGCGAACGACCAGCCCAGCACCGAGTGCACCGACACCGCGAGGGGGACGACGAGGAGCGCGAGGATGCCGAGCGCGCTGCGGAGGACCCGCCGCTGGGCGGGAGTCCCGCTCCACCGCCCGACGAGCGCGCCGTACAAGCGGCCGCGGCGCGGCCCAAGCCGTGCACCCAGCTGCTCACGGGCGATGGCGAGATCCGGGATGAGCGGCAGCACGAAGAACGCGATCGACGTGGCGGCGTACGTGGTGACGGCGATGAAGTCCCACACGATCGGCGAGGCCATCTGCGGTCTCGTCACGAGTTCCCAGATCCGGTCGGGTCGGCCGAGGTGGGGCACGATGAGCGCGGCGCCGACGAGGACGGTGACGACTGCGGTCGCCTCCGCGATGCGTGTCAGGGGACCGCGCCATGTCGCCCCGGTGAGGCGGAGGATCGCCGACACGACCGCGCCGCCGTAGCTCACCCCGATGAACGTGATGACGTCGGCCATGTAGATCGCCCAGAAGGCCTGATCGTTGTACCCGGCGACCGCGAGGCCCTCGCGCAGCTGGTAGATCCAGGCCACCAATGCCGCCGCGACGACGACGGCGAGGCCACCGACCAGGACCCAGTAGGCACGGCCGGGCCGGCCGAAGGGGCGCAGGGCGGCCTCGCGCACCTCCGGGATGGGAACGGGCAGCGGGTGTGCCGGGACCGCCTGTGCATCGGTGGCGGAGCGCCGGGCGCGGAGCAGGTCGGCTGTCATGGCGTCGACTCCCCCAGATCCTGGCCATGTCCAGGGATGTAGTAGACGCGGGGATGGGTGCCGAGCTCCGGCTTGAACGACACGGCGTCGTTCGTGTCAAGAAACCGGGACAGTTGGACGACGTCACCTGTGCCGTTCACCGCGACGTCGGTGACCAGGTCGCCGATGTAGAGCGCGCCCATGGGGCAGCCCGCCACGCAGGCGGGGAGCTCCCCGTGCGGAAGACGGTCGGCGCAGAAGACGCACTTGCCGACCGTGCCGATGCGCTGCGGGACCGGCATCTCGGGCGTCGGCGGCAGCGGCAGCCGGGGGCCGGCCGGCGGAGCCGTCCAGTTGAAGTAGCGGGCCTCGTACGGGCACGCGGCCATGCACATGCGGCAGCCGATGCATGTGTTCTGGTCGACGAGCACGAGTCCGTCCGGGGTGCGGAACGTCGCGCTCACCGGGCAGACGTAGAGGCAGGGGGGGTTCTGGCACATCATGCACGGGCGCGGCATGTGGTAGGTCTCACCGCTCGCGCCGGTCATCGGATAGACCTTGATCCACGTCTGCTGCGGTTCGAGTTCGTGACGCTGCTGGCACGCCATCGTGCAGGCCTGGCAGCCGTCGCAGCGGCGGAGGTCGATGACCATGCACCACTGGTGGGCGGCCTTCGTCACGGGCTCTCGCGGCGCGCTTCCCGTCGCGCTGGCCTGCGGCGTCGCGCTGGCCTGCGGCGCCGCCCTGGCCTCCGGCGCCGCCGCGGTCAGGAGAGCCGGTGCGACGGCCGAGCTCGCCGCCACAGCAGCGCCGAACGTGGCGACCCCGGTCAGAAACCGCCGACGACTGATGGATGGATCGGCCTGCCCGGCCCCGTCCGGCTCGCCACTTCGCCCGCCGTCCGCGGAACCCCGGGCGGTCTCGGCCGGCACCGGGCGCTCCGTCATGCCGCGGTCACCGTGATCGTGCCCTTCATCGCTCCTTCGGCCGCCATCGCCCCGCCCATGCCGTCCGTCCCACTGCCGCAGGGCGTCATGCACTGCCACCCGTACGTCCCCGGCTTGCCGACGTGGAAGGTGACGGTCACGACCGCGGGCTGCCCGGCTGCAGGTGCCACGGGGATCGGGACGTTGAGTCCGAGCGACGGGACCGTGAACGTGTGTGCGACCTGATCGGCGGCGACGTCGGCGATGGCCGTCCCGTTGGCGGTCGCCTGGTTGCCGACCGTGCCGCTGACCTTGAGGTACGGGCTGTCCGCGGCGAGCGCAGCGGCGCCATCGTCGAAGTTGTAGATCGTCAGGACCACGGTGCTGTTGGCGGGCACGGTGAGATCGGCGGGCAGGAACTCCGGCCAGTCGCTCTTGTGGAGCATCTCGCCGGTCAGGATCGTGGTCGCGATGTGCACGGTGGGCCCGGTCGCCGCGGCCTCGGTGGCACCCGCCGGTGCGCCCCCGGCGGTGCCGCTGCATCCGAGGACGCCCACGGCGAGGACCCCGATGCCAAGAGCGGTCAGCAGGACGCGCCCCGTCCCGAACCGGCGGTCCCTTCCCCTGATCCTCGAGACTGTGGCTGATCGCTCGACGGTCGACACTCCGACACCTCCCACTGACCGGCCTGCGACCGTTCTCGGTCGAGCGTTGCCGTCAGTCGGATAGCCTCGAGGAGGTTCGGGCGCGGCCGCCAGCGTGATCGCCCGCATCCGCCGCGACGGGAAACACCCAGCCGCTTTGGCGGGTCTGCGCCGTCCGCCGCGACAAACGCGCGCGTAGCATGTCGTGACGTGGAGAGTGGTGGAATCCGTGTCCTCGTGGTGGACGATCATCCCCTTCATCGGGAGGGCGCGCACCACGCTCTCGCAGACCAACCGGACCTCCAGGTCGTCGGCGAGGCGGAGACGGGCGAGCGGGCGCTCGACCTCGTGGATGCCCTGCAGCCCGATGTCGTCCTCATGGACGTCCGGCTGCCCGGTCTGACCGGCATCGAGACGACGCGCCAGATCCTCCGTGACCATCCGGCGGTACGGGTGCTGTTGGTGAGCGCGTACGGGGACGACGAGTACGTCCGAGGCGCCCTCGCCGCCGGCGCCTCTGGCTATCTCCTCAAGACGGCCCCCGGGTCCGAGCTCGTCCAGGCCGTGCGGGCGGTCGCGACGGGCGCCACCGTGCTTGAAGCCAGCCTCACCCGCATTCTGCATGCACCCGTGGAGGCCGGGCCCGGCGAGCGCCTGACCGAGCGGGAGTTCGAGGTATTGGCACTCCTGGCCAGCGGCCTCCGCAACAAGGAGATCGCGAACCGCCTCGGGCTCAGTCGACGCACGGTGGAACGGCACTGCGGCGAGATCTACGCGAAGCTCGGCGCGAGCTCGCGTACGGAAGCGGTCATGGTGGCGGTGGAACGAGGTCTGGTCGGTGTCGGAACTCGGCGCTGACTGAAGCGATCCAGATGCGTCGTGTGTCAGCCTTCGCCGCAGCCGCTCAACGGCTCTGGCGCGCCGTCGCCCCGCCGGTGCGCACGCCCCAGTTCTGGGTCGTCCAGGGCGGGGTCCTCGGCGTGATCGTGCTCGATGAGTTGGGCCTCGATACGCTCGGGTGGCAGTTGCCCCTGGGGATCCCCCGGTACCTCACGATCTCGCTGCTCTTCGTTCCCGTCGTGTATGCCGCGCTCAACTTTGGGACGCGCGGATCGATCGCCACCGCAGCCTGGGCAACGGCCCTGATGCTCCCCGATTGGACGATCATCTCCCACGGCTGGAAGTCCGGGAACTGGGGCGAGCTGGTGAACGTGCTCGTCCTCAACGGTGTCGCCATCATCGTCGGTCAACGCGTCGAGCACGAGCGCGCGGCACGGCGCGCCGCCGTCGGTGCGCTTCAGGCGAACGCCGCCGCCGAGGCGCGGTACCACGCGCTGTTCGAGGAGCAACACGCCCCGGTGTTCGTCGTGGACGAGCGCCGCGTCGTGTCCGAGGCAAATGCCGCAGCCACCCAGCTGCTGGGGGCGCCTCCAACCGGGCGTCAGATCGGCGAGCTGCTCGGCCTCCGAGTCGAGCAGCTCCTTGACGGGAGCGAGATCCCCGTCACGGTCGAGAACGCGGCCGGCGAGGTGCGCCTGTTCGTGCCACGGGGGCAGATGCTCCAGAGCGACGGTCACGAGTTCCTCCAGCTCGTCCTCGTCGATGTCACGGAGCAACATCGGCGACAGGTCGAGGAGCAGGTGTATGCGGCGCGTCTGACGGCGGCGCAGGAGGAGGAGCGCCGGCGGATCGCCCGCGAGCTCCACGACGACCCCCTTCAGACGCAGACGTTTCTCGTTCGCTCCCTGGAGGAGCTCGCGCAGGCGCCCGAGTTGCCGGGCGCGTTGGTCACGACCCTCAGGCACGATCGTGATCTGGCGGACGAGGTGGGGCGGGCCCTGCGGGAGGTCATCTGCTCGCTGCGTCCGCCGCTGCTGGACGACCTGGGACTGGTGCCTGCGCTGCGTGCTCTCACCGCCGACGTGGGGGTCTGGACCGGTCTCTCGGTTGCGTTGCGCGTTCGGGGCGAGGAGCGGCGGGTGGCTTCCGGCGACGAGTTGGCCCTCTACCGAGTCGCCCAGGAGGCGCTGGTCAATGCCATGCGTCACGCCGAGGCTGCCCACATCCAGGTGACGGTCGATTTCCGCGAGGGAGTAACGCTTCGTGTGCGAGACGATGGGCGGGGATTCACGCCGGGCATCCAGACCGGTCTCGGCACCGCGGGCAGTGAAACCAGCGGGCTCGGGCTGATGGGGATGCGCGAACGCATGACGCAGGCGGGCGGATCGCTGCGGATCCGTTCTCGCCCGGGGCAGGGAACGGTTGTCGACGCCCGGCTTCCCGAGGGCGCAGGAGCTGCCGGCCACCGATCGCATCGACCAAACCGTGCCGCGTGAGGCGTCGGTGTTCGCGCTGCCTGACAGCGACCGGAGCGACCCGTTCGTGGGGCGCGAGCACGAGCTGGGGGTCCTCGAGAACGCTCTCGCCCTGGTCCGCGAGGGCCGACCGCACGTCGTTCTCGTGCAGGGTCCGCCCGGCATGGGCAAGACGGCGCTGGTCCGCCGGTTCCTCGCGGGAGCGTCCGGCGTTCATACGGCCTGGGTGACCGGCGACGAGTCGGAGACCCGCCTGGAGTTCGGCGTCGTCGACCGGCTCGCCCGCAGCGGGAGTGCTCTGTCGCCGCCGTCGCGAGCACGAGGATCCGATCCGCTGACGGTCGGCGCGGAGCTGCTCGAATGGCTCGCGGGCAGAGCCGAGCGCGGCACGCTCGTGCTCGTCGTCGACGACGCCCCCTGGGCCGACGCGTCGTCCCTGCACGCGCTCGCGTTCGCAATCCGCCGGCTCGTCGACGAGCGTGTCCTCGCGATCCTCACCGCGCGCGACGGAGACCTGTCCGGTCTCCCATCGTCGTTGCGGCGGATCTTCTCGGCCGACGGGGACCGGTCGCTCACGCTGGGTGGCTTGCGCGACGTCGAGCTCGTCGCGCTGGCCGCATCGATGGGCATGCCTGGCTTCCCGCTCGCGGCCGCCCGACGCCTCGTCAACCACACCGGGGGCAATCCCCTGTATGCGCGGGCGCTGCTCCGCGAGCTCGATCCGGCGGTCTGGTCGGCGGCCGGGGTCGCCCCTCTCCCCGCGCCGGCGTCGTTCGCCGCGCTGATCCGGGAACGACTCGAGCGCTGCGGGCCCGCCGCCCGCGAGCTCGTGGCGGCCGGCGCCGTCCTCGGCATGGCCTGGCTCGCGGGACAGGCCGCCGCGGTCGCCGGGATCGCGGACTTCGGGCCGGCACTTGACGAGGCGGTCAGCGCCGGCTTCGTGCTGGCACTCGGCCCCGGCGGTGAGGTCCGTTTCGCCCATCCCCTCATCCGGGCCGCCGTCTACCACCACGTGCCGCCCGCATCACGCGCCAGCGTCCACCTCGCCGCGGCGGCGCAGGTGGATGGTCACGAGCGGCTGCGGCACCGCGCTGCGGCGGCCCTTGCACCCGATCCCGGCCTCGCCACCGAGCTCGCGGAGTGCGCCGCCACGGAAGCGGCACGCGGATCGTGGGCCGCTGCTGCGGATGCCTACCTGACGGCCGCACGCCTTGCGTCCGGGCCGCAGGCCGATGGGCACCTGCTCTCCGCACTCGAGTGCCTCGTCCTCGGGGGGGACACGGTGCGCGCCGAAGCGCTGCGGCCGCGCGCCCAGGCCGCCCCGCGGTGCGCACAGCGCGACTACGTCCTGGGCCTCATTGCGAGCTCGGCGGGGGACCGGACGACGGGGGTCCGTCTGTTCGAGCGCGCCTGGACGAGCCGCGGACCCGGCGACGGCGAGATCGCCGCCAAGGCCGCCGCCCAGCTCGCGATGGCCGCGTCGAACTCGGACCGCGCGCCCGAGGTCCTGCGCTGGGTGCAGCGCGCGCTGGAGGGGCCGCTTCCGGCGCCCCTTGTGCCCGTGGCGCGCCTCATGGAGGCGATGGGACTCGGCGAATCGGGGCGCTACGCGGCAGGCCTCGCGGCGATGGCCGAGCCCTCGCCCGAGACCGACCGCGACGCCCTCGCCGCGCAGGCCGGGCGCGGCGTGCTCCTGCTCTGGTCGGAGCGGCCGGGCGAGGCGCTCGCCGAGCTCGTCCGGGCCGACGAGGTGGCGCAGCGCGTGGGTCCGATGCTCCTGCGCATCGTCATCCTCCTCTACCGCGCCGATGCCGAGTACCGCCTCGGGCGCTGGGACGAGGCGCTCGTCCACGCGGAGCTGGCGGCGTCACTCGCGCACGACGCGGGCGAGGTGTGGAGCGTCGCCATGCCCCACGCCGTGGCGGCGTTCCCTGCGGCGTCGCGCGGCGAGTGGGATCGCGCCGAAGCGCACATCGAGGCCGCCTCGGAGGTCGCGAGGATGCTCGGCGATCCCGCCAATCGGCTGTGGGTCGCCACCGCGCGAGCCCGGCTCGGGCAGGCACGCGGAGATCCCGGTGAGATGCTCGCCGCGACCGACGAGATCGTGGCCCTCACGACGTCGTACGGCAGGCACGAGCCGGGGATCCAGCCGTGGGCGCTCCTGCGGGCCGACGCACTGGTCGGCGCGCGGCGCCTGCCGGAGGCCGCCGAGCTGCTCGACCAGGTCGAGCGACGGGTGGGCAGGCGCCGGTTCAACCGCACGAGCCAGCTCACGACCGCGCGCATCCGCGCCCGGCTCCTCGCCGCCGACGGCCGCCGAGACGAGGCCGAGGCCGGCCTGGCGGCCGCGCTCCACGGCGCGGTGCACCAGGAGATCGCGGCGCTCGAGCGGGCGCAGGCCCACGGCGAACGGGGCGTCCTGCTCCGGCGCCTGGGTCGGCGGCGCGCCGCCATCGACGAGCTGGCCACCGCGCGGGACCAACTCGCGCGCCTGGGTGCCGTGCCCTTCCTGACCGCCATCGACCGCGAACTGGCCGCCTGCGGCGTGGCGCGAAGCCGGCCGCGCCACGGATGCGAGGGCACGCTGACCCCCCAGGAGCAGGCGGTGGCGACGCTCGTGGCCACGGGTCTCACCAACCGCCAGGTGGCCGAGCGGCTGGTGCTGAGCACGAAGGGCGTGGAATACCACCTCGGGCACGTGTTCGCGAAGCTCGGCGTGGCGAACCGGACGGAGCTCGCGGCGCGCCTCACCACGTCGCCACTCATGCGGGAGGAGTGAGTCAGCGGCGCCCAGGGTCGCGCTGACGCTGGGCCGCAGCGACGAGCGTGACCGCCGCGTCACGCGTCTCGCGTCACGCGTCTGGTGCGACCGGGCTCTCCGTCACAGCCGCCGGGCGCCCGGCCGCCCAGGGTGACGAGCGGTCGGCCGATGACCCATCGCCCGCCCGGCCGTCGAACGCTCCGAGGAAACCCCGCAGAGCGGGGTCCTCGAGGCGGTACCAGGCCAGCCGACCGCGTTTTCGGCGGCTGACGATCCCACGATCCCGAAGGCTGCGGAGATGGTGACTGACGGTCGACTGTTCGAGGTCGAGCAGGAGATACAGGTCACGCACGCAGAGCTCCTCGGCGCACGCGAGCGCGTGGAGCATGCGCAGCCGGGTTGGGTTGACCAGCAGCTCGAAGGCCGTGGCCAGCGTCTCGGCCTGGCCGGGCGCCAGCACCCGCTCCGCGACCACGGTCATCGTCGCGGGATGGAGCCACTCGTGATCGTGACGCTCCGTCGTCCGCCACCTCCGGGGCGAAACGAGTATGCCTCTCCGTCGATCCGCGTGGAATGATGAGCTGCCGCGCGGTGTCCGGCACGGTCAGCCGCGCGAGTGCGCGGCCCGCGCCTTACACCCGGCCCTTCGGGACCGTGTGCCAGTAGGTCTTGTTGAAGACGATCTTGCCCAGATGCCAGAAGCGGTTCGGCTTCGGCGGCCGCGGCGGGTGGTTGTAGTCGAACTGCAGCACCGTCGCCTTACCGCCGCCGATCTCAAAGAAGCACATGACCTTGCCGGTGTAGGTGCCTGCCGTGGCCTCCGGCTCCACGCCGCGGACCTGCGCGGCGATACGTTCGGCCACGACCGGTGCCTCGAAGTGCGCTGTCGACCCCGCCTTCGACAGCGGGAGGTCCGTCGCGTCGCCGAGGGCGTAGACGTTCGGGAACCGGGGGGCCTTCGTGCCGTCGGGGGCATCCGGAGCGGTCTTCACCTGCAGCGTCTCGCGATCCGTGGGCAGCCAGCCCGAACTCGGCGCCAGCCCGCTGTCGATCACGCACTGGGCCCCCTTGTGCGGGGGCACCAGGATCAGCAGGTCGTACGGGAGCTCCTCACCCTCGAGGCTTCGGACGAGCTTCTGTTCCGGGTCGATCTCATCGACGTTGAAGAACGTGTGGACCTCGATCCCCTTCTCGACGAACACGGGGGTCGCCATCTCGCTGACGCTCTCGATCGTGAAGACCCGCCCGATCGGCGAGCAGAAGTGCATCTCGGTGCGATCCCGCAGATGCCGATCGCGCAGCTCGGAGTCGATCAGGAACGCGACCTCCAGCGGCGCGGGAGGGCACTTGTAGGGCATCCCGGCGATGCCGATGACGATCCGCCCGCCCGTGAAGGCGTCGAGCGCGCGGCGGAGCCGGCGCGCGGCATCCGGTGTGTAGAAGTGGTGAGCCTCCTCGTTGAAATGGGCGATGGCTTCGGGCAGGATGCGGGATCCCGTGGCGACCACGAGATAGTCGTAGATCAGACGCGTTCCCTCGCCGAGTTCGACGGCGCGGCGCGACTCGTCGATCCTGACGATGTCCCCCACGACCAGCTCGACGCGGCGGTCGAGAAGCCCGCGCTCCGCTCGACGGAGGCTCTGCTCGCGCTCCGCCCCCATCGCGATGTACATGAAGCCGGGCTGGTAGACGTGATCGCCAGTGGCGTCGACGACCGTGACGGCCACCCGGCCCCGGTCGATCTCGGCGTGCAGCTTGCGCGCCAGCAGGTTCGCCACGAGCGTGCCACCGACGCCCCCGCCGAGGATGATGATCCGCTGCATTCGGACGTGCTCTGTCAGTGAAGGGTCTCGACCACGATCTCGTCGTAGCCGTCGCGGGGGAACACGCCCACCATCCGGTGCCCTGCCTTCTCGACCCATCGCGGGATATCGGTCCTGGATCCGGCGTCCGCGGACAGGACGGCGATGACGTCGCCGGGCTGGGCCTCGCGGATGTTGCGGATGAGTTCCATCAGGGGCCCCGGACAGAAGCTGCCGCGGGCGTCGATCGTACGGCTGATGACAGGAGCGCTTTCCTCGGGCATCTACGTCACCTCCATGGATGTGCCTGCTGCGAAAGTGCGGGACACGACTGCTCGTGCCCCGCGATCAGATGAACAGCGGTGAGGAACCCTGCTGCATGAGACCGATGACGGTGGCGGCGCCCACGGGCTCCCCCATCCCCTCGACGAGGTCGTCCTTCGT
>JAJYGH010000062.1 GCA_021785175.1 Chloroflexota bacterium | reverse complement strand
CTTCGCGGCCGCCAGGGCCGACGAGGCGAAGGGCGACTACGTCGGCTACGGGCAGGAGATGCAGCTCGTGCAGCAGGCGCTCGAGGCGCTTGGGAGGCTGACCGCCTCGCCCGCTCCCTGATGGCGGGGGGATCGGCGGGGGCGCTCAGCTGTCACCGGATCGACCGGAGCACACCCAGGTACGTCTCCGCCTGGCGCTCCCAGTTGTAGGTCCGCCGTGCCGCCGCCAGGGCGTTCGAGCGCCAGGTCGCCCGGGCCTCCTCGGGCGCGTCGAGGATCGAGCGGATCGCGCGCGCCAGGTCGGCCGGATCGTCGGGACGGCAGCTCACGCCGGCGCCGGTCTCGCGGAGGATCTCCGCCATGCCGGGGAGGTCGCTCGCGACGACCGGCACGCCCGCCGCGAGCGCCTCGAACAGCTTGTTCGGCGTGGTGAGCCGGTGGTTGAGCGTGTTCCCCTCGATCGGCATCGCAGCGACGTCCGCCGACGCGACCCACCCGAGGAGATCGTCGGGCGGCACGCCGGGCACGACGTGGACACGCGCGGCATGCGGCAGCGCCGCCGCCGCCTCCCGGTACGCGTCGAACCGCGGGCCGAACCCCATGACGACGAGGTGCGCGTCGGGGACGAGCGCCATGGCCTCGAACAGGCGCTCGATGCCGCGGTGCGGGAACAGGTACCCGTGGTACAGGACGATCGGGGCGGCCGGGTCGAGCGACAGCAGCTGGTGAAAGCGCCGCGGCCGCGGCGGGGCGTCGGGCCGCCCGGGCTCCCCCGCCGCGGGTGACGGCGGCGTCGGCGGGCAGTTCATGACGATCGCCGGCGCGCGCCCGAGGCGGCGGGCCAGCACGTCGGCGTACGGCCGGCTGACGGTGAGCACGGCGTCCGACGACCTCGCCCAGGCACGCTCCCGGCGGCCGAGCAACCACCGCCACGCCCGCGGAAGCCGGGCGAACGCCCCGCTCTCGACGTGGATCTCGAGCGAGTCGTACACGACCCGGCCCCCGCGACGCGCGCGCAGCCGGAGGCACACGGGCAGCGTCACGAGGCCGTCGGCCTGCCACACGTCCGCGGGAGGGGCGACGCGCTCGACCGCCGCGGCCCAGCGGCGGGTGACGACCTGGTAGCGAAGCGCCTGGAGGAGCCGGCCGGGGCCATCGACCACGAGCCGGGCGAGGCGGGCGGGGGCGCGGACGGCCGCGGGCCTCGGCGCGGGCGCCTGCCGGGAAGCCGGCAGCCGCGGGGCGGGCAGCCACCGCGGGCCGGGGGGCAGCGGCACGCGCAGGATGTCCCACCCGGTGCGCGTTTCGCGCTCGGGGAGCCCCGGGCCGGAGCGCGCGACCCACGTGACCGCGAACCCGGCGTCGAGCAGGGTCCGCGTCATCCGCGTCGCGCGCGAGTTGTGCTCGGCGGTGTTCGCGAACAGCAGGACGACGCGCGACCCCCGGCCCGGCGTCATTCCCCTGCGCCGGCCTCCGGCGGCGGATCGGCCGCTGCCGGGACGGCCCTTGCGGACCACGTGCCGCCGTCCGAGCCGGGCGGATCGCCGGCCCCATCGTCGGCAGCATCGCCCGTGGCTGCCGCAGCAGTCTTCGGAGCGGGCGTCATCGGCACCGAGACGTCGCCCTCGACCGCGCCGCCGAGCCCGCCTGCCGGGATCGGCCCGGCCGGAGCCACCGCGGCCTCGACGCTGCCGTCGCCGAGCAGGTCGCGGTACAGGGTCACGAGCCGCGACACCTCGGTCTCCCAGTTGTAGCGCTCGTGGGCCGCGCGCAGGCACCGCGCGCGCAGGTCGGCCATCTCGTCGGGCGGCCGCTCGAGCACCTCCCGGATGGCCCGCGCGACGCTCGCCGGATCGGCCGGATCGCACGCCGCGCCGAGCGGGGCGTCCGGATCGCGGAGCACGATGCGGCGCATCTCCGGGAAGTCGCTCACGACCACCGGGACCCCGGCCGCGAGGCTCTCGAAGAGCTTGTTGGGCGTGGACAGGTAGTGGTTCAGGGTCGACCGCTGGATCGGCATGACGCCGACGTCCGCCGACGCGACCCATGGCGGCAGCTCGTGCGGCGGCACCGCGTCGAGGACGTGCGCGCGCCCGCCGTACCGCGGGTCGGCCGCGCGGCGGACGAGGCTCGCCCGCTCGCTCCCGTACCCCAGGAACACGGCGTGCACCCGCTCCATGCCCGGTTCGAGCAGCGCCTCGAGGATCTCCTCCATCCCCCGATGCGCGGAGAAGCCGCCGTGGTAGAGGGCGACGGGAGCGTCCGCGGGAATGCCGGCGGCCTCGCGGAGGAGATCGGGGCGGGACGCGGGCGGGTCCCACCGCGCGGGGCAGTTGCGGACGACGACGGTGCGGCGCGGCCGGTAGCGCCTCCCCAGGTCCTCCGCCAGCGACTCGTTGACCGTCACCAGCGCGTCGGCCTCGCGCACCCAGGCCGCCTCCTGCCGTCCGAGCACCCGCCGGATCCGTGCCGGGAGCTTCGCGATCCTGCCCGACTCGAGGTAGATCTCGTGGCTGTCGTACACGACCGCGGGGCGCATGCCGGCGCCGGACCGGCCGCGGAGCTTCGCCGCGTGGATCGCCCCCGGCAGCCCCGACAGGTCGTGGCCGTGGTACGCGTCCGCGTCGGGCGCCGCGACGGCTGCGGCGCGCGCCCACCCCACGATCGAGTACCGCCACCGCGTGAGCCAGTCGAGCGTGTCGCCGCCCGGCTGCGCCCTCCCCCGCCGGAGCGCGCGAAACCCGAGGTAGAACGGGGCACGGACGAGCATCCAGGCGGTCCAGGCCGCGGCGACCGGGGTGATCGCGACCGCCTCGGCCCACCCCTTCGGTCCGCGTTTCGCGTCGTACATGAACCGGAAGCGGATCCAGCCGCGCGCTCGCCAGGGGTACCGCGCGAGCACGTACCAGCGCTTCCATCCCTGCGGCAGCGGGATCCGGACGATCTCGAACCCGTCGCGACGTTCGCGCTCGACCTTCGTCGAGGCGACGTCGCGGGGCCGGGCCATGATCGTGACGGTGTGGCCGGCCCGCGTCAGGCTCGCCGCCTCGCGCAGGACGCGCGCGTCCGTCGTGCAGTCGTTGAAGACGAACATGACGATGCGGCTCACGACTCCGCCCTCCCGCCGGCGGCCAGCCGCCGGTACGCGGCGACGAGCGCCCCCTGCTGACGCTCCCACGTGTAGCGCTCGAGCGCGACCGTCCGGCAGTGATCACGGAGCGCCTCGCGCTCCTCGAAGGGGCGCCCGAGCACGGCGCCGGCGGCGCGCGCGATCGCATCGGGCTCGATCGCCGCGCAGACTCCGACCGCCTCGGCCGACACGAGGCGGCAGTGCTCCGTTCCTTCGGCGACCAGCACCGGCACGCCCGCCATCATGCTCTCGAACAGCTTGTTGGCCAGGTTCAGCCGCTGGTTCAGCGTCCGCGCCGGCTGCCCCACGTAGCCCAGATCCGCGGAGGCGGTCCACTGCAGCAGCTCGGCCGGGGGCACGGCGTCGAGCACGAACAGGCGCCCCGGACGGCGCGCGGCCTCGGCCCGCAGACGGTCGAGCAGACGACCGTAGCCGAGCAGCACGACCGCCGCATCGAGCGTCCGGAGCGGCTCGCGGTCGAGCGCCGCGATCAGCTCCTCGATCCCGCGGTCGACGCTGAACCCGCCCTGGTACAGCACGATGGGGCGCTCCGGATCGACGCCGGTCGCGCGGCGCAGCAGATCGCTGCGCGGCACGCCCGGGTCCTCGGGTCGCCAGGCCATGGGACAGTTCAGGACGACGACCGGGCGGCCGACATGGAAGCGCCGGGCGGCTTCCGAGGCGACGCCGTCGCTCACGGCCGTCAGCAGTGCGGCACGGCGGACCCACCGGGCCTCGCGGCGCCGGACGAGCGACCGGACGAACCCGGGCATGCGGGCGAGACGAGCGGCCTCGGTGTGCAGGTCGGCGAGATCGTAGACGAAGCGGGAGCCCGCACGCTCCGCTGCGGCGGCCACGACCGGCAGCGCGACGAGCGCCTTGCAGTGATACACGTCCGCGTCGGGTACCGCGGCGACGACGGCGTCCGACCAGGGACCGACGCGGCGCTGGTGGGCGACGATCTCGACGAGCCGGCGGAGGAGGGCACGCGGGCGATCGACGATCCGCGGCGCCGCCGGCGGCAGGGACGTCGCGGCAGGCTCGAACCCGAGCACCCGCGCGAGCAGCGGCCACGCGCGCTCGGGAAGGGGGCGGAACGCGCTGGCGACGCGCCGGTCGACGGGCAGGCGGCGCAGATCGATCCGGTCGCCGACGGACTCCCGCGTGGGCAGCCCCGGCGCCTGGAACGCGAGGACGGTGACGACGTGCCCGTCGCCCGCGAGCGCGCGCGCGGTGCGCAGCAGCCGCGAGTCATGCTCGAACGTATTGGCCGCGACGATCGCGACGCGGAGCGGCCGCGCGACCTTCGTCACGAGCCGAGCCAGTCGCCGAGCGCCGCCGACACCCGTTCGTCCGCCCCGGCCGGCGCGACCGTTGCCGCGGCCGCGCGACGAGCCGCGGCGTCCGCACTCGACGCGGCGGGAGCGAGCCGTGCAAGGGCATCGAGCGCGCGGGCCGCGTCGCGCCCGACGAGGACGCTCCGTCCGCCCTGCGTCTCGAGCGTCCCGGTCCACTCCGTGGAGCCCCGGAGCACGAGCGCCGGCGTACCGAGCCAGCCGGCCTCCCGCTGCACGCCTCCCGAGTCGGTGACGACGGCCGCGGCGTGGAGCTGGAGCGCGAGCGTGGTCGCGTATCCCTGGGGAGGGACCGCGTGCACGTTCGGCGGAACCGCGCAGTCGCTCTCGTCGATCGCGCGCCGGGTTCCGGGATGGAGCGCCAGGACGACCGGGCGTCCGAGCGCCCCGAGCAGGGCGAGCCACTCGCGGATCGCCTCGGGGGGCCGGTTCTCGGCCCGGTGCACGGTGGCAAAGAGGTACTCGCCGGTCCGGAGATGGAGCGCCGCGATCTCCTCCGGGGCTCCCTCGCCGACGCTCGCCGGATCCCGCACGAACGGGACGGCCGCCGCGCACAGGTCCTGCATGAGGTCGCCGACGACCTCGACGCGGGGGCGCCTCCAGCCGCCGCCCGGGCGCTTCGCCGCATCCTCGTCCGGCCCGCGCGAAGAGCCAGCCGCACGTGCGTCGGATCCACCGGCCGATCCGCCGGCCGCGTCGTCCGGCCCGCCGCCGATGCCCTCCGCCGTGAGGTTCGAGGTCGCCTGGGCGTTCGGGGCGAGCAGCAGCTGCGCGAGGTGGTCGACGACCACGCGGTTGATCTCCTCGGGCATGCGCCGGTCGAACGAGCGGAGACCGGCCTCGACGTGGGCAAGCGGCAGGTCGAGCCCGGCCGCGACGAGCGCGCCCGCGAGCGTCGAGTTCGTGTCGCCGAACACCACGACGGCATCCGGTCGCTCGTCGAGGAGCACCGGCTCGAGGGCGTCCATGATCGCGGCCACCTGGCGAGCACGGCTGCCGCTGCCGACGCCGAGCTGTCTGTCCGGGGCCGGCAGGTGCAGCTCGCCGAAGAACCGGCCGGCCATCTCCTCGTCGTAGTGCTGGCCGGTGTCGATCAGCCGCGGCTCGTGGTCGCGCCGCAGCGCGTGCCACGCCGCCGCCACCTTGATGAGCTGCGGGCGGGTCCCGACGACGCACGCAAGCTTCATGCGCCCCTCAGCGTCGCCCCGATCCTCCGGCGACCGGCGCGCGTCGCGCCCGCGACCCGCCGCGGACGTCCGGCACCCCGACCCCGACGTATGTGACGCCCTCCGGCAGCGGGACCTCGCGCAGGGAGTTCCGGCCGTCGTACACGACACCCAGCTCCGGGAACCAGGCCGGGTCCAGGGAGCGGAACTGCTTCGCGCCCGTCTGCACGACGATCGCCCGGAACGGCCCGGCGTCGCCCCAGTGCCACGGCCGGGCGCCCGTTCGAGCCACCTCCTCATCGGAGAGCAGCGGGTCGTGTGCCCAGACCTCGGCGCCGTGGAACGTCAGCCGTTCGATGAGCGGGAGTGCGCGCGTGTACGCCAGCTCCTTGACGTCCTCGCGGTACGTCAGGCCGAGCACCAGCACCGGCGTCCCCTCGAGCGAGCCGAGCTCGCGCTCGACCGCCTGCACGGCGACGCCCACCTGTCCGTCGTTCACCTGGCGTGAGAGCGCGGGCAGCGTCAGCTCGGGCGCGCGGCTCACGAGGAAGTGCGGGTACACGGGGATGCAGTGGCCGCCGACGCCGATGCCCGGCTGGTGAATGTGGCTGAACGGCTGGCTGTTCGAGCCGCGGATGACCTCCTGGATGTCGACACCCATCCGCTCCGCGTACGCCGCGAACTGGTTCGCGAGCGCGATGTTCACGTCCCGGTACGTCGTCTCGGCGAGCTTCGCGAACTCCGCGGCCTCCGCCGTCGAGAGCTGCCACACCTCGGCCGGCAGCACGCTCCGGTAGAACGCCGCGGCGCGCGCGCCACTGGTCGCGTCCACGCCGCCGACGAGCTTCGGGTACGTCTCGAGATCGTGGAACGTCCGCCCCGTGTAGACGCGTTCGGGGCTGAACGCGAGCAGGAAGCCCTCATCGGGGTCCCCGCAATGGAGCCCGCTCGCCGCCTCCAGCATCGGCCGGTACCGCTCGCGCGTGTCGCCCACCGGGAGCGTCGTCTCGTAGACCACGAGCACGCCGGGATGCAGCCCCGCCCCCACCGCCTGCGTCGCGGGGTCCATGTACCGGTAGTCGGGCTCCTTCACCTCGGACAGCATCACCGGCACGATCATCACCACGACGTCCGCCTCGCCCGCCGCCTCGGCGTGCGACGTGGTGGCGCGGAATCGCCCCGCCGCGTGCGCCTCCGCGATGCGCTCGTCGAGCCCCGGCTCGTCGAAGATGTGGACGCGTCCCTTGTTCAGCGTCTCGACAACCCACGGCAGGACGTCGACGCCGATGACGTGCCAGCCCCGCGCCGCGTACTGCGCCGCGAGCGGCAGCCCGATCTTGCCCATGCCGATGACGGCGACGGTCCCGACCGTCTCCGGCTCGCCCCGCCAGGGGCTCACGAACTGGCTCATGCGCGCGCGACCTCCGGGGGATGGACGGCGACGGGGCGGTGGGCCGCGGCGGCCTCGAGCAGCAGGTTGGCGAGGGCGACGGCCCACAGGCCGTCCGAACCGGGGATGACCGCGGGACCGCCCGATCGGACGGCGGCGAAGAACGCGTCGAGCTCGCGACGGAGCGGCTCGGCCGGCGTCACCGGCAGCTGGACGGTCTCGCCGGCGAACGTCGGCGCGTACCCGTCGAGGTAGGTCGGGCTGAGCTCCGCGGTCCCGCGCGTGAACGTCAGCGTCTGCGACAGGTAGTCGACGCGGAACATGCCCTCCTCGCCGAGCACGGTGATGGTGCGCTGCTTCTCCGGCGTCAGCCAGTTCACGTCGAGGAGGCCGACCGTGCCGCGCGGGAAGTGCAGCAGCCCGAACACGAGGTCCTCGTGGGAGGTGTGGATGTGCTGCGTGGTCTCGGCGTACACGCGATCGGGCCGCGCGCCCGCGAGGTGGCACATGATGTCGACGTCGTGGGTGGCGAGGTCGACGGCGACGCCGACGTCGCGGATCCGTGCGGGGAAAGGCCCCGCGCGCAGCGTCTTGATGCTGAAGATCCGGCTGAGTGCGCCGCCGCGCAGCCGTTCGCCGAGCGCGAGGACG
The DNA here is from genome assembly GCA_021785175.1 of Chloroflexota bacterium. Classification (GTDB taxonomy): domain Bacteria; phylum Chloroflexota; class Limnocylindria; order Limnocylindrales; family CSP1-4; genus JAJYNJ01. The sequence goes on along the minus strand of JAJYGH010000062.1, from coordinate 39,616 downwards.
GCCGGGTTGAACCGCTCGATGTGGCCGGCCTGCAGCAGGACGCCCCGGCGGTCGGCGGCCTCGACGAGCTCGCGCCCCTCCGCGACGGTCGTTGCCAACGGCTTCTCGACGAGGACCGGGATGCATCGGTCGATGGCGGCGAGGGCGATCCGGTGGTGCAGCGTGGTGGGCGCCGCGACGATGAGCGCGTCGAGCCGCTCCTCCTCGAGCAGCTCGAGCGGGTCGCCGTACCCGTGTGCCGGCACCTGGTCGGTGGCCGCGGTCAGGGCCGCCTCGGACGGGTCCGCGACGGCCACCAGCTCGACGTCGTCGCGCGAGGCGAGGTTGCGCAGGTGGTTGCGCCCCATCGAGCCGAGCCCGGCGAGCCCGACCCGCAGCCGCGCGCTCACGGCGCGCCCGTCCCAGGCCGGTCTGCGCCGACTCGGGCGCCGGCTCTCGAAGGATCGGCGGCGCGGGGGATTGCCTCCACGTCCAGCGGGGTCGCGACATCCCGGACGGCGCGGATGATCGCCTCGAGATCGCCGTCCGAGAGCATCGGGTGGACCGGGATCGACAGCACCTCCGCCGCGAGCCGGTCCGTCACGGGCAGCGGCAGGTCCGCGGCCCCGGGCACGTACGCCTGGAGGTAGGACTGGCGGTGGATCGGGACGGGGTAGTAGATCAGCGACCCGATCCCGCGCTCGGTCAGCCCCTCGACCACCCGATCGCGCTCGCCGGGGAACCGCATCGTGTACTGGTGCCAGACGTGGCCGCGGCCCTCGGGCACCGCCGGCGTCAGGTAGCCGGCAAGCCCCGCCGTCAGCCGTTCGGCGTTCCGCCGGCGCTGCTCGGTCCGCTCGTCCAGGCGCGGGAGCTGTGCGAGCCCGAGCGCGGCCGCCAGGTCCGTCGGCTTGAAGTTCGTGCCAAGCTCGTCGTGGTAGTAGCGGCGGCGCATGCCGTGGTTGCGGTACAGGCGGAGGCGGTCGGCGAGTTCGTCGTCGTCCGTCGTCGCGATGCCACCCTCCCCGGTCATCAGGTTCTTCGTTGCGTACAGGCTGAACATCGCCGGCCCGAACGACCCGGCCTTCCGGCCGTGGTACGTCGCGCCGTGCGCCTGAGCCGCGTCCTCGATGACGTGGAGCCCGTGCCGTCGCGCGATCGCCAGCAGGGGGTCCATGTCGGCCATGAGCCCGTACAGGTGCACCGGCATGATCGCCCGCGTGCGGGGGGTGATCGCGGCCTCGACGAGGTCGGGATCCATCGTGAAGTCGGACTCGCGCACGTCGACGAACACGGGCGTCGCGCCGGCCTGGAGGATCGTGCTCACGGTCGCGTTGAAGCTGAAGCTGACCGTGATGACCTCGTCGCCCGCCCCGATCCCGAGGGCGCGGAGGATGGCCTCCGTGGTGACGGTGCCGTTCGACATCATGACGGCGTGCCCGACTCCGCAGTAGGCGGCCCAGGCCGTCTCGAAGTCGGCCGTCCGGCGGCCCATCGCGAGCATGCCGGAGCGGAGCACGTCGAGGACGGCGGCCTCTTCGACCGCGCCGATGTCGGGTTTGGAGATGGGGATCACGGACGAGCCTCCTGGGGCTGCGGCGCGGGTCGCGGGACCATCGCCGTCACGGGGCGACCGTCTCCCTGCATCCCTCCGCACCAATCGTGTAATGCCGGCCGCAGGCGGGGCAGCCTGCCTTCCCCTCACCGTCGGCCGCGAAGTTCCTTCCGGCCTCGTCGGCCAGCCGCTGCCCGCACGCGCACACCCAGCCGAGACGGCGGGCCGGATTGCCGGCGACGAGGGCGTGGTCGGGAACGGGCCGCGTCACGACCGCGCCGGCGCCCACGGTCGCGAACCGTCCGACGTCGTTCCCGGCGACCACGATCGCACCCGCGCCGATCGAGCATCCGTAGCGGAGCGCGATCGTGCTCACGGTCCAGTCCTCGGCGCCCGCGAGCGCGCCGTCGGCGGTGATGCTGCGCGGGAAGCGGTCGTTCGTGAGGATCGCGCCGGGACCGATGAACACGCCGGTCTCGACGGTCACGCCGTGGTACACGAGCGCGCCGTTCTGGATCTTGCAGCGGTCGCCGATGTGGACGCCGAAGTCGACGTACACGTCCTTGCCGAGGATACAGTCGTCGCCGATCACGACACCCTCGCGGACCTGGGCGCGGTTCCAGATACTCGTGCGCTCGCCGATGCGGGCGTGCGGCGAGACGTCGGCAGATGCGTGGATCACGCCGGCGAGTGTACCGGATGGCGGTACCTGTCTCGCTCTGCCGGACGGCCGCGCGCTCCGGGCCGGGTGGCCGGTGCTGGCAGGCGGACCGACCGGCCCCTTCCCACGCCTGACGACGACTTCGGCTCCGGGCGTGGCGGGCGTGGCAGGCGTGGCGGGCGCACAGGAGGCGGACGGGCGCAGAGGCTGACGGGCGCAGAGGCTGACGGGCGCAGAGGCTGACGGGCGCACCGGCGACGGGCCCGCTTGACGGACCACAGCGCGCTTGACGGCGCGCTTGACGGACCCGGCCCGTTGGTGGATCATTCGAACTGCAACTGAGACTCATTCTCAATCAGGCCCGGGAGGCCCAATGCTGAACGTCGACCCCCATCCGGCGGGCTTGCTGCCCGTCCTCGCCACCGCACTGCTCCTCGGCATCCTCCACGGGATCACCCCCGACGAGCACACCTGGCCGATCACCGTCAGCTACGCGATCGGCGCCGCGTCGGGACGGCGCGGGATGAAGGCCGGCCTCCTCTTCTCCGCCGCCTTCACGCTGCAGCGCGCGATCGCATCGGAGCTCGCCTACCTCGCGCTCGCGCCGATCCTCGCGAGCGGCACGCTGAATGCCGCGATCGACCTGCTCGTCGGGATCGTCATGGCGGTCTCCGGCGCGTACATCCTGCGCCTCGGGCGCGAGCTGCATCTCACCGAGTGGTTCGAGGAACTCCTCCATCGGGCCTTCCGGCTGGGGCCGCAGGACGGGACCGCGGGGATCCTCGAGCCCGGCGCCGACCGGCCCATCCCGCTCCGGATGACGCTGGTCCACGGCTTTGTCGCCGGCTGGGGAACCGGCGCGTTCGCGATCATCATCTACACGGTGCTGGCACCGGCCATGCCCAACGCGGCGGTGGCGTTCCTGCCCGGGCTGCTGTTCGGGATCGGCACGATGCTCGTCCAGGCGGCGGCGGGTGCGGCGATCGGTGCGTGGATGCAGACCCGCGGTTTCGGCGAGCAGGCGATGAACTACGTCTCACGGGCCGTCGCCGGCAACACGCTCCTCTACGGCGGCATGCTGTTCGCTGCGTGGGGGTTCGTCTCGCTGGCCTTCCCCGGCGTGGCCGACACGCTCGACCGCGGGATCCCGACAGGCCTCGCCATCCCGAACCTCGACAGCGTGAACGCCGGCCTGATCCTCGTCGCGTTCATCGTCGCCGTCATCGCGGCCGGCAGCTTCATCCGGGCGGTCCGGCGGCTCCCGCTCACGGCGAAGGAGCACGGCCGATGATCGGCAGCGAACTGGCGGTCGACGAGGGCCGGTCCACGGCGGTGGAGGCGATCGGACCGACGACGCCTGATCGGCCTGCGCCGCCGGATGCGAACGTGGAGGCCACGGTCCGCGAGGCCGCGGGGCGCCAGGGGGCCGAGCCGGCCGCGCGCGAAGTGGAGCGGGCGGCGGCGCTCGCAATCCTCGGGCCGTCGGTGACGGCTCCGCGACGTGCGATCGTCGACGTGATGCTCGCGTCGAACCGGCTGCAGACGCCCGAGGACCTGCTGCGCAAAGCGCGCGCGGTGGCGCCCGCGACGAGCCTGGCCACCGTCTACCGGACACTCGAGCGGCTGACGCTCGCGGGCAGGGTCAAACGGGCGACACTGAGCTCGGGCGCGGTGGGGTACGCGTACTGCGCCAGGGGGCACCACGAGCACGCGATCTGCCTCGGCTGCGGCGAGCTCCGGCCCCTGTCGCCGTGCCTGATCTCCGGTGCGCCCGACACGGACGGGTTCACCGTCGAGCAGCACGTCCTGGACTTCTACGGGCGCTGCGAGCGCTGCGCGCGCGAGGGCCGCTGAGCCCGCCGGCCCCTGCCGAACACCGACGCGACGAGCCCGAAGGCGGCCCCGAAGGCGAGCGCGCCACGCCAGTCGAGCAGCGGCCGGACGTCACCCTCGACGCGCCGGGCGATGAGCACGGCGATGGCCGCGCCCCGTCCGACCTCGACGTGATTCGCCGCCACGGTGGCCGCCGCGGCCATCTGGAGCCGAGCCTCCTCGCGCGCGAGCACGAGCCGCGCGAACGACTGGTGGAGCGCCACGTCCTCGCCGGCGGCGAGTCCCACGGCAGCCTGCCCGATCACGATCTCGCGGCCCCGGGCCATCCCGAGTGCACCGAACGACATCGCGAAATGGTCCGCGTCGACCCGCGCGATGCCGCGGCACCGATCGCCCTTCGGCTCCGCCTCCACGTGCCCGGCCGCCGCGGCGGGAGCACCCGCTTCGGCCCTCGACTCGACCGTGCTTCGCGACTGCCCCGCCCGATCCCCGTCCTCTTCCATCACCCTCCCTCGCGTTCGCCGTCCGATGCCGATCGACGGGTGTGCAGGCGAGGGTAGCCCGGGCTGGAGAGGGAATCCGGTCGCCCGCGCGGCGTCGTCGGCTGCTACGATGCCCCGCGATGGTCGCGCCGATGCGGGGGTACGCCACGGATCGCCCTCGCGTCCTTGCCGGCCTGCGCGGCGTCGCCACACGCCGGCGCCTCGCGCGGCGAATTCGCTACGTCCTCACCTCGCCCAACGGACGTGCCCAGCTGGTCGCGGCGATCGTCGTCATCGTCGTCGCGCTGCTGCTCCTCAACAGCTGCTCCGGCACCCCGGTCACGCCCGCGCCGTCGTCCGGACTCGCCACGGTCCCCGTCGCGCCGTCGTCCCCCACGGCTGCGGGGTCGATCGCGGCGACACCGCAGCCGACTCCGACTTCTTCGCCGTCGCCGACCCCCGTCCCGCTCGTCGAGGCCCCCACGAACGGCGTGCTCGAAACCGCCGCGGAGGCGTCGCGGCCCGTGGTGGCCGTCATGATCGACGACGCCCCGGCGGCCCGGCCGCAGTCGGGGCTCGCCGAGGCCGACGTCTTCTTCCAGGCGCCCGCCGAGGGCGGCATCCCGCGGTACATGGCCCTGTACCAGAGCCAGACGGCGCCGGCGATCGGCCCGGTCCGGAGCAGCCGGCGCTACTTCGTCGGGTGGGCTGCGGAGTGGCGCCCGCTGTACGTGCACGTGGGCGGGGCGCCGAACGCGCTGGAGGCGCTGCACCAGGAGAACGGGCATCTGCTCTGGGACGGCGACCAGTTCGCGTACCCGCAGTACATGCCTCGCATCACCGCACGGGTCGCCCCCCACAACGTGTACTCCAGCACGGCCGAGCTCGACGCTCTCGCACAGCGCCTCGGCGTGCCGCCCGCGCCTGCGGCCGCCTGGACGTTCGCCGATCCGGTGCCCGCCGCCGAGCGGCCGGCGTCCGGGTCCATCGTCGTGCCCTATCCGGCAGGCGTCATGAGCTACACGTACGACCCGTCCACCGATCGATACCTGCGGTCGGTGGACGGCGCCGCGCAGGTGGACGCCGGTACCGGGCAGCGTGTGGCGCCGTACGACGTCGTGGTCCTGTACGTCTCCATCGGGCCACTCCTGAACGAGCCGGGCCAGACGACGAACCAGGCGAAGGGCCGGCTCGAGGTGGGGTACACGGGGAGCGGGCCTGCGCTCGTGATGCGGGACGGCCTCGAGATCCCGGCAACGTGGAGCAAGGCGTCGGATGCCGCGCCGCTCCTCCTCACGTACCGCGGCGGCCCGAACGCGGGAGCGCCGATCCCGCTCGTGCGCGGACAGGTCGCCGTCCAGGTCGTGCCGATCGGGACCGCGGTCACCGTGCGGACTGCGCCCGTGCCATCGGTGTCGTCGGCGCCCGCGTCGCCAGCCCCGTCCGACTGGTAGACCGAGCGGTCGCCGGTCAGTCGCGGCGGACCGTGCGCAACCGGTAGACGTGTCCGGTCCGCCGGTCCATGTCCTCCAGGTCGCTCGTCGTGCGGACGTCATACGTCGCCAGTTCGACGAGCTCGTCGGCCGGGAGGTAGCGCCGCCCGGGATCTCCCACCAGCACGTCGAGGCCGCGCGCGACCGCGCGCCGCAGCCACGGCAGCACGCGCCCGGCCAGCCGCGCCTCGTACCAGCAGTCCCCCGCCAGGACGACGTCCGCCTCCGGCGCGCCACCGTCGAGCACGTCACGCCCGACGACCTCGACGCGGCACCCGTTCGCTCGCGCGTTGATCTCGATCGCGGCCAGCGCGAAGGGGTCGATATCGGCGGCGACGGCCCGGGCCGCTCCGGCGCGGACGGCTGCGATCGCGCACAGCCCCGACCCCGAGGCGAGGTCGAACACGCGACGCCCCGACACGAGCCCGGGGTGCACCGCGAGGTGTCGCGCAATCGCCAGCCCGCCGCCCCACGCCACCGCCCAGTACGGCAGGTCCGCCTCGAAGTCGCCCGTCTCGATGTGTGCCGCGTGCCACACGGCGAGCACGTCGTCGGCGAGATACAGCCGGATGCTCTCGAGCCCCGGAACGGGTCCCAGGGCCGTGTGGCGGAGCACGAACGCACGCGCCGACGCCGGCATCAGCCGACGATCACTCCTCGTCCGGCGTGTCCGGCGTCCTGTCCGGCGTCCGGTCCGGCGCCGGCCCCGGGAGCGCCGAAGCGTAGACGGCCCGAGTCTCCCGAGCCACGTCGATCCACGTCCGCCGCGGCCCCTTCGCCCGCTGCCGCGCCGCGCGTCTGAGCTGGTCGTGGATGTGCCCCGACCAGGCCGCCCGCAGCGCGGCCGCGAGTCGCTCCGGGTGACGTGGCTCGACGATGATTCCGGCCGGGCCGACCAGCTCGGGGAGCGGCCCGACGCGCGATGCGACGACGGGCACGCCGACGGCCAGCGCCTCGATGGCGGCGAGCCCCGTGCCCTCGCTGATGGCCGGGAAGACGGCCGCAGCCGAACCGGCCTCGAGCGTCGCGAGATCCTCGGACGAGAGGTGCGGGACCAGGCGCACGAGGTCCTCGACGCCGTGGCGCGCCGCGGCCCGGGTGAGGGCCGGCCCATCGGTGTCCAGCTCGTCGAGCGCGCCGGCCAGCACCACGACGGGCGGCCACGGCACCGCCCCCGGCGCCGCTTCCTCGCGGAGCGCGGCCAGCGCCCGGAACAGCGTCCCGAGGTCCTTGCGGGCGTCGTAACGACCGGTGAACACGAAGTAGCGGGGGGGGAGCTCGAGTCTCGCGCGGAGGCCGGCGATGCGCTCGGCGCGCCCCGCGGCGGGCACGAACGCGTTCCCGGCGGCGAGCGGGACCACGGCGATGCGGTCGCTTCGCGCGTGGAGCAGCCGGCGCGCGGACTCGGCCGTCACCGCGGAGCAGACGATGAGCCGCGTGGCATCCCGCAGGATGCGTGCCCGGAGCCGGTGGCCGAACCGCGCCGCGGGGCTCGCGGCGTAGATCGTGGGGAGCTCCCACGGGGCAAGATCGAGGAGCGTCGCGACGACCGGGACGCCGGACCCGAGCGGTACGGCGCCGCCAGCCGTGTGATACAGGACGCCCGCCGCCCTGTGCTCGTCGCGACCGGGATCGTGGTCGCGGTCCACCCCGATCTCCGCTGACCGCAGCTGGAACGCATCGACCGTCAGCCCCGCGGACCGCAGGAAGCGCGTCGTCGGCAGCACGCGTCGCCGCCCGGCGACTGGGAGCCCCTCGCGCTCGAGCTCGCGCGTGGGGTCCGGCCGGAGCAGCCGCAGGACCGGCACGAACGACTCGCCGGGCAGTGGGTCGGCGGCGAACGCGGACAGCAGGTTTCGGAGATAGGCCGCTGTGATCGGCGTCCGATCGGCCTCCTGAAGCGGGCGCAGATCGATGACGACCCGGGCCGGAGACGGCGGAGCCTCGGCAGGCGGCTCGACGCCGACGAGTTCGCGCATCATGTCGACGGGTCGTCGATCCCGGAGCCTGCCCCGACCATGCCGGCCTCCCCCGCCGCGTCGGTCCGCGCCGGATCCGCGACACGCCGCCCTGCCCGCGGCGCGTTCGGGACGCTCGGCGCGGCCCGCGTCGCGGCCACGGGACCGTGGCCGCGGACCTCTTCCCAGCGCAGTGCCAGCACGACGAGCAGCGCCTCCGCGACGATCCGCCGCGACATCTTGCTCACGCCGACGTGCCGGTCGGGGAACACGATCGGCACCTCGACGACGCGCGCCCCGAGCCGCGAGGCGAGGTACGTCATCTCGATCTGGAAGACGTACCCACCGGCGTGCACGCCGTCCCAGGGGATCGCGGCGAGCAGCTCCCGGCGCCATGCCTTGAACCCGCCCGTCAGGTCATGCACCCCGAGGCCGAGCACCAGCCGCGCGAACAGCGATCCGCCGCGCGAGATCGCCTTGCGGGCCATGCCCCAATCGCGCACGCCGCCGCCGCGCACGTACCGCGAGCCGATGACGAGCGAGGCGTCGCGAGTGAGCGGATCGAGCAGCGCCGGCAGGTAGCCCGGGTCGTGCGACCAGTCCGCGTCCATCTGGACGATGCGGCCGGCCCCGCCGTCGAGCGCCACGCGGAACCCGTCGACGTACGCGCGGCCCAGGCCCTGCTTGGCGGGTCGGTGGAGCACGCGAACGTGCGGATCGCCTGCCGCCAGCCGGTCGGCGATCTCGCCGGTCCCGTCGGGCGAGGCGTCGTCGATGACGAGGAGCGTGGCCCCGGGCAGCCGGTCGAGGATCGCCCGTGCGATCCCGGGAAGGTTCTCGGACTCGTTGTAGGTGGGAACGAGCACCCACGTGTCGTCGTACGATCGCTGCGGCTCGCGCGAGTCCATCACGCCAGTGTACCGACGACGCGACGACGCGACGACGCGACGACGCGACGACGCGACGACGCGACGACGCGACGACGCGACGACGCGACGACGCGACGACGCGACGACGCGACGACGCGGACGACCGGACGATGGCCCGTCGTGGCGGGGCCATCGGCGAAAGCCGGCGCGACGGGGCGGCGCGGATACGGCAACCACGACGCGCGACCGGCGGGGATCGGCGAGATCTGCCGCGACGGTCAGCGCAGGATCAGCGACGACGTGCCCGACACCGACGCTCCGCGGAGCTCCGTGCCCGTCACGATGAGCCGCACGGCCCCGGGCGGGCCGGCGCGGAGCCGGAACACCGCCCGGAACGCGAGGCCCGTGCCCGACACGGGGGTCGCGGTCACTGCGAACGGCGCGAGCCCCGGCTGCGCCACCATGAGCCTCGGCGCCGCGCGCAGCCGCTCGGCCGCGATGATCGTCACGGCGATGATCTGCCCGGGGTTGGCGGCCGCAGTCGACACGAGCCGGAACGGCTGCATCCACACGGCCGTCCGGGTGAGGATCCTGCCGGCGGGGGTCACGGCCGAGATCACCGACAGGTACTCGCCGGCGGGCAGCATCCGGTACGTGCCCGGCGTCGTCCCGGCTCCGATGCCGTTCCAGGGCATGGTCCACGTGCCCGCCCCGACGGCCTGGTTGCGCCAGAACGTCCGGACGGTGTGGCCGGTCATGTCCTCCATCGTCCACGTGACCGTCGCCGGCTGCGTCGTGGTCATCGCCAACACCGTGCGGTCCGCGATGCCGTCGCGATCGAGCGGCCAGAACACGGCGGGCATCGCGCGGGCACCCTTGATCGCCGTCAGGATGCGCGTCGCCACCTCCACCGGTGCGCCGACGAGCCCGGATGTCGCGGCCGGCACGATGCGGATGGAGTACGCGCCGTCGGGGACGATGGCGCCCGCGTCGTCACGGCCGTCCCAGGTGACGCGCCCCGCGCCGGCAGTCACCGGAACCGACATGTGACGGACCTGCTGGCCGGCGGCCGAGACGATCGACACGTCGAGGGTCGACGGCACGTTCAGCACGTACGCGATCGGGAGCGTGTCGCCCACCCCGTCACCGTTCGGCGTGAACACGGACGGCGCGAAGACGGAGGACAGCACCGGCGGGTCGGCCTGGACCGGCGGCACGACGGGTACGGGCTGCGGCACGGGCGAAGACGACGGCGCCGGCGACGGGACGGGCGCAGGCACGAGGCTGCCCGGCTGCAGCGACGAGGCATCCGCGCCGACGACCGACGACGTCAGCGCCTGCAGGTTCCCGGCGATCGACCGGTAGAACCCGGAGGTCGCGGTCGAGGGGTCGAGATGCAGCTGGGCGCCGGGCGTGCGCACCGAGGGGACGGTGATCGGGGCCGTCCCGTTCGCGCCCGTCGACATGAACAGCTGGTCGAGCGTCTCGGGCGGACCGAACAGGCCGGGGAAGAAGTCGTTGGCGCCCTGCAGGCCGACCGCGAGCACGGCGGACGCGCCGCCGGCGAGGAAGCCGGCCGCGAAGTTGTCGACGCGCTGCACGGCCACGTCCGGCGTCGGATCGGGGAGCCCGGGCTCGCTGTTGCCGCTCGCGTAGCAGAGGTGGTTGAGGATCACGAGCGCGCCGGGGGCGAGGTGCAGCGTCGCCATGTACTGTTCGCCGAAGTACGCAAGCTGCGTCGTCGTGGCGTTCGGGACGGAGTCGAGCCCCATGCCGTCCTGCCGGTCCGGCATCAGGGTCGACGTGTAGGGCGACGGGAACCCGTTGCCGTGGCCGAGGTAGATCAGCACGTTCGCCCCCGCCGCCGCGGCAGCCACGGCCGCCCACGTCGCGTTCGGATGGAACACCTCGACCACGTTCGCCCCGTGCGCCGCGGCGTCCTGCGCGATCGTCGTGCCCCACTCCAGGTACGAGTCGGTCATCGATCCCACGGGTCCGACGACGACCACCACCCTGGGCGGCGTCGCCGCGCGAACGGCTGAAACGGAGGGATTCACGGCGGCGAGTCCGGGCCCGAGGAGGGCCGCGCCGAGGACCGCGGAGGCGATCACGGCGAGCGATCGGCGATTCATGGCGGCTCCAGGCTGATGACCTGCGTCGCACCGCGGTGCCGCGCTGCGACGATCTCCGGAGCGTGCTCCACGGACGAGCGCCCGACCAGTCGCGCGATGGTCCTGGTACCGTGCAGGCGCCCGCTCCGGCCCGAGGCGTGGCAGGATGCGCCCGACGACCGGTGGAGGGTACGCATGGACCTGGGGCTGGACGGGAGAGTGGCGCTCGTGCTGGGCGCGAGCCGGGGACTGGGACGCGCGTCCGCGGAGGAGCTCGTCCGAGAGGGCGCCTCGGTCATGCTCTCCGCGCGACACGAAGCGGACCTCGCCCAGGCGGCGCAGGAGATCGCGGCCGGGGCGGAAGCCGCGGCGCCGCACGCAGGACTCGACCCCGTGACGGCGGACGACGCAGACATCTGGCTGGCGCCGCGAGAGCGACGGATCGCGCGGGAGCGCGTCGCGCACGCCGCGGGAGACCTCGCCGAGCCCGGGACCGCGGCTCGGCTCATCCAGGCGACCGTCGACCGCTTCGGCCGCCTGGACATCGTCGTCGTGAACGCGGGGGGGCCGGCGCCCGGCCCGTTCGAATCGCTGGCGGAGGACGACTGGCGGAAGGCCGTCGAACTGACGTTCCTGTCGGCGGTCCGGGTCGCCCGGGCCGCGATCCCCCATCTCCGCGACGAGCGCGTGCGGCGGGCAGGTGGCGGCCGCCTCATCTTCATCGAGAGCGGCAGCGTCAAGCAGCCGGTCCCGAACCTCGTCACGAGCAACTCCCTGCGGCTCGCCGTCCATGGGCTCATGAAGACGCTGTCGATCGAGCTGGCATCGGACGGCATCCTCGTCAACGCCGTGGGCCCGGGCCGGATCGACACGCACCGCGTGCGGCAGCTCGACGCGGACACGGCCGCGAGGACGGGACAGTCGGTCGACGAGGTCCGAGCGGCCCACCTCCGCGCGATCCCGCTGGGCCGGTACGGCGAGCCGTCCGAGGTCGGGGCGGTCGTCGCGTTCCTCGCCTCGCGGCGCGCGAGCTTCGTGACGGGCACGCTCATCCCGGTCGACGGCGGGCAGATCCGGTCGACGCTGTAGTCCACGGACGGCGTCGCGGCGCAGGAGTTCGGCACCGGGTGCCGCGCTCCCCGTACCATCTCCCGGGCCAGCACATCGCCTCCGCGTCCCCGCAGCCATCGCTTGCCGCCCGCGAGCAGGAGTCACGCGTGCACCTCTTCCTCGTCGGCGCCGGGCCAGTCGGGCTCGTCACCGCCGTCGGTTTCGCCCGCCTCGGCCATCACGTCACCGTCAGCGACATCGACGCCAGGCGCATCGCGACGCTGGCCGCCGGCCGGTCGCCGATCTTCGAGCCCGGGCTCGAGGAGGCGCTTCGTGCCGAGACGGCGGCGGGACGCATGGACTTCACCGTCGACCCGACGCCTCCCGTCGGTTCGGCGTTCTCGATCGTGTGCGTCGGGACTCCCACCGACGCGTCAGGGCCGCTGTCGACCGCGCAGGTCGAGTCGGTCGTCTCCGCCCTGCTCGCGGTCGCACCGCCCGAACACGTCGTCGCCGTGCGTTCCACGCTCCCCGTCGAGGGGCCCGAGCGGCTGTCGCGCCTCGTCATCGAGCGACGAGTCGCGGGGCCCTGCCCCAGCGTCGTGACGAACCCGGAGTTCATGCGGGAGGGCGCGGGGCTGCGCGATTTCGACGTGCCGAGCCGCGTCGTGACGGGCTGGCTGTTCCCCGAGGATCGCGAGGCGGCACAGGCCGTGGCGGATCTGTACGGGCCACTCAACGCGCCGGTCCTCGTCGCGGATGCAAGGTCGGTCGCGCTCATCAAGCTGGCCTCGAACGTCTTCCTCGCGACGAAGATCGCGTTCGCGAACGAGCTGGCGCGGATCTGCGACGCGACGGGCGCGGACGTCGACCTGGTCACGGCCGGCGTCGGAATGGACGACCGGATCGGGAAGGCGTTCCTCAGCGCCGGCCCGGGCATCGGTGGCTCGTGCCTGCCGGAGCAGACGGTCGCGCTCCCGCTGCTGTCGGCGCGGCTCGGGATCCCCACCCCGCTCATCGACGCCGTCAGCCGGTCCAACGTGTCGCACCAGCAGGCCGTCGTCGGCCGGCTGGGAGCGTTGCTCGGCGAGCCACTCGGCGGCGCCCGGGTCGCGCTGCTCGGGCTCGCGTTCAAGGCCGGGACCGACGACGTGCGAGAGTCGCCCGCCCTTGCGATCGCCCGCGAATTGCACGCGGCCGGCACGTCGGTGTCCGGGTACGACCCACGTGCGGCCGACACGGCGCACCGCGCCGACGCCTCGCTCGAGATCGCCCCCGATCCCGTCTCCGCGGCGCGAGACGCGGCGGCCGTGGTGATCGCCACGGAGTGGCCGGAGTTCCGGTCGGTCGACTGGGGCGCGATGCGCGCCGCGATGCGTGGCGATCTCGTCTACGACACGCGAAACGTGGTGGACCGGTCGGCGGTGGCGGCTGCGGGACTTCGGCTCGAGATCCTGGGCCGGCGGGTCTGACGCGCCGCGATCACGGCCATCGGCTGCGGACGGGAGCGGGCAACGCAGCGGCTGCTCGATCCCCCGCTACGGCGACGGGCTGGGCAACGGCAGCGACGAAGCCGCCGGGCTTCCCGAGGCGCTGCCTCCACCCGGACTCCCGGAGGCCGCGGGCAGGGGCGGCAGGCCGCCGTGATAGTCGGTGATGACCAGCACGTACTCGAGGTTGTCAAGGTTCGAGGCCGGCTGGATGAACGCGGTCTGGACCACGGCGTTCGGATCCCGCTGCACGTCCACCACATTCCCGATCAGGAGCCCCTTCGGGAACGGCGACCGCATCCCGTTCCCGAGATCGATCCCGGCCGTCACGACCATGTCCCCGTCGGCCACCTTCTCGGTCGATGGGATGTCCTGCATGACGAGCGTCCCGCCCAGCTGGCCGACCACATCGCCGGTCGCGCGGCTCGACTGAACGAGGCCGACCACCGTCGAGCGCGTGTCGGTGATGAGCAGCACCCGGCTGAAATCGGAGCCGACCGTCACGACCGAGCCGACGAGCGCGCCACCATCCGCGACCACCACGTCGCTCAGCTCGATCCCGCGGTCGCTGCCCGCATCGATCGTGATCATCCTGGTCACGTCCGACTGCTCGCGGCTGACAACCGTCCCGGCAACGGTCCGGTGGCCGAGCGAGCGCTGCACGCCGAGCAGCGCCGAGAGCTGGTCGTTCTCGGATCGGACCTCCTGCAGCTGCTGGTTCTCGATCCGCAGCCGCTCGTTGTCCTGCTGGAGCGCCCGGTTGTCCCCCTGGAGACGGTCGATCTCGCCGAGCGCGCCGACGACCGCGCCACCGGCACGGGTGACGCCGGACAGCGCCGACTCGAACGGCGTGAGGAGGTTCCCGACCGCGACCTGGAGGTCGCGCATCGGCGGAGTCGAGCCGAGCGCGAGCAGGAAGAGGCCGGCTGCCATGAGGGCCGCCCAGAGGATCGCGCGTCTCCGGCTCGCGCGCGTGGGGAACATGGAGGATCGCAGCGCCGCCGCGTCAGCGCCGCAGCCGCGTGTACGTGTCCGGAACCAGCGACCGCTCCATCGTCTCGAGCTCCTCGAGCGCCTTGCCCGTGCCACGCGCGACGCACGTCAGCGGGTCGTCGGCCACGTGGACCGGCATCTGCGTCGCCTCGGCGATCCGTCGGTCCAGGCCCTGCAGGAGCGCGCCGCCGCCGGCGAGGACGATCCCCTGGTCCATGATGTCGGCCACGAGCTCGGGGGGCGTCTCCTCGATCGTGTCCTTGACGATGTCGACGATCTGCTGGACGGACGCCTCGATGGCGTCCCGAACCTGCTCCGCGGCGACCTCGACCTGCCTCGGCAGGCCGGTGAGCAGATCACGGCCCCGGAGTGTCACGCGCATCTCGTCCCACTCGCCGGAATATGCCGACCCGAGCGCGATCTTGATGTCCTCGGCGGTTCGCTCGCCGACCAGCAGGTTGTACTCGCGCCGGCCGAACGTGACGATGTCCTGGTCCATCTCGTCGCCCCCGATCCGGATGCTCCGGCTCGTGACGATGCCGCCGAGACTGATCACCGCGACCTCGGTCGTACCGCCGCCGATGTCGACGATCATGCTGCCCGAGGGCTCCCCCACCGGCAGCCCCGCCCCGATCGCGGCGGCCATCGGCTCCTCGATGAGGCGCGCCCAACGCGCCCCGGCGTTCATCGCGGCGTCGCGAACGGCGCGCTTCTCGACCTCGGTCACGCCGGACGGCACGCCGAGGAGCATGCGCGGCCGCGGGATCAGGCCCACACGGTCGTGCACCTTGTTCACGAACGCCCGGATCATCTCGCCGGTGACGTCGAAGTCGCTGATCACACCGTCGCGGAGCGGGCGGATCGCGACGATGTTCGCCGGGGTGCGGCCCACCATGCGCTTCGCCTCCGCCCCGATCGCGAGCACCTTGCGCGTCCTGACGTCCAGCGCGACGACGCTCGGCTCGCTGATGACGATGCCGCGGTCGCGCACGTGGACGAGCGTGTTGGCCGTGCCGAGGTCGATCCCGATGTCCCGGGAGAAGAGGCCGAAGAAGGCGTCGAGCATGCTCGTGGCGGACCTGCCTGTTGTCGTGCGGGCGAGGAGCGGGTACGCCGGGCGTTTGGATGGGGCGGACCAGCGGCGCAGGCAGTATAGCCAGCGGGTCAGGCCGTCCGGAGGTGGTCGCCGCGCAACACGGAGCCATCCGCCAGGTTCGTGCCCCACGCGATCACGGGTGCCGGCGGCATGAACGTCACCCAACCGTCTCATGCTCGCGCCCGGGATCTCGGCCTCCCGCCGGCCGCTCGGCCCATGGGGCCGCGCAGGTCAACGATCGCCGCCGGCTCGTTCGAACGCGACGCCGCGGTCTCGCAGGCTGACGAAGGCGTCGTGCCCGATCACGAGGTGATCGAGCACGGGCACGTCCAGGAGCCGGCCGGCCGCAATCGCCTCGGCGGTCAGGTGGAGATCATCGGGGCTCGGAGCCGGGTCGCCCGAGGGGTGATTGTGCACCAGGATGATCCCCGCGGCCGACTGGCGAACGGCGTCGCGGAACAGCTCGCCGACTCGGACGAGGGCCGCGGAAACGTTCCCCTGGTACACCGTCTGGACGCCAAGGACCTGGTTCTTCGTGTTGAGCAGCACGACGCGGAGCTCCTCGCGTTCGAGCCGGCCCATCTGCATCACGAGCCGGTCGGCGACGTCTCGTGGTGTCCTGATCGTGAACCGGCCGGTCGGCCAGTCGGCGAGCAGCCGGCGCCCGAGCTCGAACGCCGCGACCAGCTGGGCGGCGCGCGCCGACCCCACACCCGGCAACGCCTCGAGTTCGATCGGGCCCGCACCCGCGAGGCCCGCCAGGCCGCCGTGCCTGGCAAGCGCCTCGGACGCCAGGTCGACGGCGCTGTGTCCCGCCGCACCGCTACCCCAGAGGAGTGCGATCAGCTCGGCATTCGCCAGCCCGCCCGCACCCCGCGAGGCGAGCCGCTCGCGAGGGCGCTCCTCGGCAGGGAGCTCGCGGAGGAGCCTCGGCGCGAGCGTCGTGTGCGACATGACGGCCTCCTCGGGTGGCGCGGGCGAGATGACGCGGTCGCCGCGACGCGGCACGGCGCGAGTGGCCGCCGGGGTCCTGCGCTCCCCGAGGCGGCGCCGCACATCGTGAGGGGCGCGACCGGCGGCGCACGCGACGGGAGTGGCGGCCGCCGCGGGCGAGAGTGGCGGCCGTCGCGGGCGAAAGTGGCGGCCGCCGCGGGCGAGAGTGGCGGCGTGAACAGGCACCATCCGCCCCGCACGACGCCCGCAGGCCTGGCGCCCTCGAGCCCGAACAACGGAGCCCGCCGATTCCTCCGCCGTCCGGACCCGAGAGCTGGCGCCATTGTGCCCGCCGTCACTCACCGCAGGCTTCGCCCCGGCTTGCCTGGGACTTCCTGGGCTGTCCGCCCGGCCGGTTTCCGCTTGCCGTCAGGGCCGGAACGACGTCGCCGCCAGCAGCAGCGCGACCGAGATCGCGTTGAACGTCATGTGCCCGGCCATCGATGCGACGATCCCGCGCCGCGCGAACAGCCAGCCGAGCACGTACCCGATCGGCAGGATCACGACGAACTGGAGGATGGCGGTCCGCGCCAGATCGCCGGTGCCGGTGCCGAGCACGTTCACGAGGTGCGCGGCCGCGAAGAAGAGCGTCGCCCGGATGAGCGCGGGGCGGAGCCCGAGATCGCGCCACCAGGCCGTCATCGAGAATCCGCGGAAGAACGCCTCCTCTCCGAACGGCGCGATGATCGCAGCGGCAAGGATGGTCTCGAACGCGCCGGGCACGGAGCGCGGGGTCGGGACGACGTCCGGCAGCTGTGCGCCGAGGAGTACCGCGAGCAGGCCGGCGAGCAGCTGCACGAGGAAGTACGCCGGGACGACGACGGCGATCCCGGTCAGCGCATCGGCCGGCGCCCGGGCCAGCGCCTGTGCCGTCGTCGGCCAGCCCATCGACCGCCAGTCCATCACGTGGGGACGCACGACGAACAGCCAGATGCCGGCCAGGTATCCGACGGTCGTCAGCGCGACGGCGACGAAGGTCCCGCCCGAGCCGGCCTGGAGCGAAAGCCGGGCGGAGGCCACGAGCAGCCCGGCAACGAGCGACAGCGCGATGATGATCAGGACGAGCAGGATCAGGGGCGAGGGGCCGCGATACCGTTCCGCCGGCCGCGCGGAGCGGGCACGCAGCTGGTAGAGCGCCGCGACGGCGAACGCCGCCGCGAGCGCGACGAACGCCCCGACCGTGAGCACGAGCCGCATCGGGGCGCCCGCGGGGGCAGCGCCCCGGGCCTCCGCGAAGCCGGTCGCCGTGAGCAGCGCGACGCCGACGAACCCGAGCAACCACGCGCCCACGAACAGCCCGCGTGCTGGTCGGGGCTCGACCGGGGGTGGAGGCCACGGCGACACGGTTCCGGGCCGGCCGTCCCATCCCGGGGGCGCGTCCGGCCGCGGGACTTCGGCGCCCGACTCGGCGAGCATGTTCGAAGTGTCGGGTTCGGCCGGCTGGTCGTCGTCCGCGCGGGTGCCGTCCGAGGAGCCGGGCTCCCGCGCCGGGTCCCGGCCGTCGGTCACGGCAGCGTCGTCGGGCCGGGCTGCTGGTCGGCGCGGAACTCCATGGTCCCACCCGCGATCGCGGTGTCAGGCGCAGGGCTCCGGACGCCCCGACGGCCTGCGGCCGGCGGGCGCGAGGCCGCGACGCGCGGCGGCACGAGGTCGGTGCCGCACCAGGCGCACACGGTCCAGTCGAGCTCGACGCGGCGGCTGCACGAGGGGCAGAGCCGGCGGAGCTGGTTGCGGCACGTCGGGCAGACGAGCCACTCCGCCTCGACGCGGCGGTCGCAGTTCGCGCAGTGCGGCTGGGCCTCGATCTCCCGCAGCATCGCCTCCTCGGCGATCGCGCGTTCGTTCGCCTCGGCCACGGTCTCGCTCGGGCGGATCAGGCGGTACAACAGCAGCCCGAACGGGAACAGCACGGGCGTGAAGAGGATGATCAGGATCGCGGCCAGGTACGGGACGATCGGGTTCGCTGTCCGGGACTGAGCGTCGCGGAACGCCCAGTAGGCGCAGGCGAGCCAGACGAAGACGATGTAGACCGCGATCGCCCGGCCGATGAGCTGGACGTGGGAGTCGCTCAGGAACGAGTTGATCGCATCCCCGACCGGCGTGAGGATCTGGGACATCTGGTGACTGACGCCTCCTGGGAGTGCCGGTGAAGCCGAGCGAGTGTACCAGAGGGTCTCCGCCGTTCCCCTTACGGGATCGTGCCAAAGCTCCAGAGGAGTGTACGTATCGACGATCCCAAGCCGGCGATCAGGACGGCGGCGATCCAGGCGACGACGAGCCCGACGGTGGCGGCCGCGAGCTCCACGGGTGCCGGTCCGGGCGCCGACATCGTCGCGGTGTAGGCGTCGCGCGCCGGCGGCCAGGCGAGCTCGACGACTGCGACGGCGAGCGCCAGCGAGACGCCGGTGACGAGCCATGCGGCGGCCCATGTGCCGGCCACCCGGACAGCCGAGCGCGCGAAGCTGGCGTGCCTCGCCCCCTCCGGCCGCGGCCACCCGAACGCACGCCGGAGCACGGCGCGCGACAGCACGGCGTTGACCAGGTCCGATACGAGGAGACACGCGGCGACGGCGGTCACGGACGGCCACGCGCCGCGCAGGACCCGGACGACGTACGGGACGGCGGACGACGACGGCAGCAGGTACTCGTGCTCGCCGACGGCGATGAGGTTGTCCGCGGCCACGACGGCGGCGATCACGGTCGGGATCAGCGCGACGATCTCGACGCCGACGAGACGCGCGACGATCCCGCGCAGGTGCCGGACGCCGGCGTGCCCGGATCCCGGCTCGGCCAGGCGGTCGAACGCGACCGCGTCCGCCGTGGCCGCCAGCACGAGGGCAGCCACGATCACGACGCAGACGGCGACCCCGAGCGCGACCAGTTCGGGGATGAACGACGCGGAGATGCCGCTCGTCGTGACGGCGATCGGCGGGACGAGCAGCGTGACCCCCACGGGCGTCGGAAGCGAGAGGATCGGCAGCGCAAGAGCCACCAGCCCACCGCGGGCGAGGAACCCGGCCGCGCCGACGATCCAGGAGAGCGGCGACCTCGCAAGCGCTCCGAGCGCGGCCCTCACGAAGGGCTGCCGGCGGCGACGAGGGCGCGACGGAATGCGTGCAGGGCGGCCTGCGCCAGCTCGGTCGGACGCATCGTGGCCGCCCGCATCGGCTCCCAGCGGATCGCCATCCGGAGGACCAGCGGCTGCCGCCACGGCCGTCGCTCGTCGGCGGACGCCGGGAGCGCGAGACGGATCTGCTGGCGGCCCCCCTCCTCGAGGATCAGCCCCGAGAGCGCTCCCGCGAGCGCGGGCCCCATCACGAACAGCGGCGGCACGGGCGGCGGACCGGAACGGGGCGCGAACTCCTCGGCCTCCATGATCCCCGCGTCGTCGTGCGCGAACAGCACCGCGAGCCACCAGCCGTCGTCCATCGCCGTCGGCTTCGTCATGCCGACTCGGGCGACCGTGGGCGCCTCTCCTGGCGGCGCCGGAACCGCGACTTCCTCTTCCTTGAGGAACGACGGGCCGGGAACCGGTGGACGGCTGCGCACGAACGGGAGGATAGGCTCAGACGCCGGGCCGAGACGGATCCGGGCCCTGCTCGGCACTGCCGGGCGTCGTCTCGATGGCGGGAGGCGCCTCGATCGCTGACGTCGCGTCTGCTGGCGACGGCGCCCTGGCCGGGGACACCTCGGCGGCCGAGTGCCCGGGAGCGTCCGTTCCTCCGGGTGACGCGGCCGGAGCGGCGCCGGGGGCGCTTGTCGAAGCGGTGGCCCGCTGCGCCTCGAGCTCCAGCTGGAGCATCAGCAGCCGGATCGAGGTGCTCGGCGGCTCGAGCGCCGGGCGCGTGCCGGGGCGCGCGATGTCGTCGGCCACAGGCGGCGCCACGAGCGCGAGGATGTCCGGGTTGACGGTGCGGACGGCACGCCGGACGTCGACCGGGGCGACGTTCACTCCAGGGATCTCGGGCAGCTCCTGCTGCGGCTGGAGCGCCGCGCCGCAGATCGGGCACTCCCTGGCCGCCTCGTCCGCGAGCACCGTGCCGCACCACCCGCACGTGACCGGCCTGACGCCCGCGGGCGAGATGCCGAGCGCGGCGTCGTCGAGGCCCGGCGCGAACGAACGAGCCGGCAGCGGATCGCCGGCGGCATCGAACACGGGGGCGGTCGGGTCGCTCGGGTCGGACGCCGCCGACGATGCGGCCTCGCCGGGCGCGCGCGTCGCGGCCGGCTGCTGGGACGCCGCCGCCAATGCACGCTGGCCGGACGCCGACGCGACCGCCTCGTCGAGATCGGCCCGTTCGCCGTCGGTCTGCCTCGGCTCGTCCACCGTCACTCCCACTCGATCGTCGCGGGGGGCTTGCTGCTGATGTCGTAGACGACCCGGTTCACGCCGGGGACCTCGTTCACGATACGCGAGCTGATCCTCGCCAGAACGTCGTACGGGAGCTTCGCCCAGTCGGCCGTCATCCCGTCGTCGCTCGTGACGGCGCGGATCGCGACGACGTTCGCGTACGTCCGCCCGTCGCCCATGACCCCGACGCTCCGGATCGGGGTCAGGATCGCGAAGCTCTGCCAGACCGAGCGGTACAGGCCGGCGGCCTTGATCTCGTCGATCACGATCCAGTCGGCCTCACGGAGCGTGTCGAGCTGCTCCGCCGTCACCTCGCCGATGATCCGGATCGCGAGCCCGGGGCCCGGGAACGGCTGCCGCTGCACCATCGCCTCCGGCAGCCCGAGCGCGAGCCCGACCCGCCGAACCTCGTCCTTGAACAGGTAGCGAAGCGGCTCGATCAGGGTGAACCGCAGGTCGCTGGGCAGACCGCCGACGTTGTGGTGTGTCTTGATCTTCTGCGCCGCCTTCGTCTCCGGCGCGGTCGACTCGATGACGTCCGGATACAGCGTGCCCTGCGTGAGGAAGTCGATGCGGCCGAGCTTCGCCGCCTCCTCCTCGAAGACCCGGATGAACTCGTCGCCGATGATGCGCCGCTTCTGCTCCGGGTCGACCACGCCCGCCAGCCGCGCGATGAACCGCTCGCGTGCGTCGACCATCACGAGCCGCATGCCGAGATTCGCCTCGAACGTCGCGCGGAGCAGCTCCGACTCCTGCTTGCGCATGAGCCCGTGGTCGACGTAGATGCAGGTCAGCCGGTCCCCGACGGCGCGCTGCACGAGCGTGGCCGCCACGGCCGAGTCGACACCGCCGGACAGGGCGCAGATGACCCGGCCGTCCGATCCCGTCGCCCGTGCGTGCGCGTCGATCCGGGACCGGATCTCGGCGACCGTGGCGTCGATGAAGTTCGCGGGGGTCCAGGTCGGGCGCGCTCCGGCGATGCCGACGACGAAGTTCCGCAGGAGGTCCCGGCCGGCGGGCGTGTGGACGACCTCCGGGTGGAACTGGATGCCGTAGAACCGGCGCTCGGGCTCGGCCATCGCGGCGACGGGCGTCGAGGACGTCTGCGCCGTCGCCCGGAAGCCCTCCGGCAGGCGGACGATCGAGTCCCCGTGGCTCATCCACACCGGCTGCTCGCGAGGCGTCCCGGCGAACAGGCGCGCGCCGGCGTCGGTGCCCTCGACCTCGACCACCTGGATGTTGGCGGGCCCGTACTCCCGTCTCGACGCTGCCACGACTTCGCCGCCGAGCGCTTCCGCCATGAGGTGCATGCCGTAGCAGATCCCGAGCACGGGCGCTCGCCCGCCCCAGAGCTCGGGGTCGGGATGGGGCGCTGCCTCGTCGTACACGCTGTTCGGGCCGCCGGAGAGCACGATCGCCACGGGATCGCGCCGCGCGATCTCGGCCCATGGCGTGTCGAACGGGAGCAGCTCCGAGTAGACGTTCAGCTCGCGGATGCGGCGCGCGATCAGCTGTGCGTACTGGCTCCCGAAGTCGAGCACGATGACCGTGTCGGGATGCGATGCGCTCGACTCGCCCCGCGGAACGCGACCCCCCGGGCGGTCGACACGCTCGCGCTCGGGCGACGGAGCGTGGAGCGCCGTCTCGAGGTACGCCTCGACCTCCGCGTCGTCGGGGACGAGAACCCGGTGGCCGGCGTTCGCAGGCTCACCGTGCACCGTCCTGCCGCGTCCGGCCGGCGATGGGCGCTCGTGGTCCGGCTGCGTCGGCTCGCTGCCGATCCCTCGCCGCCCGTGATCCGGCCCGGCCACCTCGCTGTCGGACACGATCCTCCCTCGCGCTGCCTCTGCCGCGGAGTCTACCGACGGCGCGCCGCGGGGGAGCCCGGAATCGGGCGCAGCCTGAACGCCGGGCCATCCCCGAGCCGTTCGGACGGCGTCCCGTAGCGCAGGATGAGCTCCCGGATGGCGCGTGCGCGCTCGGCGTCGGCCAGCGGCTCGGCGTGCGCCGCGAACGTCCGGTCGCCGATGGTCACCCGGCACTCCGGGTTCGCGGCGAGGTTGCGCGCCCAGTGGGCGAACTCGTCGGCCGCCACGAGGACCGATCCGTCGGGCTCCCCGACGTATCCGACGACGGCCGCGCGCGGCAGCCCGGACCGGCGTCCCCGCGTCTCGACGCGCGCGGCGCGCCCCCAGCGGACCATGCCCTCGCCGGCGTCATCCGGACGCAGGTCGGCTACCTCGCCCGCTGCCAGGACTTGCCCTCGCTGGCGAGCGCCGGCGCGTACACCATCTCGACCCGCTGCATGTCCGCGATCGTCCGCGCCCCGAGCGCCGCCATCGACTGCCGCAGCGCGCCCACGAGGTTCTCCGAGCCGTCCGTGACCCGGGACGGGCCGAACAGGATGCGCTCGAGCGACCCCACGGTCCCGACGCGGATCCGGGTCCCCCGCGGGAGGGTCGGCGAGGGCGCCGCCATCCCCCAGTTCGTGCCCCGTCCGGGCGCCTCCTCGGCACGGGCGAGCGGCGAGCCCAGCATCACGGCGTCCGCGCCCGCCGCGATGGCCTTCGCGATCTCGCCGCCGCGCCGCATGCCTCCGTCCCCGACGACCGGCACGTACCGTCCGGTCTCGTCCAGGTACGTGTCGCGCGCCGCGGCGACGTCGCTGATCGCCGTGACCTGCGGCACGCCGATGCCGAGCACCTCCCGCGTCGTACAGGCTGCTCCCGGGCCCACCCCGACGAAGATCGCGGCGATCCCCTGCCGCATGAGCCGGTACGCCGCCTCGAACGACGTGGTGTTGCCGACCGCGACGGGAATGGGCATCGTCCGCGTGAACTCGGCGAGCTCGAGCGGTTCGTACCCGGCGGCGAGGTGCCGCGCGGAGCTCACCTGCGACTGGACGAGGAACAGGTCCGCGCCGCAACTCGCGCAGAACGGGCCCCAGCGGTGCGCCGCGGCGGGCGTCGCCGAAACCGCGGCCGGGCTGCCGGCACGGTGGAGCTCATCGATGCGCCGGGCCACGAGGTCCTCGCGGATCGGCGGGCCGTACGTCTCCGCCAGGAGGTCCTGCACGCCATCGTCGGGTGCCCCCGCGATGCGGCGCAGGACAGCGTCCGCGTCCTCGTACCGCGTCTGCAGCCCCTCGAGGTTCAGCACGGCCAGGCCGCCGAGGCGCGCGAGCGCGCCGGCGAACCGCGGATCGACGACGGCATCCATCGCGGCCGCGAGCACGGGGATGGCCAGCCGGATCCCCCCGATCTCCACCTGCGTGTCGACGTCAGCCAGATCCACGGTCTCGATCCCCGGCGCGAGAGAGACGTCCTCGAAGCCGTACGTCAGCCGGATCGAATCGAGCTTCGAAGCGCGCCGCGACGCGGGTCCGTCAAGGGATGAAGACGGGGAGACGGCGTGGGACACGCGGGGGGCTCCTGTGCGCAGCGGGAGGTTGGCGGGCAGTATACCGGCATGCATCCGCTCACCCACCCTGCCCAGGCGCCGGCTGCCGGCGCCGATGCCGTCGCCGAAGCCGAGCCAGCCGGCCGGGTCGCCTCCGCGAGCGAGACTGCCGCAGGCCCGGTGTCCATGCCCACCGCCGGCGCGCCCTCCGCCGAACCCGCGCTCGTCACGCTCGACGACATCCGTCGCGCCGCCGGCGTCATCCGCGGTGTCGTCGTGCGGACCCCCCTGCTCCGCTTCGGGCCACCGCTCCCGGATGACGCCTCCGGCCGCACGCGCGCATGGCTCAAGCCGGAGTCACTCCAGCCGATCGGCGCCTTCAAGCTGCGGGGCGCGTACTACAACATCGCGTCGCTGCCCCCCGAGCGGCGCGCGGCGGGCGTCGTCACGCACTCGAGCGGCAACCACGCGCAGGGCGTCGCGCGGGCGGCGCGGCTGCTCGGCGTGCGTGCGGTGATCGTCATGCCGTCCGATGCCCCCGCCGTGAAGGTCGAGCGGGTCCGGGCGGACGGGGCGGAGGTCGTCGTCGTCGGGCCGTCGAGCGAGGAGCGGGCGGAACGGGCAGCGGAGCTCGCGTGGCGCGATGGCCTGACGATGGTGGCTCCGTACGACGACGCGGCGACGATCGCAGGCCAGGGCACGATCGGCCTGGAGATCGTGGAGCAGCTGGCGGAGATCGACGCGGAGGCGGGCGTCGGCGGACGACTCTCCCCGTTCACGGTCCTCGTCCCCGTCGGCGGTGGCGGGATCGCGAGCGGCGTGGCGACGGCCGTGAAGTCGCTCGCACCCGACGCGACTGTGATCGGGGTGGAGCCGGAGCTGGCCGCGGACGGACGCGCTTCGCTGCACGAGGGCCGGATCGTGACGTGGCCAACCGAGCAGGTGGGGCGGACGATCGCCGACGGCCAGCGAACCGGGCACATCGGCGTCATCCCGTTCGCCCACTTCCGCCGCTACCTCGACGGCATCCTCGTCGTCTCGGAGGACGAGATCGCGCGCGCGATGGTGCGCGCGTCGCGCGAGGCGCGGCTCGTCCTGGAGCCGTCCGGCGCCACGTCGCTCGCCGCGTGGCTCTTCCACGCCTCGGAACTCCCGGCCGGGGGGCCCGTCGTCTGCATTCTCAGCGGCGGGAACGTCGACCCGGAGCGATATGAGTCGCTGCTGGCGCGCGGCATCGCTGCCGGAGGCTGACGAGGCCGATCCAGCACCCCGATTCCGTGCGCGTCCGCGGCCCGACGCGTCCGCGGCCCGACGCGTCCGCGGCCCGACGCGTCCGCGGCCCGCCGAGAGGGCAGCGCGAGGTGCCGCAGCGGCGGGGCGCAGGGAGCGGGCGCGCGCAAGGACAGCCGGAGAGGCTACAGCCGGACGAAGCGCTCCACCGGGAGCACGAAGACCACCGCTCCTCCCATCTCGACCTCGACGGGATACGGCAGGTAGAACTCCCCGGGCTCCATGATCGGCGGCATCGGGTTCACGACCTGCGTGCGCGCATGGCACTGCTCGGCGACGACCTGGATGACCTCGTCGACCTGCTCCTCCTCGACGCCGACGATGACGGTCGCGTTCGTCTGTTTGAGGAAGCCGCCGGAGGAGTGGAGACGGGTCGCCCGGAACTCGCGCTCGAGGAGGGCATCCACGAGAGCGCCGGCGTCCTCGCTGTGGACGATGGCGACCACGAGCTTCACGGCGGGCAGTATAGGGGTGGGCCGCGACCCGATGACGGGCCGCCGTCCGGTCGAGCGTCCGCCGGTGGCGCGACGTTCCGCATGCCGGCGTCCCGGTGCCGTCGGGCGCGGCTTCGGGTCGCTGCAGCGACCATCGTCCCACTCCCGCCCCCGCGTATCATGCGTGGGCGTCTGCGGTCACCGCAGCGGGTACGCGGTCGAGCCTGGTGCGGTCCGTGACGGGTCCCGATCGCGACATCGTGGAGGCTGGGATGTCCGGCGAACCTTCGACGACCTCGGCCGCCGTCGTCTCGTGCGCGCTCGAGATCGCCAGCGCCACGCGTCTCGATGCCAGGCTCGACGCCGTCGCGCGCCACGCCTCCCAGATCGCCTGCGGCCCTGCCGCGGTCCTGCTCCTCGACGACGTGCTCGCGCTTCGCCCCGCAGCCGCGCACGGCCCCGAGCTGCGCGACCTCCCCGTGCTCGACGCCTCCGACGCGTCCTCGAGCTCGGATCCGGCCGCGCGGGCCGTGATGGACCGACGCGAGATCCTCGCTGCCCGCGGCCGGGAGGCTGCGGTCCTCGAAGCGGTCCCCTCGGCCCGGCTCGCAGTCCACTTCCCCATGCTCACCGAGCGGGACGACGGGACGGCGGACGTCGAAGGCGTCCTCGTCGCGGCGATCCCGTCGGACCGGCCCGACCCCGACATCGATGCGCTCCGGGCGCTCGCCGTCCTCGGCGCGCTCGTGACGTCCCGAGCCCGACTCGAGACGGCCCTCGAGGAACGATCGGACTGGCTCGACCGCCTCGCGCACACCGATGCGCTCACCGGGCTGGCGAACCGCCGCACGCTCGACCGGGTCCTCGAGCTCGAGATCGCCCGAGCCGCGCGGCAGGCGACCACCCTCGGCGTCGCGATCTTCGGCGTGGACGGCCTGGACGGGCTGGCCGAGCGCGAGGGTGCGCACGCGGCCGACGACGTGCTGCGCCGCGTTGCCGCGTCGCTCGCCGACACCGTCCGCCTGGTCGACACCGTCGCCCGGTACGGACGCTCCGAGTTCGTCGTCGTCGCGCCCGGATCGTCAGGCCTCGCGATGGCCCAGCGGGCCGCGGGGGCGATCGCCCGGATCGGTGAGAACGGCGCGCCGCCCGCGGTGAGCGTCGGGGTCGCGATCTACCCCGCCGACGGGTCGGCGCCGGGCGAGATGCTCGCGTCGGCAGAGCGGGCGCTCGCGGACGCACGGCAGCGCGGGGGCGCCATCGTCTCCGCGACCTGACCTGGACCGGCGGATCCGCAGGACGCGCCCGAACACCGGCCAGCGCGTCGCGGACGCCCGCCGCGACCGGAACCCGACGTCCGCGGTCTACATGGCCTCGTGCGTCAGCTCGAGCAGGTCGGCGATCGACACGAAGATCTCGCGGGCGATGACGTCGGCCGGCCGATCGGCATCGACGACCAGCCAGCGCGCCGGCTCGACCTTCGCCAGCTCGAGGAACCCCATCCGGACCCGCTCGTGGAACGCGGCGTCGAACACGTCCGCAGTCTCGAAGCGCGTCAGCCCCTCCGGCTCGCCCGCCGATCGCCGAGCCAGGCCCGCATCGACCGGCAGATCGAGCAGGATCGTTCGCCTCGGCTGGAGGCCACGCGTGGCGAAGGCGCCAAGTTCGCGCAGGCGCTCGAGCGGAACCCCCGAGCCGTACCCCTGGTAGGCGACCGTCGAATCCGCGTACCGGTCGCAGATGACCACGGCGCCCCGCCGGAGCGCGGGCACGATGACGTCGTCGACGTGCTGCGCGCGGGCCGCGGCGAACAGCAGGGCGTCCGCACGCGCGGCATGCCTGACCCCGTCCCGATCGAGCAGCACGCGGCGGACCCGCTCCCCGAGCGGCGTGCCCCCGGGTTCGCGCGTGAGCACCACGTCCACGCCCAGCGACGCGAGCCGCTGGGCGAGCAGTCGGGCCTGCGTCGACTTCCCGGACCCGTCCGGCCCCTCGAACGTGATGAACGTGCCCAGCAGCACCATGTCCGGAGTCTACGGGCGCACGCGTTGCCGCCGTCGCGAACCCCCGTCGCGCCGACCGGATCGAGACGTCCGTCGGGCGGCGGCCGGCGGGGCGCCGGTGATCGGCCGGGAGGACCTGCGGTGACGCCCGGCCGCAGCTACCGCCAGGCCCGCGCCTTGTCCGGGTACAGCCGCACGCGGCGGTACGGCTCGCGCCCCCGCGACTGCGACACCACGTTTGCCTGCTCCGCCATCTGGTGCTGCAGGCGGCGGATGTAGGCGTTCTGTGGCGTCAGCTCGACCGGACGCGACTCGTGCTTCACGAGCCCGATCGCCTCCTCGGTCTCCCGCAGCGCCGCCTCGCGGGGGTCGACCTCGATCGAGTACAGGGACGTCAGGCACGCCTCCATCTGGATGACCGTGTTCGACTTCAGGACGAAGATCGGCAGCGCCCGCTCCTCGGCCTCGCGCAGCGCCGGCAGCTTCTGTCGGTAGTAGTTGCGCAGCGTGATGACGACGTCCGCCTCCTCGGCGTCCTGGACGACGATGACCGGCAGCTGCAGCTCTCGGATGGCCTGCTCGAGCTTCTTGCGGCTGACCCCGAACCCGAGAACGCGGATCGTCGGCAGCGAGGTCGCATAGCCGTCGGGCGCACGCCTGCCGAGGCGGTCGAACACGGAGCCGGCCGGCTCCTCGTCCTCCTCCTGCTCCTCCTCCTCGTCGTCCGCGTCGCCAGGGAGCTCGCCGTCGCGGAGTTCCGCCCGCCCGGAGACCCGGCCGGCCCGGTCGGGGCCCGATGGGCCGGGCTCGCGTTCGCCGCCGTTCGCGGCAGCTGCGCCGCGCGACGCCACGACCGGGCGGTCGACGTCGCCGTCGCGCGCCTGCAGGCCTCCGGCGCCGCCCGTGTCGTCCTCGCCCGGCTCGCCGTCCGCGTCGTCGTTCCCGGCCGCCTCCAGCGCGCGCGCGGCGGACTCCCGCCACGAGCGCTGACGTTCGAGCTCACGCGCGTCGCGGGCCCGCTGATCCAGCGCCGCGGCCTGTGAGCCCCGTTCGAGCGGCCCGCGGTCCGCGATGTCGCCCGACCGGAACGCCAGCTCGGGTCCGCCCATCGTCGCGAAATACGCGTCGCGATCGGTGGACCAGCCGCCCTCTGCGGGCGCGCCGGCAGAGGGCGTGCCGGTGTCCCCGCCGCGTGGCCGGGCGCGGCCAGACCGCGTCGTCTCGCGCCCGCGCGCTGCTCGCCACCCGCCTGAGGTGCCCGCCCGGAAACCCGGCCGATACCCGGGCTCAGGCTCGCGCAGGCCGCCCGTCCGGTACTCGGACTCACCGCGCCATCCGGGCTCGGGCCGCCAGCCCGCCTGCCCGGTCCCGACGAGGCCGGCGAAGCGGTCCGCGACCCCCTGCGCGGGACGCGGCCGGGGCCGGGACTGGGAGCGATGCACACCGCCCTCGTCGCGCCAGCGAAGTTCGGGCGCGACCGGATCGCCGCGCAGGAGCGCGTCGACCGTCTCGGCCACGTCGGCGTGGACGACGACCCGGTCACGATCCTGGATCTCGACGACGACGTCGAACGTGGGCGGCGCCTTCCGCTCGAGCACGCTCTTCTGCGTCCGGCGGCGCCGGGCCTCCTCATCGCCGAGCGTGACGCTCTGGATCCCGCCGATGAGGTCGGACAGCGTCGGGTTCAGCATGAGGTTGTCGAGGTTGTTGCCGTGCGCCGTGCCGATGAGCTGCACGCCCCGCTCGGCGATCGTGCGGGCCGCCATCGCCTCGAGCTCGGTGCCGATCTCGTCGATGACGATGACCTGCGGCATGTGGTTCTCGACCGCCTCGATCATCACCGCGTGCTGCAGCGCCGGCGTGGGAACCTGCATCCGGCGCGCCCGGCCGATGCCCGGATGCGGGATGTCACCGTCGCCCGCGATCTCGTTCGACGTGTCGACGACCACCACCCGCTTGTCGAGATCATCCGCCAGCACGCGCGCCGCCTCGCGCAGCATGGTCGTCTTGCCGATGCCCGGGCGGCCCATGATCAGCACGGAGCGCCCGGACTCGACGAGGTCCCCGACGATCTCGATCGTGCCGAACACGGCGCGTCCGACGCGGCACGTCAGCCCGACGATCTTGCCGCTGCGGTTCCGGATCGCGCTGATCCGGTGCAAGGTCCGCTCGACACCCGCCCGGTTGTCGTCGCCGAAGGATCCGATGTGGTCGACGACCCACTGGATGTCCCGGTCGGTGACCTCCCGGTCGAGCAGGACCTCCTCCCCGCCCGAGCCGAACCGGGCCTCAGGCCGGCGCCCGAGGTCGAGCACGACCTCGATGAGCTCCCGATCCTCAGGCAGGTTTCGCAGCCGGTCCGCGATCTCCGGGGGCAGCGCCGCGAGGAGCGCGTCCAAATCGTCGGTGAGTTCTCGGCGGTGGTTGAGCGTCACTGTTCTCCTTGCCCGCGGGTCAACGGGTCACCGGCACGAGGGCCGGCTCCGTGACGCGCACGAGCGCTTCCTTCATGAGCAGCGTCACGGTCGCCACGTTCGTGAAGCCACATTCCTCGAAGCAGCGGTCGACGGGCGCCTCGTAGGTCCGGATCGGGGCGATCACGCCCTGGTCATGCCGCCCGCCTCGTCCCCTGCCGCCGCTCCGCTCGCCGATCAGCGACAGGCCGTAGCGCACGAGCGGGGTCGCGTCGTGGTCGGGGCGGACCATCACGCGCAGGTAGTGCGGCTGTTCCTCCCGCGCCACGCCGACGTGCAGCAGCCCGGCGATCCCGGTGCCCTGCTCGCCGTCGTGCTCCTGCACGTACGACTCGACCTCGGCGAAGCGGAGGATCGGCGCCAGGCTGCTCCGCGGCGTCGCCGCCTGCTGGCTCGATCGCTCCCAGTCGGGGAGCCGGTACGCCTCGAGACGCGCGACGGGCGGCGGCGTGACCTGGGCGTAGAGCCGGCTGAGCGCGAGCGCGTCGACGGGCAGCGCCGGCCGGATCCCCGCTCGCGCGGCCTCCTCGGGAGTCACTCTCGGCAGGGGGACCTCCGGTGCCTGGTACAGCACGTGCTCCTGCCCGTACGGGATGAACCCCGCCTGCATGAACAGCTCGACGTTCCCGCCAGCGTCCGCGCACGCAACGTGGAACCGGATCGCGCCCCGCCGGGCAGCGTCGCGAAGGAGGTGCTGCACCAGCCGCAGTCGGATGTCGCCCGCCTCGTGCATCCCGATCGCGTCGAGCTCGACGATCGTCCACTCGTCACGCTGCGGGTCCCGTTCGATCCGTGCGAGCCCCGCCAGCCGGCCGTCCTCCTCGTACACGAAGAGCTGGTCGCTCGGCCGGAACGCGCCGAGCGGCATCCGGAACAGGCGAAAGACGCTGACCTGGCTCCTCACGGGCAGGCCCAGCGAGCGCGCGCCGGACTCCCGGTCGTCGGCCTGGTGGCACAGCCGCGACAGCTCGCCGAGCGCGGCGAGGTCCGTCAGCCGCGCGCCTCGGACCCGGCCAGGGCGCGTGCTCACGACGACGCCGCCCGCCGGTTGCCGTCCGGCGATCCGGACGCCGTCGACGGCGCCGGACGTCGCGCCGGCCCCGATCCCTCGCCCGGCTCGTCGTGGTCGGCGGCCATCGTCGCGAGCAGGCTGTGGAACCGCGTCTCACCGGCCAGCTCGGGGTGGAACGCCGTCGCGAGCACGTTGCGCTGCCGGACCGCCACGATCCGGCCGCCCTCCAGCCGCGCGAGCACCTCGACCGCCGGCCCGGCGCGCTCGACGACGGGCGCCCGGATGAACACGGCGTGCATCGGACGATCGCCCAGGAGCGGCACCACGAGGTCGGTCTCGAAGCTGTCGAGCTGGCGGCCGAAGGCGTTGCGCTTGATGTCGATGTCGAGGACGGGGAACACGGGCTCGTCGCCGTCGACGATCCGACGCGACAGCAGGATCATCCCGGCGCACGTCCCGAGCACCGGCGTCCCCTGTTCGATGAGGTGCTCGATCGGCTCGCGCAGCGCCCAGCGATCGACGAGCTTGCGCATCGTCGTGCTCTCGCCGCCGGGCAGGATCAGCCCCGAGATGCCCGCGAGGTCCCGCGGAAGACGGATCGGGACACCTTCGATCCCGATCTCGCGCAGGACCTGGATGTGCTCGGCAAAGGCGCCCTGCATGGCGAGGACACCGATCTTCATGGCCGTCACCCGGCCCCCTCCGGCTACCAGCCGCGGACCGCCAGCCTGTCGGCCTCCGCGATGGTCGCCAGTTCGAGCCCCCGCATGGGCGCGCCCAGGCCCTTGGAGACCTCGGCGAGGATCCGCGGGTCGTCGTAGTGCGTCGTCGCCTGCACGATCGCGCGTGCCATCCGCGCCGGGTCGTCGGACTTGAAGATGCCGGACCCCACGAACACACCCTCGGCGCCCAGCTGCATCGCGAGTGCCGCGTCGGCCGGGGTCGAGATCCCGCCCGCGACGAAGTTCACGACGGGCAGCTTGCCGGTGCGCGCGACCTCGGCCACGAGCTCGTACGGCGCCTGAAGGTCCTTGGCCGCCGTGAACAGCTCGTCCTCGCGTTTCGCGGCCAGCGCGCGGATGCCGGACTGCACGGCGCGGATGTGGCGGACGGCCTCGACGATGTTGCCGGTCCCCGCCTCGCCCTTCGTGCGGATCATCGCGGCCCCCTCGGCGATCCGGCGGAGCGCCTCGCCGAGATCGCGGCAACCACAGACGAACGGCACCTTGAACTGGTGCTTGTCGATGTGGAACGCCTCGTCCGCCGGGGTCAGCACCTCCGACTCGTCGATGTAATCGACACCGAGCGCCTCGAGGATCTGGGCCTCGACGAAGTGCCCGATGCGCGCCTTCGCCATCACCGGGACCGTGACGGCGTGCATGATCTCCTCGATGAGGGCGGGGTCGCTCATGCGCGCGACGCCGCCGGCGGCGCGGATGTCGGCGGGGACCCGCTCGAGCGCCATGACGGCGCACGCGCCGGCGTCCTCGGCGATGCGGGCATGCTCGGCCGTGACGACGTCCATGATGACGCCGCCTTTGAGCATCTGGGCGAGCCCCTTCTTGGTGGCCCAGGTGGAGGTTTCGGTGCTCATTGCTCTGGTGTTGACCTCGGAGATGTCCGTGGCACCCGCCGGCCCATCGCCGTGCGTCGTCTGTGCGGCCGTCGCGGAATCGCGCTGGTCGATTCACCGCGCAGGCGGAACGAACGGGGCGCCACCCGTTCGATTATCGCATCAATCGTCACCGGGAACCCACGACCGTTTCCGGCTCACCATGCGGTCGCGTCGCATCCGTCCGGCGGCGAGGCGGCGCACCCGCGAGCGCGATCGACGACACTCCCCGCATGGACGACACTCCGCTCGCGAGCGAACGCGGCCCGCACGCCGATCCGACGCACGAGATCCGCACCCCGGACGAGACGCTCCCGGACGACCTCGCGGCGGACCGCACGCTCGACGACGTGACCGCGGACATCGTCGTCTGCCGGGCGTGTCCCAGGCTGGTGGCCTGGCGCGAGCAGGTGGGACGCGAGAAGGTCGCGCGCTACCGTGACCGGACGTACTGGGCGCGGCCGGTCCCCGGATACGGCGACCCGCTCGCCCGGATCGCGATCGTCGGGCTCGCGCCCGCGGCCCACGGCGGGAACCGCACGGGACGCGTGTTCACGGGCGATCGGTCGGGCGACGTCCTGTTCGCGGCGATGTACCGCGCCGGCCTCGCGAGCCAGCCGACATCCACCTCCGCCGATGACGGCATGGTCGTGCGCGACGCATACGTCGCGGCCGCCGTCCGGTGCGCGCCGCCGCTCAACCGGCCGCTGCCGTCCGAGCGCGACCATTGCCTGCCCTACCTGGTCCGCGAGCTGCGCCTCCTGCCGGAGGTGCGCGTGGTCGTCGCGCTCGGTGCGTTCGGGTGGGACGGGGTGCTCCGCACGCTGGACATCCTCGGGCAGCGGGTCCGCCCACGGCCGCCGTTCGGCCACGGCGCCCTCGCGCAGGTCGGCCCGTACGCGCTCCTGGGCTGCTTCCACCCGAGCCAGCAGAACACGTTCACCGGGCGGCTGACCCCGGTCATGCTCGACGACGTGCTCGGCCGCGCCCGTGAGCTCGCGGGCCTGGCGCCGTCGACGGCGGCGGGCAGCGAGGAATCCGCCGTTTCCTGAGCGTCACCGCACGAGCGGCTGCAGCGCACGGGCCACGAGACGGGCCGCGCGCGCCGCAGCTGCCGTCGGCAGCGCCGACACGACGCGGAGCAGGCCCCGCACGTCCTCGTCGGGGACCGAGTCGAGCAGCGTGAGCAGGCGCAGCACCTCCTCGTCGGGTATGTCCCCGAGGAGCCGCATCCCCCGCTCGAGCGTGCCGGGCGGGACACGCGACACGATCGAGGCCGCCCGGTCGAACGTGCGTACGAACGAGAGAAAGTCCGCGAGCCAGTCGCGCAGGTCCGCCAGTTCGACGTCCGCGGGAAGGTCGCGCGCCGCCCGCTCCGCCGCCGCGGTCGCCGCAGCGATCGCGGCGACCGCGGGGTCGCCTTCGCGCATCCGCCGCTGCTCGACCACCCTGCCGAACCAGCGCCAGTGGTCACCGAGCGCCACCCACGCGGTCCCCGCGGGGCCCCGGCGCCCGACCCGGCGCGGCTCGGCGACGCGCTCGACGAGGCCCCAGGCCTCGGATTCCGAG
Source organism: Chloroflexota bacterium (assembly GCA_021785175.1). Taxonomy (GTDB): domain Bacteria; phylum Chloroflexota; class Limnocylindria; order Limnocylindrales; family CSP1-4; genus JAJYNJ01. The sequence continues at coordinate 4,909 of JAJYGH010000062.1, read as the reverse complement.
AGCGCCAGGCTCGTCGCCCGGTGGCTCAGCCCGAGCGCACGCCGGATCTCCCATTCGGTCAGCGGTGAGCGACGCACGAGGAGGTAGCCATGGACCCGGGCCGTCGCAGGTGCCACCCCCCAGTCCGGACCGACGGTGCCCCACGCGTCCGCAAAGCGGCGACGGATCGCTTCGAGGGCGGCCAGCCCCTCCGGCGTCGGCTGGGCGGGCGCGACGGCAGCGGGGGGAGCAGCGGCGGCGCGGGGATGGGGAAGCGACCTGGCTGTCGACGAGCCCGGATGCGCCGGCTCCTCCGTCCCGCCACGGTGGACCGGCGCTGTCGACGGACGGGTGCGCGCGGGCGCTTCGATCTCCGGAGGGGAGAGCGGCGCCGTCGACGGTCGCGGAGGGACGGCGTCCGCTGGCCTGCGACGCTCGTCCCACGTGGCCCATTCTTGCGACTTGACAGTAGCGTGTTGTTGATCCATACCTGACGCTCCAACGTGCTACTGGAGCATAGCGTGGAAGAGGACGCGGAGAGAGGCCGCGACGGCGCTGCGGTCACGGCGGCCGTCGCGATCCAGCTCGGGATGGCTGCCCTGCTCCTCGTCGGCCTGTCGCGTGCCGCCGGGCAACCCGGGACACCCGTCGAGCCGACCGTGGTCCCGCGCGCGCTCCTGCTTCCCGCAGCGCTCGCGCTCCCGGCGCTGGTCGCGATCGCGGCGCGGTTCGGGAGGCCGGCGCTGTTCGTGGCGGCCGCGCTGGCGGCGCTCGCCGTGGTCGCACGGCCGGTCAGCATCGCGATGCTGGTCCTGCTGTTCCCCGCGGCGGTGTTCCTCCGGGCAGGCGCGCTCCGCGCCGGCTCGAGCGACGGGAGCCGGCGCCTCGCGAACGCCGTTCTTGCCGCTGTCGCCATCGGCATCGCCGGCGTCGCGATCGCACTGGCAGCCGGCGCCTTCCTCGCGTTCTGGGCGCTGCTGATCGGGTGCGTGCTCCTCGCGACCGTGATCGCGCTGGTTGTTCTGGTGCGCCTCGCGCAGCGGGAGCCGACGCGTGCACGTGCGGTCCGCACCGGGCTGGGCGCGCTGCTCGTCGCGGTGCTCGCGGTCGTCGCGTTCCTGTTGCCGTTCATCGACACCGCGACGGTGTGCTGGACGGTGGCGAACGGGTCCGCCCAGCGCATCAGCGAGGCACGCGCCGACGAGCTCGGCCGACCAGCTGGAGCCACGACGTGGTCGGAGACCTACGGATCGGTCGGGAGCGCCGTCATCGGTGGCGCCGGCTGCGACGGCAACGTCCCCACAGCGCGATCGGAGTGGCTGTCGGCGGCGGCGCTCGGGTGCGCGCTGCTCGTCGCGTTCGCGGTCGTGCCGCGCCGCAGCGTGGCGGCGCCTGAGCGTCCCGACTGACGTCGGCAGCGCCGATCGCGGGCTCGCGTCCGCGCGCGACGGCGGCACGGGCGCCGGATGGCCGGACGGTACGATGCGCGGATGCAGATCGACGCGGCCCCGACGGACACGGGCCCGCACGGGCATGGCCCGGGCCGGGTCGTGCAGATCAACGTGTCGGCGGGAGGCGTGCCGAAGCGTCCCATCCCGTTCGCCCGCGTCGGCCGGCTCGGGCTGGACGGGGACGAGCACACCGATCGGACCGTCCACGGCGGCCCGTTCCGCGCCGTGTGCCTCTACTCCGTCGAGGCGATCGGCCGGGTCCGCGCCGACGGTCACCCCATCTTCCCCGGGTCGGTGGGCGAGAACCTGACGCTGGAGGGCATCGAGCTCGGGCGGTTGACGACCGGCGACCGGCTCACGGTGGGCGAGGGGGTCGTGCTCGAGGTCATGGCGCCCGCTCTCCCATGCGACACGATCCGGGGGAGCTTCACGGACGGCCGGATCGCCCGGATCTCGATCCGCACGCACCCACGCGACACCCGCCTGTACGCCCGCGTGCTGGCGGAGGGGACGGTGCGGCCGGGCGACGCGGTCCACGTCCTGCCGCCGCTCCCCGGATCGGACGCGCGGACGCTCGCGCTGCTCGACAGGATCGAGGCGCTCGAGCGCGCCTCGCGCCTGGGCGAGTGGCGGGCCGCGGCGGAGGGCGGTGTCGACATCCGGCTGCTCGACGACGGGGAGCTGTGCCTCGCCGCGACGCCGTCGGTGCCCGATCCGAACTTCAACACGGCGCTCGGCCTGCGGCACCTGGGCCACCTGCTGCCGGACGTCCTCGCGTTCTTCCGTGCCCACACGCCCGTCGCGTGGCTCGACCTCGCCGAGCCGCCCTGGCCGGCCGCGGAACCCGAGGGCACCGGCAGCGTCCTGGCGGGCGACGCCGCGTCGATCCGCGAGGCGCTCGAACGGTGGCGCGAGCCGGCCGGGGTCCCGGCCGGGGTGAGGGTGCGCCGCATCGGGCCGGACGAGGCACTGCGCTGGGAGCGCGCGGTCCTCGCCGGGTTCGAACTGACGGGCCCCGCCGCCGACGCGTGGCTGGCCGCGGCTCCCGCGATCGCGCGCGACCACCGCCAGCACCTGTTCCTCGCCGAGATCGACGGGCAGCCGGCCGGCGCGGCCGGGATGTTCGTGCATCGGCAGGGCGCGGCGCTCGGCCCAGGGTCGGTGCTTCCCGCCTGCCGCGGGCGCGGCGTTCACACCGCGCTGATCGCGGCCCGCGTCGGGCTCGCGCTCGAGATGGGATGCGACCTGGTTGCCGCGTGGGCGCGGCAGGACGGCCGGTCGGAGCGGAACATGCGCCGGATGGGGCTCGACCGGGTCTGGACGCTGCACTCGTACCGATGGGAGCGCGGCTCAGTGGCACGCATGGCGGAGCCGGCGACCGGCGGAGCGAAGCCGGCCGACGTCCGAGGGGAGACCGCCCGATGAGCGACGGAATCCGGCTGGAGCGCTCGGGGCGCGGTGGCACCGTCGCCCGGATCACCCTCGATCGGCCCGAGGTCCGCAACGCGCTCGACGCCGCGACCATCGACGCCCTGCGCCGCCTGTTCGTCCAGTTGTCGAAGGAGAAGCCTGCTGCGCTGCGCGTCGTCGTGCTCGCCGGCGCGGGAAACGTCTTCTGCGCCGGTGCCGACATCGCGGAGATGCGTGCCTCGGCGGAACTGACCCGCGAGCAGAACGAGGCCGACGCGATGGCGCTGTCGGAGATGCTCGATTCGATCGACCGCTGCCCGGTTCCGGTCATCGCACGCGTCCAGGGCGCGGCGCTCGGGGGCGGCATGGGGCTGTGCGCCGTCTCCGACCTCGTGATCGCCGAGGCCGGCGCACGGTTCGGCTTCACGGAGACCCGGCTGGGGATCCTCCCGTCGGTCATCGCGCCGTTCGTCGTCGCGAAGATCGGCGAGACCCACGCGCGGGCGCTGTTTCCCGGCGGCAGGCGCTTCGACGCGATCCGGGCGACGCGGATCGGGCTTGTGCACGAGGTGGTCGAGGGAGAGCCGGGGCTCGACGCTGCTGTCGAGGCGGCGGTGGCCGACATCCTCGCGTCGGGCCCCACGGCCGTCCGGGCGGCGAAGGCGATCGTCCGCGAGGTCCGCGGACTGCCGCACGCATCGACCCGCTGGCACACGGCCCGCCGGATCGCGACGCAGCGCGTGGCCGCGGAGGGCCAGGAGGGGCTGCGCGCGTTCCTCGAGCGCCGGAGGCCGGCCTGGCAGGTCGACGACGAGGTCGAATCGTAGGGGAGCCGCCGGCGCCTGCGACGACGAGGCGGACGGACGGACGAGCGAGCGAGCGGACGGAGGGACGGAGGGACGGAGGGACGAGGATCGCCTGGGCCCGGCCGGCGAGACGCAAGCGATGCGCGGGCCCGGCCGCGGCACGGATCGCGAGCGGCCCTCCTGCTACGATGGCCGGCAGGTGCCACTGCCGGATGGATAGCGACGTCCTCGTCCTCAACGCCGATTACGAGCCGCTGAACGTGTGCGACGTGCGGCGCGCGTTCCGCCTGCTGTTCGGCGAGAAGGCCGAGGTCCTCGAGTACGACCACCTCGAGATCAGGACGCCCCGCACCGCCTTCCGCGCCCCGAGCGTCATCCGCCTCCAGTACCGCATCCGCCGGCCCCGCCCCCGCGTCAAGCTGTCCCGCCGCGAGATCCTCGCGCGCGACGGGCACACGTGTCAGTACTGCGGCCACCACGGCAGCGACCTGACGGTGGACCACGTGATCCCGCGGCACCGGGGCGGGCAGCACACGTGGGAGAACCTCGTCACGGCCTGCCGGCCCTGCAACCACCGGAAGGGTGGCAAGCTGCCCGAGGAGGCGCACATGCGGCTGCACCGAGCGCCCGCCGAGCCGCGAAGCGACGTCTACTCGCTGTTCGTCCCGTACCTCGCCGATCCCCGCAACGCGGCCTGGCGCACCTACCTCTTCCTCGGGCACGACTGACGACGCCCATGCCATGCCCTGCTCCCGGCGCGGACCCGCCGCGTCCCAGGCGGTCCCCATGACCGACCCGCGCGTGCCCGGCAGCCGCTCCGACGCCCCGCTTGCCGTCAACGATCCCGACTGGATCGCCGGACAGATCCCCGATCAGGTGCTCGCCCTCCTCGAGCGCCTCTGGTCGGCCGGCCACGCGGCGTACGTCGTCGGCGGGTCGCTCCGCGACGCGCTGCTCGGGCTCGAGCCGAGCGACTGGGACGTGACGACTGACGCCCGGCCGGACCGCATCCAGCGGCTGTTCCCGGGAAGCCACTACGAGAACCGGTTCGGGACCGTGCTGGTGCCGGTCGAGAGCGGCGAGATCGTGGAGGTCACGACGTTCCGGCGCGACCACCGGTACGGCGATCATCGCCGTCCCGACGCGGTGACGTTCGGCGACGACCTGCGCGCCGACCTCGAGCGGCGCGACTTCACGGTCAACGCGCTGGCATGGGGCCGCGAACGCGCGCGGGGAGAGGCCGGGGAGGGAGCGGCATCGGGT
>JAJYGH010000044.1 GCA_021785175.1 Chloroflexota bacterium | reverse complement strand
CTGCCCCTCCGACCGGCTCGGCGGCGGACCGCTTCCGTCGCCCTTCCACTGTCGTGGCCGACCCCACGGTCGTCAGCTGGCCGAACGCTCGAAGGCCAGATCTCGGGCGAACAACTCCCTCAGGCCGACCCTCGTCACGCCGGCGACGCGCGATGTAGCCCCGGTGAACCCGCCGCGTGAGAAGAGCAGCAACCGCACGGGCTGATCGCTGAGGAGCCCGGCGCGTCGGCGCAGCGTGTTGACTTCATCGAGCCCCATCGCCGAGCGCTGCCATTTGGCCTCGCCGACCATTGCGACCCTGGACCCGTCGACGCCAACCACGTCGATCTCTTCCGTGCCCTGCCACCACGTTCCGACCTCCTGGACGATCGGCAGCACGCCCGCCGCTGCGGCGCGCCGCACATACTGCCGCGCGACGTCCTCGAAAACGCGGCTCACGTAGGCATCGAGCTCCTCGTCCGACAGCGAACGATCGGCGACCGACGCCGGCCCGAGCTGGATCAGGGAGCGTCGCGGTTCGAGGATCGTGAAGTAGAAGGCAAGGTACGGATCGGCGATCCGATAGGCGACCTGGCGGGACCGGAGCTCGGCCCGTCGTGTCACCGGCACGATCCGCCGGACCAGTCCCATCCGCACCAGGTCGGCGAGGTTAGCCTGGACGTCCGCCGCGCCGCCCAGGCCGATCCGCTGGGCGATCTCGTTGGGGGTCACGGCGCCGCTCGCCATGGCGCGGAAGATCGAGCCACGCCGGCTGACCTCACGGAACTCCGCCTCGAGGAGGTACTCCGCCTCGCGAAACAGGGGGCCATCCGGTGAGAACGCCAGTCGGAGGAGGTTGGCCCGGAACCCCACCGACGGGTCGAAGAACCGCAGGTAGTAGGGGATGCCGCCAGCGACGGCGAAGGCCCGGATACGATCCTCGGGCGGCCAGCCGACCACGAAGCCGGCCGCGTTGAAGTAGTCCATCGGCTCGATGTGGGGACGGAGGGTCGCTCGACCGAACAGCGGTGCCCGTTGGGAGACCAGCTGCTCGACCAGCGCCTGATCCGAGCCTGCGAGAACCAGGAAGACCTTCGTCTTGGACGCGGTTCGATCCCACCAGCGCTGGAGGAGCGAGGGGAGCTCAGGCGACTCGGCGACCAGGTACGGGAACTCGTCGATGACGACTCCGATACGGCGATCGGTTGCCCGCTCACCGATCAGGTCGAGCACTGCCTCCCAATCGTTGAGCCGGATGGCGGGCGGTCGGCCTCGACGGAATCCGTTGGCCAGCGCCGCCAGGTCGCGAGCGGAGTCGGAGAGCTGGTCGGCACGGACCCGCTGCGCCGCAGCCAGGTAGGCGACCGGCTTGCCGCGGCTGAACCGACCGAGCAGCTCGGTCTTGCCGACACGGCGCCGGCCGGACACGATCACCAACTGCGGCCCAACTGAAGCCCAGGCCTCTTCGAGGCGCCGAAGCTCAAGGGCGCGGTCAATGAACGGCGCGGCCACAGCGCATGACATCGTGACTGGCGACGGCGGTTCCAGCAACCCGGATAGCGCATCGTCCGAGGGTTCCCCGGCGCAGGTCAGCCATGCCCCGTGCTCCCATACTGAGTCTCGACTCAGTGAAACACGATTCACTGAACTGCGCAAGGAGGGGCAAGCGGTACAGCGGTCTCTCGCCGAGCACGTCGCGGATGACCTCGTCCAGATGCGCCAGCCCGGATCGCTCGTCGAGGAAGCTCACATCGTCGGGGATGGGCTTGTGCGCAAGTGCCTGGATGCGCCGCACGTGCTTCAGTGGAGCCCGAACGACCGCCGCTTGAACGCCGTCCGCCGAGCGGCCTTGGCCACCGCCTTCGACGGATGCAAGCGTCCGATCATCTCGAGGACTTCCGCGGCACCCGGCTGATCGGCACGCAGCAGCCGCTCGACGAACCGCATCTGTTCGTCTTCGGGTCCAAGGCTCATCAGACGCGCGACGGCCGTCACCGGGCCGTTCTGTTGGGCTTCGGCCGCAAGGCCGGCGACGAATGCTGCCATGAGCATCTCGGGTGTGAGCGATGATGCGTCCTCGTGGCCGTGCGCGACGAGCCACATCCGGGCGTACGGTTCCAGCCCTTCAACCGCGACCAGGGCTCGCACCTCGGCTTCGGCGGCGGGGCCAGCGAAGCCAAGCGCATGGAGGGCCAGCTGGGGAAGGCGGCCGGATCGCGCGGCCTCGGCCAGCTCGGCCGCGGCAGTCAGGGGGCGGTGCTCGATCCACCGGCGGATCTCGACCTCAGACTCGTCGAGCGACAGCTCCGCGCAGGCTTCCAGGAGCTCGGCTGCAGGCGACCCGGCACGGTCGCCGACGATGGGGGCGACGGCCCCGCGCTTTCGAAGCATCCGGTTCGTCGCCCAGAGCCCGAGGCTCGTCGGCGAGATCTTGCCGCCGCTGACCGTGAGCGCTCCGAGGTCCGAGAGGCGGTCGAGGATCTGCCGGTCGATGTCGATCTCCATCATCCTGCGCCAGTGATCGAGGACCCACTGTTCGCGATGAAGCTCGAACCGAGCCTGCACCTGCCGCCAGGCATCGTCACGGAGCCGCTCGAGGTCGACTTCGCTGCCGAGGTACAGACCGAGGGGAAGCTCCTCGATGAGCTCGAGGAGGACTTCGTTCCAGAACGGCCCGTCCTCGCTGGCCCCGAGGCCGTGGCCCGCCGGCACCGGATCGCACACGAGGAAGCCTTCGAACGCCGCTTGCCAGTCCGCGATCGGCTTCCTGCCCATGGACCTGCCGCGTCGCGTGATCGAGACCCACCCGTGGCGCACCTTCACGAAGCCCGCCGCCCGCGCCCAGCGAAACAGCAGGTTCAGGAGCGGAAGCTCGGCGGTGCTGCGGGTCCTGTAGGGTCTGTCCCCGATGCGTGGGTCGATCACGTCGCCGGTCTCGAGAAGCTCGACCAGCGCCCGCCCGTCGGACAGCGTCAGGAAACCCAGCCGGGTCAGCTTGCGTCCATCGCCGACGTAGCGCGCGAAGCCTGCCAGCAGGGCAAGCCCCCTGGAGGCTTCCGCGGCACGCGCCAGCTCGTCCTCGCCCGGCAGCTCGATCGACGGGAGAACGAGGGGCTCCGAACCCTCGGCCTCCAGAATGGCCTCCCGCTCCTCGATGGGACGCGCGTTGAGATCCTCGATCCACTGGCTGACGGCGTCCGGCTGGCTGATGTCGACGCCCTCGGCCTTCATCGCCGCGACGAGGCCTTTGGCCATGCCAGAGTTCGAGGCGTCGTGCATCGCCGCCGCGAACTCGGGGAGGAGCGCGTCCAGGCCATCGAACAGCTCGGGCAGCGGATCGCCGCGCAGTACCTGTCCATCCTGCAGGAACGTCAGGAAGTCCTTGGCGGCGGGCACGATGGCCAGCAGCTCTTCGTCAGGGACCGCGACCTTCCGCGGGTAATAGGACAGGAGAAGGTCGTCGAGATCCGTGCGGCGCCACTCGAAGATGCGGCCGTCGCCATACGCCCATTTGAAGTCGAGCATCGTCGAGGCCACGAATGGGTCCGCATCTGATCGCCGGGTGGCGGCCGCACGGTACGAGTCGACGACCGCGCCGCGGGCGGCGATGAACGCTTGCTCGTCATCAGGGCCGAACATGGTTGGTCCGTCAGTCATTGGACCTGCCTCTCCTGCCTCGCCGGGACACCGTCCGGTGATCTTCGCACGTGCCGGCCTGCGCGGTGGATCCTGCGCTGTTCCAGTTTGGCCGCCGTCCTCCGCTGGCGCAGGCGGTCAACGGCCCGTTCCGTCGCGGCCCGGGAGCGTCTCGGAGGTGCCGATCTGGCCGTCCCACCTGGGCCTGGGACGCCGTTGCGGCATCCATCGGCTACGGCGACGAGTGGCGACCAGGAGGGGCCGCAGGCAGCCGGCGAGGAAGCCCGGCGGGATCCGTTCCCGTCTGGACGCATTGCGCGTGCATTTGCTCGATCTCCGCCGTTCTCCGTGCCGTGCCCATCGCACCCCCAACGCCACCGCACCGAACCTGAGGGTGGCACCGCGCATCGGGGTGCTCCCGCCGTTGCTCCTGAAGGGAACTCGCCATGCACCGCGTGGAACACCGCATCGAACAGATCCCGCTCAACCGGGACGGCTCCCGTCTGCTCCAGCTCGTCGAGCGCCTCGATGAGCTCGGCCGGCAGGGCTGGCACGTCGGGAGCGTCGACCTGACGCCGCATGCCGCGTACGAAGAAGGCCCTCTCACGGTGCTCCTCGAGCGTGAGGGCGACGGGGCGGCCCCGCCCGCTCCGGCGGATCGATGAGGCGCGGGCCTGGGCACACCGACCCGGTTCGGGGCCGGGGTGACGCGGATCATGGCGCCCCCGGCACGAGGGTCGCCACGCTCGACAAACTCACCGCGCTGTCCGGTCCGCTGCGGGTCGACGCCGGGGAGGCGGCATGCGACGCGTACTGTCGGGGTACGTGCGGATCATCACCGGCGAGTTCGAGCGCAGGGTGTGGAGATTCGGGTGGTGAGCGGCCCGTATGCGCACTCCGCGGGGTTCCCGTTCCGGGGTTTTCGGACTCCCGCCTTGCCCCTCCCGGGATTCCGCAGCTGGAACTCACGTGAGTATCCATGGGCCGACTCCCACCCGGTGGGGCGGAACACGTGCCGCGGATTCCCACGCCGAAGCACATGCGATTGGGCCGTCATGTGCGATTCGAGCGGTGAAGGCCGCGTACCGGCCCGATGGAGGCTCGGTACTGTCGACGCGAGCCCCACGTCGCGTCGCAGATGTCGAGTATCCTGCGCTGACCGAGCTTGAGCCTCGTCGGGGTGTGGCGCAACGGTAGCGCACGTGCTTTGGGAGCACGAGGTTGCGGGTTCGAGCCCCGCCGCCCCGACCACCCCCTTTCGACGATCCTGCCCATCCCCCTTCGCAGCAGCGGACCACGAGATGCAGTGTCGGTCCGTGGGCGCACGAACCCCTGGCTGACACTGGCGATTGCCGCCGCACGTTGGCGGGGGACGTGGCCGACGGCCGTGATATCGTTTGAGTGATGACTCAAGTGTTGGGCGAGGTCGGCCTCCTCCACCCGGACGAGGTCCGGCCGTTGCTGCCGCAGCTGATCGACGTCGACACGGCGCGCGGCGCGGGCGACTGGTTCGCGGTCCTCGCCGACCCGACCCGCGTGCGGATCCTGCAGGCGCTCTCGCTCGCCCCGCGGTGGTGCGTGGGCGATCTTGCGCTCTCCCTCGAGATCTCGGCTTCGGCGCTCTCGCACCAGCTCGCATATCTCCACGAGCGGGGGATCGTGACGCGTGCGAAAGAGGGACGCCTGGTCTTCTGCGCGCTCGCCGACGCGCACGTTCGGCACGTGCTTCGAGACGCGCTGGCGCACCTGCGCGAGTCAGCCTGATGCCCCACGCGCACCGGTCATCCGCTGCCGCCAACCGCGACCGGCTCGTCGCGGTCCTGTGCCTCAACTTCGTCATCTTCTGGGTCGAGGTTGCCGGAGCGTGGGCCGCGAACAGCCTCGCGCTGCTCGCCGATGCGGGCCACATGCTCACCGACGTCACGGGACTGGCGATGGCGCTGCTCGCGATCTGGTTCGCCGGCCGTCCGGCGACGAGCGGACGCACGTTCGGTTACCTGCGCCTCGAGGTGCTCGCCGCCGGCGTCAACGCCACGCTGCTGTTCGGCATCGGCGCGTTCGTCCTCGTCCAGGCCTGGCAGCGGCTCTCGCGGCCACCGGACGTCGCCTCCACGCTCATGCTCGCGGTGGCCGTCGTCGGCCTCGTCGCCAACGGTGTCTCCCTCGCCCTGCTCCGCCAGGTGCAGCGCGAGAGCCTGAACATGCGCGGCGCGTACCTCGAGGTGCTCGGTGACCTGGTGGGGTCGGCGGCCGTGCTCGTCGCCGCAACGGTCATCTCGCTCACGGGCTGGACGCCCGCCGACGCCGTGGCGTCGGTGCTCATTGGCATCCTCATCCTTCCGCGCACGCTCTCGCTGCTCGGCGAGGCCACGAACGTGCTGCTCGAGGCGACGCCGAAGGGCGTCGATCTCGACGAGGTTCGTGCGCACATCGCTCGCGCCCGCGGCGTGCGCGACGTGCATGACCTCCACGCCTGGACGATCACGTCGGGCCTCAACGTCCTCTCCGCGCACGTGGTCATCGGCCCCGAGGTCGCCACCCCCCAGGTCCTGGACGAACTGTGCCGCTGTCTGTCGGGCGACTTCGACATCGAGCACTCCACGTTTCAGCTCGAGCGCGAGGACCGCAGCGGCCTCGAGGGGCACGCGCATGCCTGACGGATCCCCCGGGCGCCCCGCCGCTACGCCTCTGGGAGCGGCCGCTGCCCGTGTCCGCTCGAGCCACCACCGCCCGACAGCCGCCGCCCGACGCCGACCTTGCCGCCCTCGACGAGCGAGTAGACCACAGGCACCACGATCAGGGTCAGGAACGTCGACGAGAACAGGCCGCCGATCACGACCGTGGCCAGTTCGGAGGCGATGATCTCGCCCTCGGAGAGCCCAAGCCCGAGCGGGATCAACGCCAGGATGGTCGCGATGGCCGTCATGAGGATCGGCCGCACGCGGGTCCGTCCTCCCTCGACGAGTGCCTCGTACACCGGCAGCCCCCGCCGCCGGTGCTGCTTGACGAGGTCGAGCAGCACGATCGCGTTCGTCACGACGATCCCGATCAGCATGAGGAACCCGATGAGCGCGCTGACCCCGAGCGCCCGGCCGGTCAGGAACAGCGCCGGGAACGCGCCGACGGTCGCGAGCGGCAGGCTGAACATGATCACGAACGGGTCGATGAGCGAGTCGAAGACCAGCACCATCACGATGTAGACGAGCAGGATCGCGACGGCCATGGCCGCGAACAGCCCGCCGAACGCGGTGTTCATCTGCTCGGTGACGCCGCCGAGCCTGACGGTCACCCCGGGGAGCTGCCCGGCGGCCCGCAGCGAATCGATCTGCTTCTGCACCTGGCGCGAGATCGCGCCCGTGTCCTGGCTCGTCGTGTCCGCGCTGATCGTCGCCGCCGGCGACTGGTCCACGCGGGTGATGCGCACCTGCGTCTCGACCTGCCGGACCGCCGCGATCGAGCCGAGCGGGACGCCCGTCTGTCCGACGGGCATCTGCGCGAGCGCGGCCACCGAGTCCAGCCCGGCCGGCTGGACCTGGAGATAGAGCTCGGCGGGGCCGGACGGCAGCCCGATCGTGGCGAGTGACTGCCCGGCGAGCGCGGCGTGGATCTGCGCCTGGACCTGCGCGGTGGACGTGCCGGCCAGCAGGGCCTTGTTCGGGTCGACGTTGACCTGCACCTCGGGCGTCTGCGACGCGAGGTCCGACGACACGTTGATGAGCTGCGGCATCGTCTTCAGGGAGGCGAGGACGCGCGACGCCGCCGTGGCGACCGAGCCCGCGTCCGACCCGCTCACGACGATGCTGAGCGAGCTGCTTCCCGTCATGCTCTGCTGCGAGACCTGGAGCTGCCAGCCCGGCGCCTGGAGCGACGCCAGCTGGGCGGCGAGCTTCGTCTGCTCCGTGTCGAGGTTCACGCTCGGGTCGAGCTTCGCGATGACCGTCGCGGCGTTGCTCGCCTGGCCGGTGAACGCGGCCGAGAGCGTGGCGACGCCGGTGTCCCCGTCGCCCGGCACGGTCGCCTCGGTCAGCACCACCTCGGGGTTCTGGAGCAGCCGGTGCTCGACCGCCTGCGTCTGCTCGAGCACCGTGGCCGAGGGCGTTCCGCTCGGCGGCGACACGCTCACCTGCAGGTACTTCTCCGACCCGGCGTTGAGGAACTGCGTCGGGATGTGCGGGATGAGCAGCGCGGTGCCCGCCACGAGCACGGCCGCGATCCCGATGACGCCCCAGCGCGTCGCCCGGCTGCGCAGGGCCGCCCGCAGCACGGGCGTGTAGAGCCGCTGGACGATCGTCTCGTGGTGCCGCGGCCCCTCATCGGGATTGAGCTTCACGCGATCGACGATCAGCGACGCGAGCACGGGGACGACCGTCAGCGCGCAGACGAGCGAGGAGAGCAGGGCGAACGTGACGGTGAGCGCGAACGGCAGGAAGAACTGGCTGACGAGACCGCCCACGAAGCCGAGCGGCAGGAAGACCGCCACGGTCGTCAGGGTCGAGCTCGTGATCGCGCTCGCGACCTCGCGCGTCCCGGAGATGACCGCCTCGCGCATCGGATCGCCGCGGCCTCGGTGGCGGTAGATGTTCTCGAGCACGACGATCGCGTCGTCGACGACTCGCCCGACGGCGACCGCGAGCCCGCCGAGCGTCATGATGTTGACGGTGATTCCGGCGACGAGCATGAGCGTGAGCGCCGTCATGATCGAGAGCGGGATGCTGACCGCCGCGACGAGCGTCGAGCGGAGGCTGAGGAGGAACAGGAAGATCACCACGATGGCGAAGAGCGCGCCGAGGCCGCCTTCGCGCACGAGGCTGTCGCGCGACTGGGTGATGTAACTGGACAGGTCCTGGACGGTCTCGACCGCGAATGCGTTGCCGCTCTGGGCTCGCAGCTGCGCCAGGCGGCTCTGCACGGCGGTCACGACGTTGACCGTGTTCGCGTCCGACGTCTTGGAGATCGTGACGACGAGAGCCGGCTTGCCGCTGAGCTCGGCGTAGCCGGTCGGCTGGACGTCGACGAGGTTGACGGTGCCGAGGTCACCGAGGGTCACGGGTGTGGGCGTGGCGGCCTGTGACGGCAGCCCCGACGAGGGCGGGCCCGACTGGCCCGCGGCGGCGAGGCCTGACGACGGCGCGGCCGCCCCCGACTGGCCCGCGCCCGACTGACCGGTGTCCGGCTGCGCCACCGCCGTCGTACCTGCGGACGCAGCCGACGACCCCGCGACGCCGACGACCAGCGAGCGGATCTCGTCGACCGACGTGAACCGGTGCTCCGTCGAGACCGGGATCGAGACGTTACCCACCGGCAGCGACCCGGCCGGAAGCACGAGATTGTTCGCCTGCAGCACGCCCTGGATCTGCGACAGGCTGACCCGGGCCGCGGCGAGCTTCGCGGGGTCGAGCGCGATCAGCACGCGCTGCTGGATCGTGCCGCTCAGGCCGACCTTTGCGACGCCGTCGATGCCCTGGAGCGCGGGCGCGATCGTCCCGGTCGCGAGCGCGTTGAGCTGCGCCTGTGTCGTCGGCCCGGACGCCTGGAGCGAGACGACGAGGGGCGGCAGCGCGTTGATGTCCAGCGACTGGATCTGCGGCGTCGATCCGGAGGGAAGCTGCACCGCGTCGACGGCCTGCGTGAGCGCGTCCTGAGTCGACTTGACATCCGTCCCGTAGGAGAACTCCGCCACGACGACCGAGATGCTGTTGACCGAGCTCGAGTTGACGTGCTGCAGCCTCGGCAGACTCCCGACCGCCCGCTCGATCGGCTGCGTGACCTGCGTGGCGATGTCCTGCGCACTCGCGCCGGGCACGGGCGTGACCACGACGATGTATGGGAGCGCGATGTTCGGCAGCAGCTCCTGGTTGAGCTGGCCCCACGAGAAGATGCCGGCCAGGAAGAGGCCGGCCGCCACGAGCAGCGTCACGCTGCGCTTCGAAACGGCCAGCTGGGTGAGTCGGATCACGAAGGGTTCCTCCGGTGGCCGGGTGTGCGGCGCACGAGATTCAGGGCGCGCGGGCATGCGAGCGGCTGGCGATCGGGAGGCGGGGACGCGCACCGGCGTCCGTCATCGACGCGCGTCGGCGCGCCTCGTGCAGGGTTCGGGTTGGGTTCGACGTGCTGGCCCGGGCGGGTCGGGATCGTCGACGCGACACCGGGGGATGCGAAAGCTCCTTCGCGCGGAGTTAACAGTCAGCCCGACGTGAGGCGTCGGCTGGCCGTAGGATATCAGCCTGGCAGAGCCAGAGCAGGGGGCCAGAGCAGGGAGCGCATGAAGCCGCGGACCGCATTCCTCGGAGAGATGCCCGGCCGTACGACGCGATGCCGCGCCGGCAGCGGATGAGCGGCGCGCAGCACGTGGACGATCCCCTCGCGCTCCCTGCAGGCGAACTCGCGGCCGCGGTGGCGCGCGGCGATGTCACGGCCAGGCGCGTCGTCGACGCGTCGCTCGCCCGCATCGAATCGCGCGCCGCAGGCCACGCGTTCATCTCGATGTCCGCCGACCGGGCCCGAAAGCGGGCGGAGCGCCTTGACGCGTCGAGAGGGCGACCGGCCGCGAGCGTGGACGCGGGGGCCGGAGGACGTCGCGCTGCACGCCGCGTTCCCGCCGCCACCGGTGGGCTCCGCCCGCTGGCCGGGGTCCCGCTCGCCGGCGTGCCGCTCGCGGTGAAGGACCTGTTCGACGTCGCGGCGCTCGTGACCACGGCCGGCTCGTCGTTCCTCGATCGGACGGCGACTCGCACGGCGCCCGTCGTCCGGCGCCTCGAGGAGGCGGGGGCCGTCGTCGTCGGGAAGACGAACCTGCACGAGTTCGCGTGGGGCGTCACGAGCCAGAACCCGCACTGGGGCACGGTGGCGAACCCGACGCTGCCGGGGCGCGTCGCCGGCGGCTCCTCGGGCGGGTCGGCCGCCGCGGTCGCCGATCGCCAGGCGACGATCGCGGTCGGCACCGATACGGGCGGCTCGCTCCGGATCCCGGCCGCCTGCTGCGGCGTGGTCGGGTACAAGCCCGCCTTCGGCTCGCTGCCGGTTGCCGGCGTGTTCCCGCTCGCGCCGTCGTTCGACACCCCGGGGCCCATGGCACGAACGGTCGCGGAGGTCGCGCTCGTCGACGCCGTCCTCTCGGGCCGCCCCATGCCGTCGCCGCGGCTGGCAGGGCTCCGCGTCGGCGTCCTCGCCGAGACCGGGCACGAGGAGTCGCTTGCCGCACTCGGTGCCCGGCTCGAGGCGATCGCATTGCCCGAGCCCGATGCCGACCTGATGCCTGTCTTCGACGCCGAGTGCGCGATCACCCACCTCGAGTCGTTTCCGCGGCTGCGCGAACGGTACGGCGCGGACCTCCAGATCAAGCTCGACCGGGCGCAGCACGTCCCGGCCGTCGCGTACCGGCGGGGCCTGCTTGCGCTCCGGGAACTGCGGCGACGCGCCGCGGTCGAGCCGGCGGTCGACCTCGTGATCAGCCCGGTGCTCCCGATCGAGGCACCCCCCGACGACTGCTGGGAGCCGAACGTCCGCGGGGCGATGACGCGCTTCACGCGTCCGTTCAACTTTCTCGGCTGGCCCGCCATCGCGATCGGGAACCTGCAGATCGCGGGCCGCGATCCCGAGGTCGTCCTGGGCGCCGCACTGGCATGGGAGGCGGCCGGCGGGCAGCCGTTGCCGGCCGGGCCCGCCTGAAGGGCCGCTCGGCCGGACCGCGTCCGGCTCATGCGAGGCGGCGGGCGGTCCAGCGACATTTCCGAGGTCGTGACCGCGCCGGCGGCGAGCGCTTGGACTGTTGATATGCATCTGTAATGTTTGTCCGCCTGTAACTCCCTTGCCTGCGCCACGCGGTTGGTGAGACCACCCATAGGCGCGCGACCGCGAAGCCGATGTCCGGCTCCCGCGCTGGCTCGCGCGCGCCGAGCGTCGGCACGCAAGGAGATGCGCTGATGGCGGAGGAGCCCAGGACGGGGAGGTTCGAGGAGGCTGACAAGGGCCTGCGGCGGGCGATGCCGCTCCAGCAGCTGCTGTTCCTGTCGATGGGCGGGATCATCGGGTCCGGCTGGCTGTTCGCCGTGCTGGGCGCCGACGCGACGGCGGGTCCGGCCTCGGTCATTTCCTGGATACTCGGCGGGATCTTCGTCCTGCTGATCGCGCTCACCTACGCCGAGATCGCGGGGATGCTGCCGCGCTCCGGCGCGATCGTCCGCTATCCGGCCCTGACGCACGGCGCCTTCACCGGGTTCATCCTCGGATGGGCGTACGCCCTCGCGGCGACGTCCGTCGCCGCGATCGAGGCGGAGGCCGTCGTCACCTATCTCTCGACGAAGTTCACCGGTGCCGACTTCACGGCCACAGTGAGCGGCGTCAAGGTCCTGACGTGGCCGAACGGCATCGTGTTCGCGGTGCTGCTGATGGTCCTGTTCTTCGTCGTGAACTTCGTCGGCGTGCGCTTCCTCTCGGAGTTCAACCGCTGGATCACCTGGTGGAAACTCATCATCCCGACGCTGACGTTCCTCCTGCTGTTCCTGGCGTTCAAGGGCCAGAACTTCACGGCGTACGGCGGTTTCACCCCACTGGGCCCCTCACCGATCTTCCAGGCGCTCGCCACGTCCGGGATCGTGTTCGCGTACCTCGGGTTCCGGCAGGCGCTCGAGTACGGCGGGGAGGCGCGCAACCCGCAGCGCGACGTCCCGATCGCCACGATCCTGTCGGTCATCATCGGCATGGTCATCTACGTCCTGCTGCAGCTCGCGTTCACCGGCGCGGTCGACTTCGCCAAGGCCGGCGTGACGCCCGGCGACTGGGCCGCCCTGAAGGCCAGCAGCTGGGCGTCCGGTCCGCTGTACTCCGCGCTCAACGCCACCGGGATCGGCATCCTCGGCGCGTTCGCCACACTGCTGCTCATCGACGCCGCCGTCTCGCCCTCGGGCACCGGCTGGATCTACCTGGGAACCGGCACGCGTGCGATCTACGGCATGGGCGTCCACCGCTACTTCCCGAGGGTGTTCGAGAAGATGAACCGGTTCGGGATCCCGTGGGTCTCGCTGCTGGCGACGTTCGTCGTCGGGTGCCTGTTCTTCGCGCCGCTCCCGAGCTGGTACAGCCTCGTCGGCTTCATCACGTCGGCCACCGTCCTGACGTACATCATGGGCGGGCTCGGCCTGCCGGTCCTTCGTCGCGCAGCCCCGGGCCTGACCCGGCCGTTCCGGCTCCCCGGAGCGCAGATCATCGCGCCGCTCGGGTTCCTCGCCGCGCTCATGGTCGTCTATTGGTCCGGGTTCCAGACCCTCGTCAACGTCTACGCCGCGGTCTTCATCGGCCTCGCCGTCTTCGCCGCGTACGTCGCGCCCAACCAGGGCTGGCTGTCGAGGCAGGTCGGCGTCGTCATCGGCGTCGTCTTCCTCGTCGTCTGGATTGTCGTCAACGCGCTGGGCGGCTGGGTCCTCAACACCGGCACGACCGCCGCGCCTGGGTCGCTGTCGTTCCCGGCCTACTTCATCCTGTTCGCGGCGACGCTGATCGTGTTCAGCGCGGCACTCTGGTACCTCAGCAACGACGTCGGTCGCATGCACGTCGAGCGATCCGCGTGGCTGCTCGCGGTGCTCCTCGCGACGTTCCTCGTCTCGTACTTCGGCGAGTACGGCCCCCTCAAGACGCCGGCGCTGGCGTTCCCCGCGAGCGACATCGTGGAGATCGTGATCGGGATCGTGTGCTACTACTGGGGCGTCGCGAGCGGATTCGTCACGCAGGAGTTGAGCGAGATCGCCTCGGTGCCGGTGACCGAGCCCCGGAGCGGTGGCACCCCGCGGCTCCATCCGCGGGGCGCGAACGGCGCGCGCTGAACGGGGGTCGGGTTCGGCAACGCCTCCGTCAAGCCTGCTCGGCGTCGCGGCGCACCCGCTCGACCGCGCGTTCGAGCTCGGTCCGGACGTCGTGGACGAGGCCGTCGACGACGTCCGGGGCGAACCCCATGCCGTCGCGCCCGTCCACGAGCCACGCATCCGCGCCCGCCTCCGGGCCGCTGACACGTCCCTGAAACCCTGTCGTGCGGGACGTCACGCGGAGGCTCGAAGGCCAGGAGCGACCATGCGGGGGATCGGGTGAGGCGCGACGGCTCACGTCGCCCGGCCATCCGGTCATCCACACGACGACAGCCGGGCGCCGATCCGCGGCGTCCCGCGGTCACGGGCGGCCTCGCCGCCCGAGCATGGGAGGAACCGCATGGCGAACGAGTTGCAGGGCAAGCGGATCGCGATCCTCGCCACCGATGGCGTCGAGGAGGTCGAGCTCACGAAGCCGCGACAGGCGGCCCGGGAAGCCGGCGCGAAGACGGAGCTGATCTCGACCACGTCGGGGACGATCCAGGCGGTGAACGGCATGGACAGGGCCGACCAGCTGCCCGTCGACAAGACGGTGGACCAGGTCCAGGCGTCGGACTACGACGCGTTGATCCTGCCTGGCGGCGTCGCCAACCCCGACAGGATGCGGCAGAACGACCGCGCGGTGCAGTTCGTGCGGGCGTTCTTCCAGCAGGGCAAACCCGTCGCCGCCATCTGCCACGGGCCGTGGATGCTCGTCGAGGCGGACGTGGTGCGCGGGCGCACGCTGACGTCGTGGCCGAGCCTCCAGACCGACATCCGCAATGCAGGCGGCAACTGGGAGGACGTGGAGGTCGACACGGACCACGGCCTGATCACGAGCCGGAAGCCGGCGGACCTGCCGGCGTTCTGCCAGAAGATGGTCGAGGAGTTCGCCGAGGGCCAGGACCAGCTGCAGCGGACGTCCGCTGCCTGACCCGGTCTGCCGGTCCGGGCCCGGCGGGCCGGCACTCCCGTCCAGAACGGGGATGCGAACAACCGGTGTCGACGACAGCCGGTCACGGGCGGGGACCGGCTGTCAGCGTGTCCCCCACCGGCAGGTTTCCTTCACGATCCGCAGGTAGACGAATGCCTCGGTCTCGCGCACCCCCTCGACGTGCCGGAGGCGATCGACGAGGAACGCGAGCAGCGCGTCGTTGTCCTCGCACACGGCCTCCACGAGGATGTCGTAGCGGCCCGCAGTGATGACCGCGCATGACACCTCGGGCAGCGCGGCGATCTGCTCCGCCGCCGGCACGAGCTGGTCGCCATCGCAGCGCACGCCGATCATGGCCATCTGGTGGAACCCGACCTTGGTCGGGTCCGTGACGCCGAGGATCCGCAGGACCCCCCGCTCGATGAGCCGGTTCGTGTGCGCGCGCACCGCCGCCTCGCTGACCCCGATGTCGGCGGCGATCTGCGTGAACGGCCGGCGCCCGTCCTCCTGCAGGTGCTCGATGATGCGCTGGTCGACGGGGGCGAGCTCGTCGCCGACGCGATCGACAGGCGCGCGCGAGCGAATCGGTCCCATGCCCCGACGGTAGCAGCAGGCGTCCGATCCGGCAACGTGATCCGGCAACGTGATTCGCGGGTGAGGCAGGTCCCGGAAGCGCGCTTCGCACGATCGTCGGCTTCGTCCGGCGTCGTTCGCCCGTCAGCGTCGTTCGCCACCGACCGCGCCGATGCCTCCGACTGGGTGGTGGAGGCTGGTCCGGGCGGTCGGGCTGCCCGGCGGGCGGCCCGGTGTAGGATGCCGCCCGATGCACGCCGAGACCGACCCCGGACCATCCGCGCTCGCGAGCCGGGTCCTGACGGCCCGCCGGCCATGACCGGCGCCTCGATCGCCCAGCGGTCCGCGCGCTTCTCCGATCCGCTCGCCGAGATCGGGCTCGCTGCGTGGCGCCTCCTGACGAGCGTCAGGTTCGCCGTCATCCAGATCATCGTGATCGCCGTGGCGGGCGTGTTCGGAACGCTCCTGCCGCAGATGCCGGCGTCGGCCGTGCAGGACCCGTCCCAGTACGCGCAGCAGATCCAGATGATCCAGTCGCAGTACGCGGGTCTCGCCGTGCTGGGCATTCCGATCGGGCCCGCGCTCGTCGACGTCTTCGACCGCCTCGGCCTCCTGCACGTCTTCAGCGTGTGGTGGTTCACCACGCTGCTCGCGCTGCTGGCGGTCAGCATCGTCGTCTGCACGCTCGACCGCACGCCGAGACTGTGGCGCCAGGCGCGGGAGGTCCACGTGACCCAGCCCGCCGGCTTCTTCGACCTGCGGCTGGCCAACCGTGCGCAGGTCCAGGCGCCGCTCGAGCCGGACGTCGTGGCGGCCGTGCTGCGCCGGCACCGGTTCGTCGTGCGGCGGGCCGAGGGCATCGTGTACGGCGACCGGAACCAGTACTTCCGCCTTGCGACGCTGCTGACCCATGCCGGCCTCGTGACGTTCCTCCTCGCGGCCGCGATCACCGGCGCGTTCGGATACCAGACCGTGCTCGTCCTCGGCGACGGCCAGACCGCCCCCGTCCAGCCGGTCGGGACGCCCGGCAACCTCATCATCAAGAACGTGCAGTTCGAGGCCCCGGTCCGCGCCAACGGGACGTTCGCCGACTTCTGGACGAATGTGGTGGTGTACCGCGACGGGCGGGCGATCGCGCAGAAGACGATCCACGTGAACGACCCGCTGACGGTCGACGGGTGGGTCGTCCACC
Source organism: Chloroflexota bacterium (assembly GCA_021785175.1). Classification (GTDB taxonomy): domain Bacteria; phylum Chloroflexota; class Limnocylindria; order Limnocylindrales; family CSP1-4; genus JAJYNJ01. The sequence continues at coordinate 31,244 of JAJYGH010000044.1, read as the reverse complement.
AGAACACGTTCGGGCCCGCGGCGAACCTCGAGATCCACGACGCCCATGGGCGGCTGCTCTGGACCGGCCCCGTCCTGCTCGCGGGGACGCTGGCGGGCCTGCCGCAGGGGTTCCTGACGATCCCCGGCTCGAGCACGGGCCTCCTCGTCGTGCTCGATCGGACGCAGGCGGGCGCGCCGCGCCTGACGCTGCAGGGCCTGAAGGCCGGCTCGGACGGGACCACACAGGAGGCATTCATCCAGTCGCTCTCGGAGGGGCAGACGAGCGCCGCGTCGACGACCGGCGGGTACTCGATCCAGTGGACCGGCGTCGGCGCCTTCAGCGGTCTGGTGGTGCGACGCGATCCCGGTCAGATGCTCGTCTGGATCGCGTTCACGCTCATGACGGCCGGCCTGGTGCTGACGTTCTACTTCCCGCGCCGGCGTGTCTGGGTGCGCCTGCGGCCCGACCGCGCGCAGGTGACGATGCTTGCCGACCGGTACGTCGACGTCCCGCGCGAGCTTGGGACGGTGGTGCGCCACCTCGGAGCCGCGGCGGACCTCGGGGCCGCCGGGCGGGCGTGACCGGACGGCGATGCCGACGCTGACCGAGATCCAGCGCGACGTCGTCCCCACCGCGACCTGGCTGTCACCCGCGAGCGCGGCCAGCCCAGAGGTCGGATGGGTCCGCGTGTTCCGCGCCCGCGTCCCGGCGCTCGACGGCCTGGAGCCCGGCGACCTTGCGCTCGTGCCCGAGACCGTCCTCGATGCGCTGGCGGCAGGCCCTGCCGACCCGGCGGCCGTCGTCGACGAACTGGCGTCGGCCGGCGCGTGCGGCGTGCTGCTGCTCGGGGAGGGCGAAGTGGGCGCCGCGGCCGCGAGCCTCCTCGACGCCGCGCTCCCGCGGTCGTGTCCGGTGCTGCGGCTCGTCGGGCGCGAGGCGGCCGACGTCGAGCGCTCGATCGTCGGGTACCTCGTGAACCGGCGGGCGGAGCTCGATCGTCAGGCGGCACGCGTCGAGTCGGTCGCAGAGCGGGTGGCGCTCGACGGGCGCGGGCTCGACGCGATCGCAGGGGCCATCGGCGGATCGATCGGCCGCGCGGTGGCGATCGAGGACGAGCGCGGTGTCGCCCTCGTTCTCCACGCGCCGGCCACGGTCCCGGGCGCGGCCGCAGCGGCCGCGCGGTACATGTCTCAGCCGCGCCACGTGGCGCTGCGCGTGCCGTTGCCCGGCGCCGGGGCGCTCGCATTCCTCGGCCCGCAACCCGCGAGCGACCTCGACCGCGCCGTCGCCGAGCGCGTCGCGCCGCTGCTCGCGCTCGAGCTGGCGAGGGGGCCCGCGGCGAGCGCCGGTCGGATGGGACCCGTACCGGGGGAGGGGCTGCCGCAGGACGGGCCGCCATGGGTCGTGATCGTCGGGCGTCAGGTCGACCGCCTCTCCGGGGCCGGCGCCACGCCCTCGCGGGAGGAGCGCGAGCGGATCCGCGAGCTCGTCGCGGGCCTGCTCCCGGCGCGGCGGCTCGCGCTGCGCGGCGACGCCACGAGTCAGGAGTACCGTGTCGTGGCCGCGATCGCGCCGGACGATCCGCGCGGGCTCGACGTCGCCGACCGGATTGCCGCGACGATCGGGCGAACGGTCGCGGTCTCGCGCCCGTTCCGCGCCGCCGAGGATCGCTCGGCGGCCGAGGCTGAGGCCCGTGCGACGCTGGAGGCCGTCGAGGAGCTGGAGTCGGCGGAGCGTGCGGGCCGGTCGGAGGCGTCGCCCATGCCGACGCCGGCCGCGCCGTTCGCCTGTTCGTCGGAGCGACGCGTCGTCGTCGCCGAACGCCTGCCGGCCTATCGTCTGCTCGGCGAACTGCACAATCTCCCGAACGGGGTGCGTCTGGCCAGGCAGCTGCTGGCTCCGATGCTCGCGGGCTCGCCCAGCGCGCAGCGGCGCGATCTCCGGACGCTCCGCGCCGTGCTGGAACGGCCCGCTGCCGCTGCGGCCGCGGACGCGCTGGGGGTCCACCGGAACACGCTGCTGTACCGCGTGAGCCGGATCGAGGACAGGACCGGCTGGCGGCTCGACGACCCGGAACTGCGGCTTGCGCTGTCCGTTGCGGTCCGTCTTGTGCAGAAGGACGAATAATGCCGCCGAAACCTCGGTCTTCTGCCGTTCCTCCCGTCGTGATCGTCCGCTAGACTCCGGGGCAGTTGTGCACGCGGCCCAACGACGCGCCCGCGACCCCCGTGCAGCGGAGGACAGGACATCATGACGATCGAGGTCAGGAGCCAGGACCCACGCGCAGTGGTGGCTGCGGCCCAGGAGCGCGGGATCCGCTTCGTCCAGCTGCAGTTCTCCGATGTCGTCGGCGCCGTCAAGAGCATCGCCATCCCGCTGCACCAGCTGGAAGCGTCCCTCCAGTACGGGACCTGGTTTGACGGCAGCTCGATCGAGGGGTTCACGCGGATCGCCGAGAGCGACCAGTACCTCAAGCCGGACATCACCACGTTCGCCGAGATCCCGTGGCAGAACGGGCACGGGGAGCCCGCGCCGCTCGGCGGCCGCGGAACTGCCCGCATGATCTGCGATGTGTACACGCCGAAGGGTGAGGCGTTCGTCGGCGACCCACGCTACGTCCTGAAGCGCCAGCTCGCGCGCGCCGAGAAGCTGGGCTACCGCATGAACACGGGGCCGGAGCTCGAGTTCTTCCTGTTCCGCCGCGACGACCACGGCGAGATCCAGCCTCTCCCGCACGACCAGGCCGGGTACTTCGACTTCAGCACGGACCTTGCGCAGGACGTCCGGCAGGACATGGTCAACGCGCTCGAGGCGTTCGGGATCCGCGTCGAGGCGGCGCACCACGAGGTCGCGCCCGGCCAGCACGAGATCGACTTCGAGTACTCGGACGCGCTGAAGACGGCCGATAACGCGGTCACCTTCCGCTTCACCCTGAAGGCCGTGGCGCAGATGCACGGCCTCTACGCGACCTTCATGCCCAAGCCGATCTTCGGGATCAATGGCTCGGGCATGCACACCCACATGAGCCTCTACGACCTGAAGGCCGGGCGAAACGCGTTCGCCGATCCGTCGAACAAGTACGGCCTGTCGGACCTCGCGCGGTCGTACATGGCGGGGATCCTTGCTCACGCCCGCGGGATGATCGCGGTGCTCGCCCCGCTCGTGAACTCGTACAAGCGGCTCGTGCCCGGCTACGAGGCCCCCACGTACCTGACGTGGGGACGGGTCAACCGCTCGGCCCTCATCCGCGTCCCGATGGTCTCGCCGGGCCGCAGCATCGAGGCCACCCGGATCGAGCTCCGTTGCCCCGACCCGTCGACGAACCCGTACCTGGCGTTCGCCGTGATGCTCGCGGCGGGCCTCGACGGCGTCGAGAAGGGCATGGAGCTCGGGGAGCCGGTCGAGGAGAGCCTCTACGAGATGGACGCGGCCCGCATCGCGGAGCGCGGGATCCGGCAGCTGCCCGGAACGCTCGGCGCGGCGATCGACGAGCTGGAGGCCGACCCGGTGATCTGCGAGGCGCTCGGCGACCACGTGCTCAGCCACTTCGTCGAGGCGAAGCGCGCGGAGTGGGACGAGTACCGGGGGCAGGTCACGTCCTGGGAGCTGGACCGCTACCTCGAGCAGTTCTGAGCGAGGGGTCTGGTCGGGGGGCCATGCCGGGCTTTCCGCTCGGCCCACCCGGCATGGCCCATCCGTCACCCCAGGGCTCCCGGACGAAGGGATGACGGCGGTCCCGAGGGCGGCGTCCTACCCGAAGCGGCCCCGGTAGCGCTCGGGGAGCAGTCCTGCGATGCGGCGCATGAGGTCGTCGCTCGCCGCGTCGAGCGCCGCGTGGCGGGTTCCGGCCGCCGCCGTGGCCACGGCCGACATCAGGTACGGCTCGCCGAACCGGATGTGGACGATCCTCCTCGGCCGTGGCAGCAGCTTCCCGACGGGCCACAGGTTCTCCGTGCCCCACAGGGCCGCGGGCACGACCTCGGCGCCGCTCCGCAGGGCGAGCAGGGACACGCCCGGCTTCGGCTCACCGAGGACGCCCGTCCGGCTGCGCGTGCCCTCCGGCGCCAGGCCCAGCCAGTCGCCGCGCGCCAGCACGGCCGTCGCCATCCGGTAGGCCTCGCGGTCGGGCCGGCCACGCCTCACGGCGAACCCGCCGTAGTCGCGAAGCAGTGTGCCGAACACGGGGATCGAGACGGCCTCGGCCTTCGCCATGTGACGGACTCGACGGCCGGTTGCCTCATGGATCGCGATCGCGAGCAGGATGGGGTCGGCCCACGACAGGTGGTTCGATGCGAGGATCACGCCGGGCCGGTCTGGCAGGAGGTCCGCCCCGTCGACGATGAGCTTCACCTGGCCGGCGGCCATCAGCGCGCGGACCGCTGCGTTCACGAGGCGGAACGTCGGGGTGACCGGGGGAGGGGGCGCCGGTGTCTCGAACCGCGGCGGTCGAGGGCGTACCGGCGGGCGGGGGTCCGCCATCGTCCCGCTCCCGTTCGGGGTTCCGCCGGCTGCGCTCACTCTCCGGCCTGCTTGCTGCCCATGAGTTCACCCCCGTCGACGCCGATCGTGTTGCCGGTCATCCAGTAGAGCCGCGGCGACGCGAGCGCGACGATCGCCTGTGCCACGTCCTCGGGCGTCGTCAACCGGCCGCCGGGGTTCCGTTCGCGCGCGTACTGGAAGAGCTCTTCGTGCCCGGGGATCGCGCGCGACGCGCGCGTGTCGGCGACGCCCGCGCGAATCGAGTTGACGGTGATCTGGTGCGGGATCAGTTCGAGCGCGAGCTGGCGGCAGTGCGACTCGAGCGCGGCCTTCGCGGCGGACACCGGACCGTAGGTGGGCACGACCTTGACGGCGCCCTCGCTCGTCATCGCGAAGATCCGGCTGCCGGGCCCGAACAGGCCGGCATGGAAGAGATCGCGGACCCAGTAGACCATCGAGTGCGCCATGACGTCGGCGGTCATCTCGATCTGCCGCTGCGAGACCTCCTTGCGCGCGGGATCGGTCGAGATGTACGAGAGGGTGACGCCGAAGGCGAGCGAGTGCAGGAACACCGCGATGAAGGGGTCCGCCCCGGCCTCGCGCCGCTCCGCGAACCGCCGCTGGATGTCCTCGACGACTGCGTGACGCTTCGCCTCGTCCGCGGCGTTCACGTTGTGGAAGACGACCTGGACGCCGGCGTCCTCGATCGTCCGGCGTACCTGGTCCGCGCTCGCCGCGCTCCCGCGCAGGTCGAGGTGAACGCCGATGATCGAACATCCGTCGCGCGCGAGCGCGATCGCTGTCGCCGCACCGAAACCGCTGCTCGCCCCGAGGACGAGCGCCCACCGCTCACGCCGCTCGTTGTCCGACATCCTTCCCTCCGTGTCGAGACCCATCCTTGCGAGAGTGTAGCGGTGGCCCTCTCGCCGATGGCCGGCGAGGGCTGAGCTCGCCCCCGGAGGGCGAAACGAGAGTGCGGCCGGCGACACACCGCGCGGCCGAAGCCGGCCCGTCGCGCGGGCGCGACGGGACGGCACCCGTCGTTCCTGGCCCGATCACGCGCCGCCGCGTACCATGCCGCCGTGCCATCAGCCAGACGACCCCACCGGGCCCGATTCGCCGCCGCCGGCGCCGCCCTGCTCGTGGTGGCGCTCGGCATCGGCGCGCTTGCCTCCCCGGCCGTGCGAACCGTGCTGCCGCTGTGGCAGCCCGGCGCCTCGGTGTCGAGCACTCCCTCGTCCGCCTCCCCGGTCTCCGGCGCTGCGGCCCCTGGTTCGGACTCCGTCCCGGCCGCCGCGAGCGGCCCGCCGTGGATCGCCGACGGCGGGCCGGGATCGTCGCCAGCCTCGGCGGGCACCGCGTCGACCGGGCCCACAGGCACGGCCGCGCAGGCCGCTCCCGTCGTGATCGGCTCCTCGACCCGGGCCGCGCCCGCGCCCCGGTGCAATCCGGCGGGCGCCGGGTCCTCGTCGTCGGCATCGTCGCAGGCGGGCGTGACGCAGTCCCAGGCCGGAACTCCGGCTGGAGCGCAGGCCTTCCTGACGTCGCCCATCACGTGGCGGAACCCGTCCCTCGTCGAGCGCGTGCCTGTCCTCATGTACCACCGCGTCGTGCCGCTCTCCCGCAAGGGCGATTCGCTGCCGAGCCTCGTCGTGCCGCCGCAGTTGTTCGGGGCCCAGATGGCCGCGCTGCACGCCGCCGGCTGGCACACGATCACGTTCCGGCAGCTCGGCGCGGACCTGGCGGCCGGCGTCTCCGAGCCGCCCCGCACGCTCGTCATCACGTTCGACGACGGGTACAGCGACGGGTACGACTACGTGCTGCCCGTGTTCCGGCGGTACGGCTTCGTCGGGACGTTCTTCGTGATCACGGACCGCATCGGCATCGGGGCGTTCTTCACCGCGCCGGAGCTGTGTGCGCTCGCGCGCGCCGGCGACGAGATCGCGAACCACACCGTCCACCACGTCGGGCTCGGGATCGTGCCGGCCGCGACGGCACGGGCCGAGATCGTCAACGCGGCCCGAGCCATCCAGCGCTGGACCGGCGTGGCACCGGTCACGCTCGCGTACCCGTACGGCAACTGGAGCGCGCAGGACATGCCGATCCTCGCACAGGCGGGCTACGAGCTCGCGGCGACCACCGTCTATGGGGCGTACGAGTCGTACGGGGGGCGGTTCACCGTGCCGCGCATCCGCGTTGGACCGGGGACGTCGCCCGCGTCGCTCCTCGCCGCGCTCAGCCCCTATGGCGGATAGCGGGAGCCCGCCTCGCCCGGTTTCGCTGGCCCGCATCAGTCCGCAGACCACGCGGTCGCGTCGGTCCGGATCGCGGCCTCTCGATCGCGGCGGAACACGGGCCGCGCAGGATCCCGGCACGCCCTGATACCCTCCCGTCCGTGCCACCCGCCGCGCCCCGCGCACCGCTCGACACCCCGGTCACCCTGCCGGGCGCCGCCCCCGCGCTGTCTGCCGCGGCCGCGAACGGCGTGTCGGTCCTCGCGGTCGCCGGGCGCGGTCCCTTCGACCTCGAGGCGTATGCCAGGGTCCCGGCCGCCGCGTGCATGTATGGCGTGCAGCCGGCGCCGAGCATCGCAATGGCCGATGCGCTCGTCGGTCGCACTGCATCCGCGGGCCACCTGCCAGTCGCGCCGGCCGAGCGCGATCCTGCCGTCCATGTCCGGCCGCCTGCCCCGGGACGGGTCGCGGCACCTACGGAGACACTCCGATGACGATGCGATCCGAGCTGGGGGAGGAACCGGCGGTCGTCGAGCGGCTGCTCGAGACGTCGATGGCGCCGGTGCGCGAGCTTGCGCGCGCGATCCGTGAGCGGGACGTCGACCTGGTCCTGATCGCCGCGCGTGGGACGTCCGACCACGCCGCGATCTACGGCCAGTACGTGCTCGGTCTGCGCAACCGGCTCCCGGTCGCGCTCGCGGCCCCGTCGCTCGTCTCGATCTACGGCACGGGGCCGCGGCTCCGGAACGCGGCCGTGCTCGGCATCTCGCAGTCGGGGCGTTCGCCCGACGTCGTGGCGGTGCTCGAGCATGCGCGGCGCCAGGGGGCGCTGACCGCGGCCATCACGAACGAGCCCGGCTCGGAGCTGGCCCAGGCGGCGGAGCACGTCGTCACGCTCGACGCGGGCCCGGAACGGGCGGTCGCGGCGACCAAGACATACCTGGCCGAGATCGCGATCCTCGCCATGCTCTCGTCCGCGCTCAGCGGCGACGACGAGTCGGCGGTCCAGCTGCGGGCCGTCCCGGACGCGATCCGTGCAGCGCTGCTCGAGGAGGGCCGCGTGGCCGCGCTCGCGGCCGCGCGCGCGACCGAGGACCGCACGGTGGTCCTGGCGCGTGGCCTCCACTACGCCACGGCCCGCGAGTGGGCGCTCAAGCTCAAGGAGCTCGCCTACCTGCTCGCCGACCCGTACTCCGCGGCCGACTTCCAGCATGGCCCGATCGCGCTCGTCGAGCCGGGCTTCCCCGTGCTCGCGGTCGCGACGCAGGGGCCGGCGCTGCCCGGCATGCTCGAGCTGCTGCGCCGCCTGCGCGAGGACCGCGCGAACCTGCTCGTGCTCTCCGACGCGCCCGAGGTCGAGGGCCTCGGTGACGTCGTGGCGCTGCCCGTCGTGCCCGAGTGGCTGTCGCCGCTCGTGGCGATCGTGCCGGCCCAGCTGTTCGCCTATCACCTGGCCCGCGCCCGCGGCCTGGATACCGAGACGCCCAGGAACATCACGAAGGTCACGCTGACGCGCTGACCGCGAGGGACGGAGGACACGGACAGCCCATGGAGACGAAGGAGCACCTGGTCGCCGACCTCCGCCCGTACCTGGTCGCGCCACGGGTGCAGCCGCCGCTGGACCCCCGGTTCCGGCCTGCCGCCATCGCCCGCCGCGCGATGGCCGCCGCGCTCGCCGGCTTGCGCGAGGGCGTGCCTGTGGCGGTCGCGGTCGAGCAGCCGGGCGGGACGGTGTCGACACGCGAGACGCTGGTCTTCCCGGACGGGCGCCCCGAGGCCGCCGCGAGCCACGCGTTCTGCGAGCGGCTCGTGAAGTTCCTGCTGTGGTCGCGCGGCGGCAACCGCGTGTGGATCGACGGGCCGGACGGGCTCGTCCGGGCCCTGCGCTCCCACTTCGAGGAGACGCCGACGGGCCGGTTCGACGCCCACATGATGGGGGAGGAGCTGTTCATCGCCCCGTTCGAGGTCGTCGCGGCGCCGCGGTCGGACTTCCCCGTGTCGCGGGCGTCCACGTCGTCGCTCGGACGCCATCTCGACGGCTGTCGGATCGGCTTCGATCTCGGTGCGAGCGACCGCAAGGTCGCGGCGGTGGTCGACGGCGAGGTGGTGTTCAGCGAGGAGATCGTCTGGGATCCGTCGCACCAGCCCGACCCGCAGTGGCACTTCGACCAGGTCATGGACGCGCTGCGCTCGGCGGCCGCGCACATGCCGCGCGTGGACGCGATCGGCGGGAGCGCCGCGGGGGTGTACGTCGACAACGAGGTCCGGGCCGCGTCGCTCTTCCGGGCGGTCCCGCGGCCGCTGTTCGAAACGCGCGTCCGCGGGCTGTTCCGCGAGCTGCAGCAGGCCTGGAACGGGATCCCGTTCGTCGTCGTCAACGACGGCGAGGTCACGGCGCTCGCCGGCTCGATGCTGTCGGGCGCCGGCGGGCTCCTCGGGATCGCGATGGGGTCGAGCGAGGCCGCGGGCTACGTCACGCCCGACGGTCAGCTGACCTCCTGGCTCGACGAGCTCGCGTTCGTCCCGATCGACTACGCGCCCGACGCGCCCGTGGACGAGTGGTCCGGCGACCGCGGGTGCGGCGCACAGTACTTCTCCCAGCAGGCGGTGGCGCGGCTGCTGCCGGCGGCGGGGATCGAGGCCGACCCGGCTCTGCCCCTGCCCGAGCGCCTCGCGATGCTCCAGCGCCTGATGGCGGCCGGCGACGAGCGAGCCAGGCGTGTGTACGAGACGATCGGCACGTACCTGGGCTACGCGCTGATGGAGTACCGCGACTTCTACGAGTACGAGCACCTGCTCCTGCTGGGCCGCGTCATGACGGGCGGCGGAGGCGACCTGATCCTGGAGCGTGCCCGCGAGGTGCTGCGCGTCGAGGACCCGGCGCTGGCTGACGCGACGACGTTCCACACGGCGTCCGAGCGAGACAAGCGGCACGGCCAGGCGGTCGCCGCGGCGAGCTTGCCCGCGCTCGGGTAGGGGGTGGCGCCGGGCAGGGTCGCAGGCCTCGGTGGCCCCGTTGCCGCCTCCGCGCTCGGACCCGGCTTTCTCGCCCTCGGCGTGGAGTCCCCGCCGTCGGCTATACTCGTCGGGCTCGCGCGGCCTCAGGGCCGCCGGCACTCGGTCGGGGCGTGGCGCAGCTTGGTAGCGCGCATCGTTCGGGACGATGAGGTCGGAGGTTCAAATCCTCTCGCCCCGACCATACCGACCTCTGTGGTCAGAGGTCAGAACCGTCTCCCCCCACAGCTCGGGCCACCCGTGAGCCTCGGCTTCAGGCGTGGGGTGGACGATCGCTTCCTTCGTTCCCAGCACCTCGATCCGCTCGAACATCGCCTCGGCAAGCGGGCGGTGCCGCTCGGGCGGTGTGTCCTCCCACAGCCGCGGTAGGTCGGCCAGATACGCCAGCGTCGTTCGGCGATCCATCTTCTTGGCAGGCCGGCGAGCCTCGGCTTCCTCGCCGTCGAGACGAACCATCGTCGACTGCAGGGCGGCGAGATCGCGGTCGTTGAGATAGCGCGCCAGCGCGGTTTCCCGCTCCTTGGCAATGCGCGCGAGTGCGAGCGAGTCGACCGTCTGGGCCCGCTCCTCGAGCAGGCCGAGGACCGAGGCCTTGACCGAGGCGGTCGCCGCGATGTGGGCAAGCACGGACGGCACGATCCCGTCGTAGGTCGCAGCGGGGTAGCTGTGCCCATGGACCCGCACGAGCGGGAACGAGGCCGGCGGGCCTTCCGGGCGAGCGTCGATGAAGGCCCGGCAGGGGTCGACGTGGCGATACCGCCCGCCGTGGCCGGTGAGGCGGCGCCCGCACCCGGCGCAGAAGAGGATCCCGGCGAGCGCGTACTCCCGTCGATTGACCGGGTAGCCCGGGTGCCGTCGCTTGAACCGGCCGCGGACGAGCTGCACCCGATCCCACAGCTCGGGAGCGATCGTCGGTCCCGTCGCCGCGAGCTCTCCGCGATGGAGCCGGCCGCGATAGACCGGGTTGGTGAGGATCTCGCGCAGGTGCGTGAGCTTCAGGCCAAGCCTGCCGGCGATCTCGCGGTCGAGCATGCCCGAGGCGCCGAGCTCGAAGGCGGTCTGGACGAGCGACATCCGGTCTGGATCGACAACCAGGACGGGCGGGCGTCCCTCCCGTCGGAACCCGAGCGGCGGGCGGTTGCCGCCCGGCGTCCCGAGGCGGCGCCGCTTCGCCTCGAGGCCCTCGCGCACACGGCGGCTCAAGCGGCGGCTGTAGCTCTCGGCTTCGACTGCTTCTTTCGCCCAGTAGTCCCACGACTCATCGTCGCTCGAGAGCAGACGCTCGTCGGCGAAGAGGAGGGCAGCTCCGCGCGCATGCAGATCGTGTCGTGCATTGAACGCCGTTCTGGCGTCGCGCGCGAAGCGGCTTGCGTAGCCGACCACGAGGATGTCGTAGTCCTCGCCGGCTCGCGCCAGCATGTCCTGCCATTCGCGAGTCGCCGCGACGGTACGACCTGAGTGCGACACCACCCACTCGATGTCGGTCGCGGTGAGGCCGAATCGTTCGATCGCGCGAGAGATCTGCTCACGCTGGGCGTCCGGGCCGAAGTTGTCGTACTGGCCCGCAGTGGACTCGCGGACCCATGCCGCTGCACGGAGACCGGGAAGGGCGTCGGGCTTGGCAGGCAGCGTCTTCATGAGACGGACATCCGCTTCTTGCAGCCTGGCGGAGGCTAGAGTCTACCCCTGCCGACGGCTCGGCTCCTCGCCGCCGATTCGATAGCGTTCGCGAGCGCGAGACACAGGCGGCAGCGACAGCGGGGCGCCTGCCGAAGTGAGCGGGCGCCGAGCCGCGGAGAACGCAGATCCCCGAGGGACGTTGCGCGGGACCGCCCGAACGAGGGTCCCCGTCCCCACGGCGTACGGCGTCGCGTCGTCCGCTGAGCGTCAGGCGATCGGTCATGGCGCGGGACGCTGACTTCTCCAACCTTAAGCCGTCTCAAGCGAGCGCCTCTTGGTGGGGTAGGTACGCGGAACACTGGCTTCCGGTAGCTGGCCGCTTCATGGCCCGAGGGTAGGTGGGATTCGAACGGAGATCAAGAGGCGTCATGTACAATACATGTATATTCCCGACGGGCCAGGACGGGTCGAGCCCTGTCGCTATTCGGGTTCGGAGCGCTCGTCGGCCTCGCGCAGCGGTTCCGGAACAAACTGGGCGTGGGCACGCCTCAGGTAATCGAGCGCGAGTTCGTCGGACGGTGCGTAACCGAGCCGTTCCTTCACGAACTGAAGCCGGTATTCGGCCGCGTCGATTACCTCAGACCACGTCCGCACCCAGACCCGGACCCGATCTCGGTCCCACACCTGGCCAAGTTCCATGCTCTGTTGGCTCGAGCGCTCCCGCGCCTCCTCGTTCATTGCGTTCCCGACAAGAACGAAGTCCCACTGGACATTGAGACGGTCGAACCGCTCGTCGCGCGCTACGGTGCGCGCGTAGTTGATCACTTGGCCGATCTCATTGTCAGTGAGCGTCACCTCAGGGGCCTTGAGTTCCACGACAAGATGCTCGTGCTCCTGGCGCCCGTGAGGGACCGACCGTGCGAGCAGGAGATCAAGGATGCGTCGGCGACCTTCATCGTCAAGCACCTCGCCTTGAGGGGCGAGCTCGTCGCGACCCAGGTACGCGACGTGCTGACGGAGGGCCGTGGTCAGGGTCCGATCCGAAGCCGTGAGGCTGAACTCTTCGCCGAACAACCAGGTCTCGTTCTCCAGGATGCGGTGCAGTTGGCTTCGCTCCAGGACCCTGCCTTTGATCTCCGGCTCGAAGACCATGATCCGCAGGGCAGCCAGGAAATCGAGTCGATTCGTGATGTTTGTGGATGCTCGGATGATCGCGGTGAGCGACGTCCGCTCAAGCAAATGGCGGAACTCCTCAACCTGCTCAGGGTTGAGCTCGAGGACTTCCTGGAGGATCTTCTCGACCGAGCTGGGTTCGTGTTCGACCGCCTGTCGAAGGAGGCTCAAGGCGAGACGCCGTGATTTCTTGTCCTCCGCGGCATTGACGGCCGGGGCTGCTGCCACCGCGACGACGTCGAAGAGCTCACGCTTGGCTTCCTCAAGCCGGTCGGCCGCCGGTTGCTCGTAGGGGTAGACCTGCTCCTTCTGCCATTCCTCGATGACCGTGCGCCGCCGCTCGCGCTCCCGCTTCTCGAAGTGCTCAACGATGCGTTGCCGAGCAGCCTCGACCGCGGGCGACAGCACGGGGTGGCCTGACTCAACCAGGGCCAGGTCCGATGCGTACTCGTCGATCCTGCTCCAGCGCAGATACGCCGTGTAATGGAAACCAGCGGGTGTTCGGGGCGCCCTTGCGAAATCGAGCGCAACACCGGCCTGGTCGCACAGGTACACGATTGGCGGAACAGGAATCGTCCACTCGACAATCGTCAGACTCGGCGGGGCTTCTGAGTCGATCCCCTCGAGTGTGTACTCGGCCCGTGACGCCTGGAGCGGCGCCGGATCGAGCTGTCGGCCATCGACGACGATCCGCGGCTTGTACTGCTCGATGTAGAGGGCGAACTCAGTGACGAGATCGAGCCAGGCAGTCTCACCCTCGATGCCGCGTACGACATCCGTGATCCCTTCGACGCGGACGAGCGTGCCGATGTCATCCTGCGTTACGCCGGCCTCGGAGACCTCGAAGTAGTCGCGCTCGTCGGCCATGACCGTGATCACGGTCTTCTCGCGAAGGGCGTCCCGTGCGGCCACAGTGTGCCAGCCGACCTTCGAGCCTCGGAGGCTGAAGGCGAGAAGCCGACCGCGGCCCTGCCGACCGTGCAGCCGTCGCTTGTGCTTCCGGCTCTGCTTCTCGACTTCCTTCCACGAGCCGCCGAGCGACTGGAACCCGGCGACGGCTTGCTCGTGGGTCATCCCTAAGCCGTTATCCCGAACCTCGATGGCGTCAATCCCGCCGAGCGGACTCCGCTCATAGCTGACAACGACCTCGTCGGCATCGGCATCGACCGAGTTCCAAATCAGTTCCGCGAGCGCTTTGATCGGGGTCGTGCGAATGCTGCGCTGGACGAAATCGGCTCGCGGCTCGAGGTGGTGGCGGGTCACGTCGTGGAGTATGCCAGCGGCTGCCCTGGCCGGAAGTCGGTCGAGGCGTGGGTCGCTGATGCGCCGCCGAGACAGCGTGCGCTGGGTTCCCCTCGGTCGAGTCGTCACGTGGCCGAGACTAACAGAAACAGAACACACGTTCTATCCACGTTCTATCGGCCTCGCGTTAGTTCTGTGAGATTCGCCTGGCGGCGGAGGTAGGCGCGGAACAGCGGCAGCGCGAAGTCGTAGCGTCCCCGGCCGGGCCGGAAGATGAGGCCTCGCTCGAGGAGCCGCGCAACGACCTGGTCGACGTTTTGGGTCTCGGGCAGCGCCCGACGCAGCTCGAGGGCGCTGACACGACCGCCGCGCCGGGCCATCTCGGCGAGCACGCGCTGGCCGGCCGGCCCCGCGATCGCGTAGCGATCCTCGAAGAAGGCGAGGTCGAGCTCGTGGAGGAGGGTCGCCTCGAGGAGACGGAGGTCGGCGCGCTCAATGCCCGGCGTGGCCACCCGGCTGCAGAGGAAGCCGCCGAAGAACTGCAGGAAGTACGGGTACCCGTCGGTCTGCTCGACGATGTCGCCGATGAGATCGAGAGCGAACGAGCGCCCGCTGCCCGCGAGCGGGATGCCGAGCGCGTCCCAGGCGTCTCCCCGCTCGAGATTGGCGATGACGAGATGGCGGAACATCCGCTCGGCGTACGTGCGCGCCCGCTTGAGGTTCAGCGTGAGCGTCGGCAGCCCACACAGGACGACCCGAAGGCGAGGCGCCTCACGCTGCACGCGGCCGAGTGCGGCGAGCAAGACGACAGCGGGAACTGCTCCCTGCGCCGATCGTCGGCGAGCAGGTGCCCTTCGTCGTACAGCAGAAGGGCGCCGGGACGATCCGTGCCTGCGACCGCTCGGTCGAGCTCAGCGAGGGCGTCGCCGAGTGCTTCAGCCGGCTCTCGCGGGTCGACCTCGTAGGAGGGCTCCACGCCGATCGTGGCCACGGTTACCCGGCGCGGCCGAAGAAAGCGGAGGCCGCGCTCGACCGCCTGGCCGACGCCAGCGAGAGCGTCGCAGCGACGGATGAGGCTCTCACAGTCCGATCGAACGGCGTCGACGAGGTTGTCCTCGTCCCGGTGGCGTTCGCCGAGCTCGCGCTCGAGGCAGAGCCAGCCTGTGCGCTCGCCGCGGCTCGCGAACTCGCCGAGCAGCACGGTCTTGCCGGTGCCGCGAATGCCGGTCAGCGTCCAGTTGAGGTGTGGCGGGTGGCCCTCGGCGAGGAACCGATCGAACTCGCCGAGCAGCGCATTTCGACCCGCCAGGTATGGCGGCGCCACCCCGTTGCCGGGCCGGAATGGGTTCGCGAGTTGTTCGGTTGGCTTCTGGGATCGGACGGAGTCCAAGGGCTGGACCTCGCTGCGGTTCTTGTAGGCCGGGGAGCGCGGTCTCGCGCCTCCCCGGCCAGAGGTTGTGCACCCGATATCCACACAGAGCCCTACTGCGCGCCTGCCTCCAACCGGAACCAGGGCCGGCTGCGCGCCTGGCACTGGATCGCGTCGAGGTAGACCTCGCTGTAGGGGACGCTGCCACGCTCGATGACCTGCCAGAGGCAGGCGAGCATCGCGCTCGCGACCAACAGGTTCGTCACGAGGAGCTGGGGTCGTTCGGCCGCCAGGACCTGGCAGCCATCGCCCGTCGTCTCCTCATGCTCGGCCGCCCGGCCGATCTCCGGATGGATCTCGGTCAGGTGGCCGTCGACGGATCGACCATCGCGACGGCGGACGAGCTGGACGTTGCCGTCGGTCTCGTCGTTGCCGCCGGAGATGAGCGTCGCCTCGTCGAGCGATCGCAGGTGATCGTCGATGAGCGCCCGCGTGCGGTGGTTGTCGACCGCGAGGAGGACGATGTCACCCTCGCGGACGATTGGCCGGACGTTTGTCTCGTCGATGAACGAGCTGATCGCCTGACAGGCGAGACCCGCATCGCGGGCGACCTGGGCCAGGGCCTCGGCCTTGTTCATGCCAAGATCACCCCTCGAGCAGGCTTGCCGGACGAGGTTCTTCGCCTCGAAGACGTCGCCGTCGACGAGGACGAGGACCGGTCGCGGTTCGGGCCTGCTCGCGAGATAGCGCACGAGGGGCGGGAGCAGCTGGCTCCCGATCCCGCCGCAGCCCACGAGGACGATCCGGCTAGCCATCGGCGCCACCTCCCTTCGCGCTCGCGCCCGAGACGGGCACGAGCCGGTAGGTGAGCTGGTAGCCGAGGGCAGCTGCGGTCCGATCGGCGCGCTCGAGGAGCACGTCGAGCTCGACCTTGCTTGGTCGAGACCCGACGGCCGGGAGACGGACGATCGACTTCCCGCTGACCGCCGACAGCTTCGGTCGGCTGACCGGAGCGCGTCGGACGGCGGCCAGCCATTCAGCGGGCGGCTCGACGGGTCGTCGAGGCCGCTCGATGAGCTGACTGACCTTGCGCGGGAAGCGCACGCCGTCGACGACGATCGCCGCGGCGTAGCTGGGCCGTCGGTCGAGATCGCCGACGACGATGTGGAGCCCATCGAGCTCCGCCTCGTCGTCCTCGTCGACCGAGCTCGCGAAGGCGCCCATGGCGCCGTGCGAGTGGATCGTGCCGACGAGCCGCGATCCGGCCGGCAGGTCACCGTCCGCGAGATCGAAGCGTACCGAGGCGAGCGTGACCTTCTGCTCCGGCACGACGAGATCGAACGATCCCGAGCGCCAGACGAGGAGCACGAGCGCCTCGGTCTTCCGTTCGCGGTAGACGGCCCGGAAGAAGCCGACCACGCGAGCCATGAGATCCGCGGGGACCTTGGGCAGCGCGTAGTCGACGTACTCGCGTTCGGCCGGCAGGTGGGCGACCCGCTCGACCTTGGTCTGCGAGACGCCCAGCAAGCTCCGCTTGCGCAGATAGAGCCCGTCGCGGGCGACGACGAAGGCCGGCAGCGGCCGGCCGTCGACGTTCGCGCCGGCTTCGAGGATGGCGAACATCACTCACCACCTCCCCGTTCGGGCAGGCGGTGGACGAGATACACCAGTCGCTCGAAGCGTCGCTGGTCCGCGACGAGACCCTCGCGGGTCGGTCGCTCGCCGCCGACGATGTGGGCGAACACCGAGAGCGCCGCCTCCTCCAGGATCGGAGTCGAGAGCGGTCTCGCCCGTTCGCCCAGCGCCGGGGCGATCCAGCGCCCGAGATCCCTCGGTCGGATCGCCGGTGTGCGGAGGAGGTGGTCACGAAGCGAGAGCATCGCTCTCACCTTCCTCAATTGCCGGCGGTTCCGGTGTGCGGACCTCCGACTCCGCGGGTTCCTCCGGGATGGGAGTCCCGGCGGGCAGATCCGACGGGCTCAAGCCCGCCATCGAGGCTGCGACCTGGCGGAGGGTCCGCCAGTAGGGGTCGTAACGCAGCGACAGGGCGGCCAGCGGATCGTGCCGGCTCCGGGACGCCCAGGCCCGGAAGCCGCCCGTGAACGGGAGCGGATGACGGCGCAGGTCCTGGTTGAAGCGACTCGCCCAGAACGCGCCGACGAGGGCATCGACTCGTTCGCCGACGGTGGCGCCTGCCACCCTGACCGAGCCCAGGCAGACGACCCCGTCGTCCGAGGTGTTCGGGAGGGTGGAGCAGAGCAACGCATCGTCGAGCGAGCGGATCGATGCGGTGCGGAAGTAGGTCGCGAGCCCCTCGATCTGCTCCCCGATCACCGACACGACGAAGATGACGAAGGGCAGGGCGAGTCGGTAGCTCACCGGCTCGGACCCCGCCCGTCGGCTTGCCTGGTAGGTGATGGTCCGGCGGGCCGGTGGCTGCTCGAGGACGAAGACCTGCCGGTCCATCGATCCCGAGCGGAGCCAGTACCGGCAGCCGGTGGGCAGCCGAGGAGTGGTGGCGATCTGGCTCTGCGTCAGCTCGGTCAGCAGATCGGGAAGCATGACCTCCCGATCGATGACCTCGTTGACGAGCGAGACCAAATCGCCCTCGATGCGCAGGTACGTGCGCGACTGCATGGCGATCGAGCTCCCTTCTACTGGATTGCGGGGCGGGAGCCCGGAGCCGGCGCACCTGCGTGGTGCCGTCGACTCCGGGCTGCCCGGCTTGGCGAGGCGTCAGGCCGCGAGGCCCTTGACCCCTGCCTGCTTCTGGAACTCGATCTCGTCGCCCGGGCGGACGAGGTAGTCGTCCTCGACCCGGGCACCGTTGACCGTGACGGCCGCGTCGCGGGGGATGTTGAAGACCTGTTCGAGGGCCTTCCAGATCCCGTGGACGGTCTTCCCGGCGAGATCGAGATCGAGCTCGTTCACGCCGTAGATGACCTTGGTCGTCTCGATCGGTGCCTGCATCGTCTGCATCGGAATTTCTCCTGTGTGGTCGAACGCCGCACGATGGAACGGACCGAAGGCAGACGAGGCCAGGCGCGGCACGCCTGACTCGGTGCGATCGACGAGGATCGGCTCCGGTCCGGCGCGCAACAGCTGGTTATGCACCGGCGGGCGCGCAGGCCGCCGGCTCGACGATCAAACCCTTCCCGGGCATCACCTCCGTTCCGGCGCGGATGTCATCCGCCACCCGAAGTCATGTGGAGCCCTGAGCAGGTCGAGCGAGCCGTCGGCGAGAACGTCCGACGTCCCGAAGACCGGTCGCGCCGCACCCGTGATGGGTGGAGCCGACCGGCGATCGAGACCGTCGAGGAGCGTTCCTCGCGACGGCCGCATCGGTCCGGCCGGACTCCGCCCACGCATCAGTGGTGGCGGCACGCCTCGCGCGATCGCACGCATCGAGATGGATGTGCGCGATTGGCAGCGCTGTGTGGTTGGTAAGGTGCTTCAGTCGCCGACGATCACGCTGGATCCCGGCGCCGGAGACTGGGTGGATCGCGATCAGGCCGACCGCGGGAGTCCGCTCCGGGAGGCTCCTGCCAGCTCCGCCTTGGAGCAATGGCGGTGGCCCGCCCTCACGAACCGCCAGGTCTTCTCGGGCAGGCCACCTAGCGACAAGCTATCGCATCACCTCCGGATAGGAAAGACCTTACATGTACAAATCTATGTACAAGAGTGGCCGATGCGCTCTGTCGCGGTCGCGTCGACACCGTGTCTGCACGGACCCAAAACCGACCCGTCCAAGCGGGACAATGGAGCTGAACCCCGTAACTTCGGATGCGCTACGGGCTTAGCCATGCAGGAAGGCTCGAAGGAGCTCGGGCGACAATGCCGGCGTGGCATCGGCATGAAGGCAGCTGAGTGCGGGACTGGAAGGCGCGACGACGATGACGTCGATCGTGGCGCCGACAGCTTCTCCGCTTCGGAAATGTGGAACTGACGGAGCCACGAGCTTGAACCAACGGCTGGTCGCTACGAAATACGCGCCACCGCCCCCGCGGGCGCGAGCTGTGCCACGAGATCAGCTTCGCGAACGCCTCGACGCGGGGTGCGCTCTCACGCTCGTGTCCGCCCCTCCCGGCTACGGCAAGACCACCCTCGTCTCGGGGTGGCTCGCGGTTCGCGCGGCCCGCGCCGCCTGGCTGACGCTCGACGAGGACGACAGCGACCCGGCCCGGTTCGTGGCATACCTCTCAGCCGCGGTCCGTCGGGCACTGCCCGAAGTCGAGTTCGCAGATGCTCCCGCGGGTCCTGGTCAACTGGATGACCGGGCAGGACTCGTCCCGCTCCTGAACGCGCTGACATCGGCGTCCCAGCCACTCGTCGTCGTCCTCGACGACTACCATCTGCTCAAGGGGCATCGCGTCCATGGGCTCGTGACGTTCCTAGTCGAGCGTCTGCCCGGACACATCCGGCTGGTCATTCTCGCCCGCGAGGACCCCCCGCTACCGCTTGCCCGTCTCCGCGCGCGGGGTCAGCTGACCGAGATCCGGGCCGACGACCTGCGATTCGACGCCGTCGACGCCGGCCGCTTCTTCTCCGAGACCCTTGAACTCGCACTTCCGGCCGCAGTCATCGAGCAGCTCACCGACCGCACCGAGGGCTGGCCCGCCGGCCTGCAGCTCGCCGGACTGTCGCTGCGTTCTGGTTCCGACCCGGCCGCCTTCGTCGCGTCATTCGGTGCGACCGACCGCTTTGTGCTCGACTACCTCTCCGACGAGGTACTCGCCAAACTCCAGGATGAGACCCGCCAATTCCTCACCTGGACCGCGATCCTCGAGCGACTCTCCGCCCCGCTCTGCGACGCCCTGACCGGGCGGAGCGACAGCGCTGTGATGCTCGCCGCCCTCGAGCGGTCGAACCTGTTCCTCGTCGCGCTGGACGAGCGCCGGGAGTGGTACCGCTACCACGCCCTGTTCGCCGACATCCTGCGCACGGGACTCGGCCCGGCCGAGCGGAGCGAGCTGCAGAGGCGCGCGGCGGCGTGGTTCGCCGAACACGAGTTCCTGCCGGAGGCGATCCGGTGCTCGCTCGCCGCCGACCAAACCGACCAGGCGGCAGACCTCATGGAGGCAGCGGCGGACGGGACGCTAGCACGGGGCGAAGTCGGGATGCTCCTGCACTGGTGCGACCTCGTGCCATCCGACGTGCTCGAGAGGCATCCGACGCTCCGGCTGATCCGCGCCTGGGCACTGTTCTTCTCGGGGGCGCTGGCCGACGCCGATGCGGCCTGTGCGGGGATCGATCCAGGCCTCCTCGGGCCAACCGGCGCGGGTAGGCTCTACGGCCTGCAGGCGTGGCTGGGAAACCGTCTCGACCGCCCGGAGACCGAGCGCCTCGCGCGCCGGGCGGTGGATCTCGTGCCCGTGTCGGACGGCGTCTTCCGCAGCCTCGCGCTCATGACCCTCGGCGAGACCATCTTCGCCAACGATGCCGCCGGCGCCCTCGAGGCCTTCGAGGCCGCGGAGGCCGCGCACCCCGCAATCGGCTCCGCGCTCTGGTGTGGCCTGACCTACGACAGGGCCCAGGTGGAGGTCATCCTCGGTCGCCGCTCAGCAGCGGAGGAGCGTTGCCGACGTGCGTTCGACGAACCGCGCGCTGCGCCCTCGTTCGCCTCGGGGGCAATCGGGTTCGTGCACGAAGGGCTGGGCATGGCCCTATTCGAGGCCGGTGAGTTCGCGCTCGCCCACGAACAGCTCGTGCTGGCCCGGCAGGAGTGCGGGCGCGCGGGACTGCGGCGGGTGGAATTCGGGACTCCCGACTCCCTCGAGGTGCTGGCGCTGCATGCCGCAGGCCAGCGAGCACAGGCCTGGAAGCGCCTCCAAGCGTACCGGCAGGAAGCCACGCGACTGGGGGCGGATGCGATCCTGGCAGGGATCCCGTTCCTCGAGGCCGAGCTTGCCCGGCGGGACGGCGATCTCGAGCGCGTCGCGCGCCTCCTCCCAGAGCTCGTCGTCGCCGGCCACGTCCGCGCGCACGGCAGCGACATCGGGCCGCAGACCCAGGCAGCCGTACACATCGCCCTCGGACGCCCCGACGTCGCCCTCTCCATCCTCGAGCCGCTCGCCGCCTGGCAGCGCGCCTCGGGACGGCAGGGGCGGCTCGTGGCCACGCAGGTCCTAGCCTGCTCCGCCTTGGATGCTCTTGCGCGCACGACGGAGGCTGAACGCGCCATGGAGGAGGCGATCGCGTGCGCTGCACCCGACCAGCTCCGGCGGCCGTTCCTCGAGGAACGGCGCGTGGCAGAGTCCTGGCTGCCGCGCCTCCGCGATGCGAGCCCGGATTTCATCGACGACGTACTCGCCCGGCTGGGCCGGCCCGGCCGCGGGCCGAGCCGCGGCCCTCGCGCGCACCACCTACCCGCCGCGGACGGTGTGCCTCTCGAACCCCTGAGCGCCCGCGAGCTCGACGTGCTGCGGTTGGTAGTGGCGGGTCTCTCGAACGACGAGATCGCGCGCGAGCTGTATATCGGAGTCGGCACCACGAAGTGGCACGTGCACAACCTGCTCGAGAAGGTGGGGGCACGGGACCGGGTGAACCTGGCGAACAGGGCCCGGGAGCTCGACCTTCTCCGATAGCCGCCGCGAGTGCGCGAGATACGGGTGGTGTCCCGCTACTCCGGGACTCGTCGAACCGCCACCAGTGGCGCTCCGAGATCACGGACGCGGCCCAGGACGCCGAACAGCGTCGCCTGGTCGTGCGGCGCGCCGCGCAGCACGGTTGTGCCGTCCCCTGCATCGACCATCTCAAAGCCATCGAACTCGTTAGCCCAGCGTCGGCCGAGCCGTGCGCCCACGACGATCTCGTAGCTGCCTCCAGGGGCGGCCGCGTCGGACCCGGAGAGCTTAGTTGCTGGTCCCGATCGGGTGGCGTGGCCCATATAGCCTCCGCAGACTGCTGGCTCCGCGCCTGAAGTAGAGCCGTGTCGGGATAGGGCCGTCGCCTGTCTCGAGATAGGGTCCGCCTCCGAATTCGCGACCGGCGTCTCGAACATATCCCGCGATAGGCGACGGCCATATCGACGATCGCATTCACTGGCCGAAGTTCGGGGAAGCTGCGGGCAGCGCACGAGTGACCAGACGTGGACCCGCCGCGAACAGGACGCCCGGACAGATCTCAAGGGAGGCAGTCATGGCTCGGGTCATCGTCCGCTGGGGGTTCATCCCACTCGTGGTCGTTGTGGTCCTCGCGGGCGTGTTCGTCGGCCGAATCATCGAGTCGATCGCGGTGGCGGCCGTCGTGTTCACGGTCGGCACGTACGTCCGACGCTGGGTCGCCGCGTCCTGATCGGTGGCCCGACGCCGCTGCGCGGCGTCGGCGGTCGTCGTTCCATCCTGCGCCGTCGCAACGGCGCGGAGGAGGTCAGCATGGCGCTCGTCATCGATAGCTTGCGCAAGCGCTTCGGCACAGTGCAGGCGCTCGACGGCATCAGCTTCACCGCCCAGCCCGGGCAGGTGTTCGGGTTCCTCGGCGCCAACGGGGCCGGCAAGACGACCACGATGCGGATTGTCCTGGACGTCATCCGCGCCGACGAGGGGTCGGCGACGTGGAACGGCGTGCCCACGCGAGACGTCCCGCGTCGGACGTGGGGTTACCTGCCCGAGGAGCGCGGGCTGTACCCGCGCATGAAGGTCCTCGACCAGCTCGTATTCATCGGCGTTCTCCACGGCCTCACTCGCGCCGAGGCCGCCCGTCGCGCGCGCCACTGGCTGGGCCGCTTCCGGGTGCCGCACTACGCCGATCGGCGGGCGGAGGAACTCAGCAAGGGCAACGAGCAGAAGATCCAGTTCATCGCGGCGGTGCTCCACGACCCCGACGTACTGCTCATGGACGAGCCCTTCACCGGGCTCGACCCGATCAACGTCGCGCTGCTCAAGGAGGCGTTCCTGGAGCTGCGGGACCGGGGCAAGGCGCTCGTCTTCAGCACGCACCAGATGGAGATGGTGGAGGAGCTGTGCGACGCGATCGCGATCATCGACAGCGGGAGAGTGCTCGTCTCCGGCCCGACCGCCGACGTCAAGCGCGACTCCGGGCACGCGGTCGTCAGGCTCGGCGTCGCGGGCGATCCCGACCTGGCCTGGCTCGACGCGCTCCCCGGCGCCCGGGTGACCCGCTCCGGACGCGACTACCACGAGCTCGAGCTCCGTGACGGGCTCGCGCCGGGCTGGATCCTCCGCGAGGCCCTCGCCCGCGACGCCCAGGTGACGCGTTTCGAGATCGCGCAGCCGTCGATCGAGGACATCTTCGTCGAGCGGGTGGGCGTCACGACGACCGACGAGCGAACCCTCGCCGCCGTCAACGGAGAGGCAGTCCGATGAGCATCACGAAAGCCGATATCGCCAACATCGGGGCCGTCGCCCGACGCGAGTTCGTCGTCCGCGCTCACACACGGACGTACCTCCTCATGACCCTTGTCCTCGTGCTGGCTGCCGCCCTCACCGGCCTTGCCCCCGTCGCCATCGGCGCGCTCAACCGCGATGCGACCAACGTCGCCGTCTATGTCGGCGCGGCGGACCTCCGGGCTGATCCGGTGGCCACCCTCGACGTACTCCTCAACCCGAAGAGCGCCGGCGGGAGCGCATCGGACGCGAGTGCAAAGGCGTTCACCGTCACCCGTTCGAACGACCTCGAAGCGAGCCGCGCGGAGGTCGCCGACGGCAAGCTCACCGCGCTCCTGGACATCGAGCGCAATGCCACCGGCGAGACCGTCTTCACGGTCTACACGAGGGAACGCGACACGAGCAGCGTGGCGGCGATCGGCCGCCAGGCCGCGAGCTCGATCGCGATCGCGGACCGGCTCGCCCACGCCGGGGTGTCGCCGCAGGAGCAGGCGGCCCTGTTCGCCGCGCCAGCGGTCACGATCCAGTCGCCCGATCCAACCGCGAGCGTGGGCGGCGCGGGGGCGCTCCCGCAGCAGGAGGCCGATGCCGCGGTCATGTTCGCGCTCGAGCTGTTCCTCCTCCTCGCGATCGTGCTGTACGGCAACTGGATCGCCCAGAGCGTGGCCGAGGAGAAGAGCAGCCGGATGATGGAGATCATCCTCGCCGCGGCCACGCCCTTCCAGCTGCTCGTCGGCAAGGTGCTCGGCGTCAGCCTGGCAGCGCTGCTGCAGTTCGCCGCGGTCATCGTTGCCTCGGTTGTCGCGATCCTCTCCGAAGGACAGGTGGCGACACTGGTGCTCGGCGAAGCGGCCGGGATCGACCTCCCATCGGGGCTAACTCCCGGCATCCTCGTCGCCTTCTCGGTCTTCTTCGTCCTCGGCTTCGTGCTGTTCGCAGCGCTGTACGCGGCCGCGGGCTCGCTCGTGAGCCGGATGGAGGACGTCACCCAGGTCGTGCAGCCGATGACGCTCGTCGTCTGCGGCGGCTACCTCGTGGCGATGTACGCGTCCATCGGGCTCCTCGATTCGCGCGCCCCATGGGTCGTCGCGCTGTCCTGGGTGCCGTTCGTCTCGCCGTACACGATGGTCTCCCGCCTCGCGGCCGGCGAGGCCGGGCCGCTCGACGCCGCGGTCGCGATCGCCCTGCTCGCGATCACGATCGTCGCGGCGGCCTGGATCGCGTCGCGCGTCTACGCGGCGGGCGTCCTCATGTACGGGCAGAAGCCCAGCATCGGCGCGATGTGGAAGGCACTGCGAGAGGGGCGCTGAGTGCGCCACAACCCGGAGGCGGCAACGTCCGGAGCGCCACGCGAGGTCGAGTGACGCTCCCCGTTCTGCCTCCCCCTTCCTAGTTATCGGAGAACGCCGATGGACATCGGGAGACTGATCAAGAAGCTGCTTTGGGCGCCCGCATCACCTGGGTCGGTCGCTCTGGAGGAGCTCGTTGCAGAGCTGCGGCGTCGGGCCGGTCTTTCGGATGAACAGGCGCGTGCCGCTGCCAATGTTGTGTCCGAATGGGTCAGCGACGCACAGAGGCGCCGGAAGCTCATCGCCGCGGTCGTCTCGACGACCTCGTCGGTCGTCATGGGCAGGTGAGTCGGCATCGCGCAGGTGATCTGGATCGATGCGCGCGTCTGGCCGCAAATGCTCCTGACGTACGGGCAGAACCCTTCCTGCCGGCAACTTCCGGGACTGGGATGAGATAGAAGCCTGGGCCCGCGAGTTCGCGACGGAGATGCGCGGGTGGCTCCCGCCGGCTGAGTGTCGAGCCCGACCGCCCAGGAAGGGAGGGGCATGGAATCGCAGAGTCGCCTCTCAACCGGAGTCAGGTCGGAGCCGCAGCTCGGCCTGGTGTTGTGCGCGGCCGTGGTGCTGTGCTGGGCTATCCAGCGATTCGTTCCGAACCCGGATGGCACCCAGGCCCTCGCTCCGGACTGGCTGCCGCTGGTCGCCGCCGGGGTGGCTGCAGCGGGGCTCGTGCCGCTCGCTGGCTCGCCCCTTTGGGTTCGCGTCCGCCTGGCCTCGCGCTGGAGCGCGCTCCTGCTGATGGTCTGGGCGGGGAACGGGTTGCCGTTCGACCTGCTCACGATGGCGGGTCTGATCGGTCATCGATCGGCCGACGGCGCGATCGTCCTGTCGACCGTCTACTGGCCGGGGCTCGCGATGCGGACGCTGGCGCTCGCCGCCGCAATCGTGCTCGCGCGGGTCGTTCTGGCGCGTCCGGCGGGCTCCGCCGCTACCCGCGCAACGATGCGGTACGGCATCGCCGCGTTCCTGCTTGCTCTGCCCTACCCGCTGCTCCGACTGCACTGGGCGCTGGGCGGAACGATAGGGCTGACGTGGCCCGGCGCGGCCGGCCAGGGCTGGGAACCCTTGATCATCGCGGTCCCGTGGGTGCTGGCTGCCGTTCTGTCGCTGCTCTTGGCCTTCTCGCCGCGACTGCTACCCCGCCGGCTCTTGCTGGCCGCCGGCTGGTCCGCCACTGCGATCGTCGCCATGATCGGGCCGGCGGCCTGGTGGGGTTTCGTCGCGGCCTTCTCCAGCGGTATCGACATGGACAACGGGGGCATTTCGGCCTGGGTCTTCGGACTCTTCTACGGCAGTTGGTTCCTCTGGGCGATCGCCGGCGGTGCCGCCACCCGCTCGTATCAGCTGCGCGGCGCGGCTCCCTGAGTGGCGGCTTCCTTCCGACGATTGCGATCCAGCGCGCCTCACTGCGATGGTTCGCGACGCATCCGTCGTTCGCTGCGCGTCCACGTTCGACCAGGGCATCCAAGCATTTACCCTGAACGTCGATGGACCGCCTGCTCGCGTCGAAGCTCGTCGTACCCCGGCCTCGTCAGCGACTGATCGCCCGACCGCGGATCAACGCACTCCTCGACGGCGTGCTGGGAGCTCGACTCGGACTCGTCTCGGCTCCGCCCGGGTTTGGCAAGACGACGGCGCTCGTCGATTGGCTGGAGACATCGCGCACGCGAGCGGCGTGGCTCTCGCTCGACGATGGCGACAACGACCCGGTTCGATTCCTGCGCTACCTGTGGGCAGCCGTGTCAGGACAGGCGGGCGACGACCCGGCGCCATGTCCGGCGAGGCATCGGCCGCCGTCGACGATGTCATCGGCGAGCTCACGATCCTGCTCGGCGAGCTGGCCGACCCTGTCCTCCTCGTCCTCGACGACTACCACCTCATCGAGTCCGCGACCGTGCGCCGCGCCGTCGCGTTGCTCGTCGATGGCCTGCCCGAACGGGCCCACGTCATCATCGCGACGCGCGCCGACCCGGCCCTTCCGCTGGCGCGACTCCGGGCGCGCGCGGAGCTCGTCGAGATCCGGGCGGACGCGCTCCGGTTCACCCAGCAGGAGGCTGCCGAGTTCTTCGCCGAGCGGATGGGCCTCGCCCTCGCCGGGCCGGACGTCGAGAGTCTCGTCGCGCGGACCGAGGGCTGGCCCGCGGCGCTGCAGCTGGCCGGCCTCTCGCTCGCCGGGCGCGCCGATCGGTCGGCGTTCGTGCGCGACTTCGCCGCGACGCATCGGTTCGTCCTCGACTTCATCAGCGACGAGATCCTCGCGACCCTCGAGCCCGAGGTCGCGACGTTCCTGCTCCGGACCTCGGTGCTCGACCGCCTGTCGGGATCTTTGTGCGATGCGCTGTCCGGGCGGACCGATGGCCAAGCGATGCTGGAGCGCCTCGAACGGTCGAACGTGCCGCTCGTGCCGCTCGACGACCAGCGACGCTGGTATCGCTACCACCGCCTCCTCGCGGACCTGCTCCGGGCGCGGCTCGAGCTCGCCCAGCCGGACGAGACGGCCGGGCTGCATCGGCGCGCCGCGGACTGGTTTCGCGAGCATGGACCCGACGACGATGCCGTCGACCATGCGCTGCGCACGGGCGACGCGGAATACGCCGGGCGGATCATCGGGCAGGTCTCGGGGGCCCGCATCCACGGGGCGGAGCTCGTCACCCTTCGTGGCTGGCTCGATCGGCTGCCCGCGGACCGCGTCGCGGCCGACGCGCTGCTCAGCGTCCGGTACGCGTGGACGCTCGCGCTCGCCGGTGATGCGTCGGGCGCCGAGCTTCGGCTCGCCGACGCCGAGGCCGCCCTCGCGAACCGCGGCGCCGGGCAGGGCGCGCCCCCATCCATCGCGGCCGAAATGGCGTTGGTCCGCTCCGTGCTGGCGCGACTCCGAGGGCAGACACCGGATGCGATCCTCGAGGCCGACCGCGGCCTCGCGCTGATCCCGGCCGGTCTCCAGCGGCGGAGCACCGCCGTCCTCACCGGCGATGCCTACGCGCTCCTCGGCCACGCGCATCTCGAGGCGGGGGACATCGAGGCCGCGATCGGCGCGTATGCGCGGGCGCGACCGCTCGTCGCGGAGGGCGGCAACCACTTCGCGGTCGCCGACATCACCCGCAATCTCGCGCGCCTGGAAGCCCAGAGGGGGAACCTTCGCGCCGCCCTGGAGGCGTGCGACGTTGCCCTCGCGCCGGAGGCCGCGCCGGGCGAGCTTCCGGCGCAGGCACCGATCCACCTCGCCCGCGCCGAGATCCTGGGACGGCTGGGGGATGCCGCCGCCGCGCTCGAGGCGGCGGAGCGCGCCGAGATCCTCGCCCGCCGGGGCGGCGACGTGTCGACGCTGCGCGAGGCCCGTGCCCTGCGCGGGCAGCTCGCGGGGGGCGGAGCCGGGCCGCCCGCGTCGGCCGCCCTCGTCGAGCCGCTCAGCGAGCGCGAGCTCGAGGTCCTCCGGCTCGTCGCGGCAGGGCGCTCCAATCGCCAGATCGCCGCCGAGCTCTTCCTCGCCCTCGGGACCGTGAAGGCGCACCTGCACACGATCTCGGGCAAGCTCGGGGCGGCGAACCGCGTCGAGGCGATCGCGCGCGCTCGCGAGCTCGGCCTCCTGCCCCGGTAGCGGCCGTCTCACCCGCCCGAATAAACCCCCGGAATCGATCGGGCGCTCGATGCGCCGGCGGGGGGTTTGCCGCGACGCTGCGGAGGAGAGCCGAGAAGCGCTCGGCGACGCGAGGCAGCGATGACCGACCCCGTCTTCTACCGGATCCGCGTTCGCGGGTTGCCCAGCTCGAGCTGGACCGTCTGGTTCGAGGGCCTATCCATCACCGAGGCGTCCGACGGTGTGGCCGAACTCAGCGGCCGCGTGGCGGACCAGGCCGCCCTCCATGGAGTTCTCGCCCGGATCCGGGACCTCGGTCTCGAGCTCGTCTCGGTCACCGCGCTGCCGGACCCCTCAGCACAACCGGAGGTGTGACATGCCGCAGGCACTCATCGGTGGCGTCCTCATCGTCCATGGCCTGATCACGACCGCGATCGGCGCGGGGACCGCGGGCAATCCCGGTGCGCCGGCGATGGCCGCTCCGGGCTGGCTCGCCTGGTGGCCGGGACCATTCGGGCGCTCCTGGCTCATCGATGGGATGGGTCTCGGATCAGGTGCCGCGGTCGTCGGCGGCATCGCGTGGCTCGCCGCCGGAGCGCTGCTCGTGGCGGCCGGCCTGGGCTGGTTCGGAATCGCCGGGTTGCACGGCTGGTGGCAACCGCTCTCGGTCACGGGCGCCGCGGTCGGGCTCCTCGCGCTCGCGCTCTACTTCCACCCGCTCTACCTCATCGGCATCGCCATCGACGTCGCGATCCTCGTGGCCATGTCCCGGGTCCTCGAGACGGCCCGCTGAGCCGGGCCGACATCCGCTCGGATCTCAGGACAACCAGGAGCGCTTGCCGAAGACGGGCGATCGAGGCGACCGCTCGGCATGGATACAGGAGGTCAGCCATGACTGCGACAATCGGTCGGGCTCCGGAGCGGCTGCTCCGCGACACGGCAGCCGGCGACAGGCGAGAGACGATCCGGAAGGCACTTCTCGCGTGCGGCGTCCTCTCGTCGCTGCTCTACATCGTCGCCACCGACGGCATCGCCGCGGCGCAGTGGGCCGGCTACAGCCGCACCACCCAGATGGTCAGCGACCTCTTCGCGGTCGGCTCGCCGGGGCGGCCGGCCCTCCTCGTGCTGGTCGGCGGTGGCTACACGGCCTCGGCGCATGAGAATCGCTTCCTGCGACGGACCGGAGCCGCCCTCGTCGCATACGGGATCTCGAACGTGATCGCCCTGCCCTTCCCCTTGACGCTTGGCAGCGACGCCTCGGTCCCGATGCACATCGTGGCCACCAACCTGCAGCTCGTGCTCATGCTGGCGGCGATCGGGTTCGGCGCCGCGGCGTTCGGCGGTCGGCTGCGCGTCTATTCGGTGGCCACCCTCGTCACGACGACCGTCACTGGTCTGGCTGCGTTCATGAGTGCCCCTGCGGGGCCGTCGCTCGTGCTCGGCATCGGCGAACGCATCAGCATCGGTGCCTTCCTGCTATGGGTCGCGGTCCTGGCCGTTACGGCATGGCACAGTCCGGAGGACGGAGACACGGAGGTCGACCGACGCCGCCGGCGAAACGTCCTCGAGCGAAGCTACGACTGGGTCTACGAGCGCTGCACCAGGGCGTCCGGCCGATCGGAGATCTGAGGTTCGCCTTTCCCAAAGGACCAAGCGGCGCCCCTTCCGGGAGCCGCTTGGTTTCGCGCCCGAGACGAATGACGCGAGCCGCGCCCGGGGCCACGATCGGCGACATGAGCGAGGAGGGCGCACAGGGGGCGAGCGCGTTGTTGCCAGGAACGAGGAGAAGCACCGGACGAGGCATTCACATGGAACTCCTGCCCAAACAGGCTGCGGCGGACCACATTCTCGCGCCCTGACAAGTCCCTGCCGAGCTCTCTACTCGAGCCGAAGCTGGTCGAACGAGCGCGCGAGGTCGTGGCGGCCCGCCTATGTGCGCAGGAACGGCTTGAGCGCCGGCAGCAGGGTCGCACCGCGATCGTCGAGGGCGGCCAGCGTGTCGCCGTCGGCAAGGCAACCCGGGGTGAGGATCGGCCCGGACGCCACGGCGGCAAGCGCCGGCAGGTCGCGGGTCAGTCGCCCGCGATTGCCATCCGACCAGAGTCCGCCGAGCGGGTCGCGGCGGAGCTGCTCGTCGATCGCGGTTAGCACGGTCACGGCGCTGGCCACCACGCGTTGGCCCTCGGCCTGGGCGTGGACGGTGCGCACCCGGCGCTCCGACTCGACCACGAACCCCACGTTCACGGGCAGCTCGGGGTCGCGGGCGAAGACCAGCCGGTAGCGGCGGATCTTCTCGCCCAGCGCTTCGCCGCGCTCGGACCCGAGATCGCGCTCGATGAAGAGCGCGATGAGGCGATCGCGCACGCGGATGACCGCCAGTGCGTCGGGTCGCAGGAAACCGCTCACCAGGGCGACTCGCCTCGATGTCGAGCGCATCGGCCTGTCGCCGCGCTGAGCACGGATTCCTGTCGCGCTCATCGTCACCCAACTGTCGTGTAGGGCGGTCTCGGTCGCGGCCCCGACCCCGGTCTCAGTCGCGACAGTTGGACGACACCGATCATTGGGACCTCCCACGCTCGTCGCGTCGATCGGACAGCCGGCGCACCAGGGCGGCAGAGCCGAGGTCGGGCGGCTCGGGCAGGACGTTGGCGGTCAGGATTCGGGCGTCACCGTCGAGCTCGGTCCGGACCGCCATCGCGAAGCGCGGCAGGTTGACGAGATCCCGTTCGGTAAGGGGCGCGAACGTGTCGCGCAGCAGCCGGGCGTCGTCGGCCGAGGGCTGAAGGAGCATCGTCGTCGCCACGTTGGCCCGGATCGAGCGCTGCAGCTCGCGCCCCAGGGCATCGAGGTATTGGGTCG
>JAJYGH010000074.1:33879-47430 GCA_021785175.1 Chloroflexota bacterium | reverse complement strand
ATCAGATGCTGGCGACCGATGTACTCGGCATCGATCGCGATGCGCTGTGCCTCGTCGGCCAGCTCCTGCCGGAGCGCGTCCTGGTCCAGGGATTCGTTCATCTGCTCTCCACTCGCATCGTCGCGGCCTGAGGATCGCAACGGCCGTGTCGTTGCTCATCATGACGAGCAGTCGCTTGCACGCAAGCCCGGCCGCCTGCGGGCCGACTGTGCAGGCTCATACGATCCCGCCGACCCCATCGACTAGAACATCCGTGCTACTCCATCGCGCCGACGGCGTGGCCACCTGCTAGACTCGGCCGCGATGGAGCCCCCCCGGGTCATCGGGCCCGCCGCCCTCGCCGTCGAAGAGGCCGTCGTCGAGACGAGCCTGCGCCCGCGCCACCTCGAGGAATACGTCGGCCAGGAGCAGGTCAAGCGCAACCTCGGGACGCTGCTCGAGGCCGCGCGGCGCCGGGGAGAGGCCGCCGACCACGTCCTGCTGTACGGCCCGCCCGGGCTCGGCAAGACCACGCTCGCGAACATCATCGCGCGAGAGCTCGGCGTCAACATCCACACGACGAGCGGCCCGGCAGTCGAGCGCGCCGGGGACCTCGCCGCGATCCTCACGAACCTCGAGGAGCGCGACGTCCTCTTCATCGACGAGATCCACCGCCTGAACCACGCGGTCGAGGAGATCCTCTACCCGGCGATGGAGGACTTCGTCATCGACGTCATGATCGGCCGCGGGCCGAGCGCGCGGAGCCTCCGCCTGTCCCTGAAGCCGTTCACGGTCGTGGGCGCCACCACCCGCGCCGGGCGCGTGGGGGGCCCGCTCCGCGACCGGTTCGGCGCGATCTACCGGCTCGACTACTACGACGCGTCCGACCTGGCCGCGATCGTGCGGCGATCGGCCGCGATCCTGAACGTCCGGATCGACGACGACGCCGTGGACGTGCTTGCGCGGCGCGGCCGTGGCACGCCGCGCATCGTGAACCGACTCCTGCGCCGGGTGCGCGACCACGTGGAGGTCCGCGGCGAGGATCGCATCACGGCCCACAGCGCGGAGGCGGCGATGCGGGACATGGAGATCGACGGGGAGGGTCTCGACGCGACCGACCGTCGGCTCCTGCTCGCGATCGTCCAGAAGTTCTCCTCGGGACCCGTCGGCGGGGCCGCGCTCGCGGCCGTCATCGGCGAAGAGGTCGAGACGGTCGAGGACGTGTACGAACCGTACCTGCTCCAGCTGGGCTTCCTCGACCGGACGCCGCAGGGCCGCGTGGCGACGGAGCGGGCCCGTGAGCACCTGCGCGTGCTCGGGTACGAGGTGCCGCAGCCGCGCCGGGCGGAGCGCGCAGACGTCGGGCTCTGGGATGGGCTGACGAGCGAAGGCGCACGGCCCGAGGAGGCGCAATGACGCTCGCCAGCGGGTCGCCGACGGGCGGCGGCGCCGGGTCGGTTCCGCACAGCCCGTCCGTGGTCGCCGGCGCGGCCGGCGGTTCGCACACTGGCGCCCCGCTGGCCTTCGCCACCCGTGGCCTCCGGAAGGCGTACGGATCGACACCGGCGCTCGTCGGGCTCGACCTGTCCGTCCCGCAGGGGATCGTGTACGGGTTCCTGGGGCCGAACGGCGCGGGCAAGACGACGACGATCCGCTGCCTGCTCGGCCTCATCCGCCCCGACGGGGGCACGATGGAGCTGTTCGGACGTCCGTTCACCGCGCGCGAGCGCCACCGCCTCGAGCAGGTCGGGTCGCTCGTCGAGTCGCCTGCGTTCTACCCCTACCTCTCCGGGCGCGACAACCTGCGGGTGATCGGCTCGGCCGGAGCGGCGACGCCCCGTCGTCGCGTCGAAGAGGTGCTCGAACTCGTCGGGTTGAGTGACCGTGCCGGCGACCGTGTCGGCGGGTACTCGATGGGCATGCGGCAGCGACTCGGGATCGCAGCCGCGCTCCTGTCCGACCCTCGGCTGCTCGTCCTCGACGAGCCCGCGAACGGCCTGGATCCCGCCGGCATCGTTGCGATGCGCGAGACCCTGCGGTACCTCGCCGCGCAGGGCAAGACGGTGTTCGTCTCGAGCCACATCCTGCCCGAGATCCAGCAGCTTGCCGACGTCGTCGGGATCATCGATCGCGGTCGCCTCGTGCGGGAGGGGCCGCTGGATCGGATGCTGGGCGAGACCGGGCACGTGCGCGTGCGGGTGCCGCCGGAGGCGACGGGTGCGGCCCGCGAGGCGCTGGAACGATTCGCCGGGCGGGACGCCGTCTGGGAAGGGGCCGCGCAGACGGACGACGGCTGGATCACCGTCCGCGTGGCCCCGTCCAGGTCTGGCGACGTCAATCGGGCGCTGGCCGCCAGCGGGATCTACGCCACCGCCCTCGAGTCCGGCAGCGATCTCGAGTCGCTGTTCCTCTCACTCACGGGGAGCACGTGATGCGGCTGCTCGGCGGGGAACTGCTCAAATTGGTGAAGCGGCCCGGGACATGGATCACGCTCGGGATCTTCCTCGGCATCCTCGTGCTGCTGTTCGTCGCCGTCGGGGCGAGCTACAACGCGATCGTGAAGGCTCCGGCCGGGCAGGGGGGCGGTCGGGAGACCACGGCGGCGATCCGGTCGCTGCTCTCGTTCCCCGGCGCGTACGCGTCGGTCGCGGGCTTCATCGGGAGCATCGGCGGCCTGTTCGCGATCGTGTTCGGCGCATCCGCGGCGGGATCCGACTGGGGCTGGGGCATGATCAAGGTTGCGGTGTCGCGCGGCGAGAGCCGGACGCGGTACATCCTGGCCAAGCTCGTCGCGGTGCTGGTGCTGCTGGTCCCGGCCGTCCTTGTCGGCGCGATCGTGGGTCTCGGCGCCGTGGTGGTCGCCGCGTCGATCTCCGGGATCGGGGTCGCCGGGGCGGGCGACCCGGGCGCGGTCGCGTCGCTGCCGTCGCTCGCGGTCCGCACGTGGCTTGCGCTGTGCGAGCAGGCGGCCATCGGGTTCGCGATCGCGACGCTTGCGCGCAGCCAGATCGCCGGGCTCGGCGTCGGGATCGGGATCTACTTCGTCGAGTCGTTCGCGGCCGGGTTCTGGCCCGAGTGGGTGCGCTACCTGCCGTTCAGCGTCGTCAACTCGCTGCTCCGCGAGCCGGGCTCGATCGGCGGCGGGGTCGACGTGGGTGGCGGCGCAGCACAGCTCGCGCGCTCGACGATCGACCAGACGACGGCGCTCGTGCTCGTGCTGGCCTACCTGGTCGCGTCGGCCGTCATTTCGGCCATCGCCCTCGAGCGCGCCGAGATCACGGGGTGAGCGCGGACCACGTGGTGCGCGAAGCGACGGCGATCTCGCCCCGTGACACGACGATCACGGCGGCTGCGCTCGCGGTCGCCTCGACGTGGGCGCCGCCCGGGCGGCCCCTCCGGTACGAGGTGCACGCGACCTCGCCCCAGGACGGGCCGACGCGAGCGCGCCGCGGCCACCTCACGCTGCCCCACGGTGTCGTCGAGACGCCGGCGTTCATGCCCGTCGGCACCAACGCGACCGTGAAGGCGCTCGACCCCGACGACCTCCGCGAGGTCGGCGCGACGATGATCCTGTCCAACACGTACCACCTCTATCTCCGCCCCGGGCACCAGCGCATCGCCAGCCTCGGCGGCCTGCACCGCTTCATGGGCTGGGACCGCCCGATCCTCACCGACAGCGGCGGCTTCCAGGTCGTGAGCCTCGCGGACCTTCGCCGGATCGACGACGACGGTGTCACGTTCCGGTCGCACCTCGACGGGTCGACCCACCGCTTCACGCCCGAGCACGCGATCGCCGTGCAGGAGGCGCTGGGATCGGACGTCGCCCTCGCGCTCGACCACCCCGTGCCGCCCCACGCATCCTCGGCCGCGGAGGTCGAGGATGCGATGCGCCGCACGCACGCGTGGGCGGTGCGGTCGCTCGAGGCGCATCGGCGACCGGACCAGGCGCTGTTCGGGATCGTGCAGGGCGGGATCGAGCCCGACCTCCGCGCGGAATCCACGAGGCAGATCGCCGGGCTGCCGTTCGACGGGCTGTGCATCGGCGGGCTGGCGGGTGACGAGACGCCCGCGCAGCGCCGGGCGGCGCTCGACGTCGCGGTGCCGCTCCTCGCCGGCGACCCGCGACCGCGGTACCTGATGGGGCTCGGCTCGCCGCTCGACATGCTCGATGCGGTCGATGCCGGGATCGACCTGTTCGACTCCGTCCTGCCCGCGCGGGTCGCGCGGAACGGCACGCTGTGGGTTCCGGGCGGCCGCCTGAACATGCGGAACGCACGGTTCCTGGACGATCCCCGGCCCGTCCTCGAGGGCTGCCCGTGCCGCCTCTGCCGCACGTTCTCGAGGGCCTACCTGGCACACCTGTTCCGCGCCGAGGAACTCCTCGCGTACCGGCTCGCAACTTGTCACAACCTCACCTTCACCATAGACTTCATGGCACGGGTCCGGCTCTCCATCGAGCGTGGAACGTTTTCCGAATTCAGGCGCGAGGCCGCGCGCCGTGTCCCGGACGGGCCAGAGACGGTCGTCGAACGTGACAGGCAAGCTGGCACGAAGCTGCGGTGAAGTCACAGTCGAGGTGCGCCGTCTACGCTGGCGGTGCGCCGCGGAGGCGGAGGCATGGGAACCAAGAATCGCCCGCACCGCGAAGTCAAGAAGAAGCCGAAGGACACGGCATCGAAGGTCCGCATTCAGCCGCTCCTCGAGGCCCCGCCGCAGAACGTGGAGGTGATCAAGCCTCGCCGGAAGCCGCGGGTCGAGGAGGAGGCGGACGAAGGCTGACGCGACCGCCATCCTCGGCCCCGTACAGGAGAGCAGGAGCATGGCCATGACGGGGTCCGGTCAGGCGGCCGGCGGGACGCGCAACGGCGAGGCGGCCGGCGCGGAGAGGGCCAACGGCGAGCGCACGCGCGCGGTCGACGCGGCGATCCTCGCGATCGAGAAGCAGTTCGGGCGGGGCTCGATCATGCGGCTCGGCTCGCGCGAGCGGCAGCAGGTCGACGCCATTCCCACCGGCTCGATCGCGCTTGATCTGGCGCTTGGCGTGGGCGGCATCCCGCGCGGCCGGGTCACCGAGATCTTCGGGCCCGAGTCGTCGGGCAAGACCACGCTCTGCCAGCACGTCCTGGCGGAGGCGCAGCGGCGCGGCGGGGTCGTTGCCTTCATCGACGTGGAGCACGCGCTCGACCCGGGGTACGCGAAGGCGTGCGGCGTGAACGTCGACGATCTGCTCGTGAGCCAGCCGGACACGGGCGAGCAGGCGCTCGAGATCACCGAGACGCTCATCCGCTCCGGTGGCGTGGACTGCGTCGTCGTCGACTCGGTCGCCGCGCTCGTGCCGCGTGCCGAGATCGAGGGCGAGATGGGCGACTCGTTCGTGGGCATCCAGGCCCGCCTCATGAGTCAGGCCCTGCGCAAGCTGACGGGCGCCGTGAGCCGGTCGAACACGGCGCTGGTCTTCACGAACCAGCTCCGCGAGAAGATCGGCGTGATGTTCGGAAATCCCGAGACGACCCCGGGCGGCCGTGCGCTGAAGTTCTACGCGAGCGTCCGGCTGGACATGCGCCGGATCGAGACCATCAAGCAGGGCACGGACGCGATCGGCAGCCGGGTTCGCGTGAAGGTGGTCAAGAACAAGGTCGCCCCACCGTTCCGCGTCGCCGAGTTCGACGTCATGTACGGGACCGGCGTGTCGCGCGAGGGCGGGCTGCTCGACGTGGGAGTGGCGAGCGGGATCGTCGGCAAGACCGGCGCGTGGTTCCAGTACGCCGACACGCGGCTCGGCCAGGGCCGCGAGGCGGCCAAGGAGTTCCTGCGCCAGAACCCGGACGTCGCGCAGCAGCTCGAGACCGAGATCCGGGCGAAGGTCGCGAACATCGACGTGCCGGTCGAGGGCATCGCCGAGGCGGAGTGAGGGCCGGGATGATGCCCGGTCGCGACGGCGCCCTTCGCATCGCCCAGCCGTGACGCGCCCCCGGAGCACGCCCGAGACGCTTGCGCGGACGCGCCAGGCACGCGCCTCGCTCACCGAGGCCGGGCCCGTCATGGAGGCCGCCGCGCGGTTCCTCGAGGCGAGGCCCCGGAGCATCGTGGAGACCCGGCGCCGACTCGCTCGCGCGGGGTACCCGGAGGCGCTCGTCGAGCAGGTCCTGTCGCGGCTCGTCGAGGTCGGGTACCTCGACGACGAGGCGTTCGCGCGCGCGTGGGTGGAGAGCCGCGACCGGACACGGCCACGCGGGGCGACCGCGCTCCGCCGCGAGCTCCTGCTCCGCGGCGTCGCGCCCGACGTCATCGCGGCCGCGCTCGAACGACGCGGCCCGGCGGAGGCGGAGGAAGCCGGGCGGCGCGACGGGATGGTCGCCGAGGCCGGAGCCGCGGAGCGCGTCCTGGCGCGCCGGACGCGGACCCTCCTGCGCGAGCCGGACGCGCGGCGGCGACGTGACCGCGCATACGCGCTCCTCGCGCGGAACGGGTTCGACCCGGAGACGTGCCGGGCGGCGGTGCGCCGCTGGATGACGGCTACCGAGGGTGCGACGGACGTCGCGGCGGGGACCGACCAGGGCGCCGACCAGGGTGCCGACGAGGGTGCGGACCAGGGTGCGGACGCCCCCGATTGACATCTGCGACGCCACCGTTTGACGCGCCTTCTCCCGCGCGTTTAGGCTTCGTTTCGGATTCACTACGCAGGCGCGCGTGACGCAACGGCCGGGATGCTCGGCCCGCGGTCACGAACGCCGCGCATCATCGCTCGGCCGCCGGCCGCCCTGGTGGGGACGATCGGCCTTCGACTCATACAACTCCACCTTCCGGCGAGGCGCCGGATGGAGGCATACATGCCCGATAACGCCATCCTCCTGGCGGTGGGGGCCATCGTCCTCATTGCCGGTGGGGCCGCCCTCGGATTCCTCGCGCGAGGACTCTGGGCAGCCCAGGCCGTGCGTGCCGCACAGGAGAAGGCCGGGCGGATCGTCGCGGAAGCCCGTGCACAGCAGAAGGACCTGATCCTCCAGGCCAAGGAGGAGCAGGTGCGGATGCAGCGCGAGGTGGCGGAGGAGGAGCGCGCGAAGCGAGCCGAACTCGCCTCGCTCGAGCGCCGGCTGCTCCAGCGCGACGAGCAGCTCGACCAGCGCACCGACATGCTCGAGCAGCGCGACCGCAAGCTGCTCGACCGCGAGCGCGAGCTGCAGGAGCAGCGCGACGCGCTTGGCCGCGCTCGCCAGGAACAGGTCGCGGCGCTCGAACGCGTCAGCAGCATGACCGCGGACCAGGCGAAGGCGCAGCTCCTCGAGGAGGTCCGCGAGGAGGCCGACAAGGACGCCGTGCGGATCGCCCGCGCCATCGAGCGCCAGGCCCGCGAGGAGGCCGAGGATCGCGCTCGCGACATCGTCGTGACCGCGATCCAGCGGATCATGGCCGACCACACCGCGGAGATGACGGTGTCGGTCGTCCCGCTGCCGTCCGACGAGATGAAGGGCCGCATCATCGGCCGCGAGGGGCGCAACATCCGAGCGCTCGAGCAGGCGACCGGGATCGATCTCATCATCGACGACACCCCGGAGTCGGTGCTGATCAGCGGCTTCGATCCCGTCCGGCGGGAAGTGGCGCGCCTTGCGCTGACGAAGCTCATCCAGGACGGACGCATCCACCCCGGCCGGATCGAGGAGGTCGTGGCGAAGGCCCGCGCCGAGGTCGACCTCGCCATGAAGCAGGCAGGGGAGCAGGCGGCCTACGACGCAGGTGTCCCCGGGCTGCCGCCCGAGCTCATCAAGCTCCTCGGGCGCCTGAAGTACCGCACGAGCTACGGCCAGAACGTGCTCAAGCACGCGGTCGAGACGAGCCGGCTGGCCGCGATCATCGCGGCCGAGGTCGGCGCCGATATCCAGATCGCCAAGATGGGTGGCCTCCTGCACGACATCGGCAAGGGGGTCGACCACGAGGTCGAGGGCCCGCACGCGCAGATCGGCGGCCAGATCGCCCAGCGGAACGGGCTGTCGCCGCGCGTCATCAACGCGATCGCAGCGCACCACCAGGAGGTCGAGTACGCCTGCATCGAGGCGCCGATCGTCCAGATCGCCGACGCGATCAGCGCCAGCCGGCCCGGCGCGCGC
This sequence comes from Chloroflexota bacterium, assembly GCA_021785175.1. Lineage (GTDB taxonomy): Bacteria > Chloroflexota > Limnocylindria > Limnocylindrales > CSP1-4 > JAJYNJ01. Next base: position 39,346 of record JAJYGH010000074.1, on the reverse strand, counting down.
GGGGAGTCGATGGATGCGTACGTCAAGCGCCTCGAGGACCTGCAGGCGATCGCCGACAGCTTCCCGGGTGTCGAACGCTCGTTCGCCGTCCAGGCCGGGCGCGAGGTCCGCATCCTCGTCCGGCCGGAGGAGATCGACGACCTCGCGTCGATGCGGCTTGCACGCGACATCGTCCGCAAGATCGAGGAGTCGCTGACCTACCCGGGCCAGATCAAGGTGACGGTGATCCGCGAGACCCGCGCCGTCGAGTACGCGAAGTAGCGTGCGACACGAGGTTCGCGAGGTGCAGGCGGCCGACCGCCTGGCCCCGGCACCGCACCGGCCCGGCAACGGCACCCTGCGGGTCCTGATGATCGGGGACGTCATCGGGCGGCCCGGGCGCGAGACCGTCGAGCGGGAGCTCCCCGCGCTTCGCGAGGAACGCGCGATCGACTTCGTGACGGCGAATGGCGAGAACGTCGCCGGCGGGATGGGCCTGACGGCCGCGACAGCGCAGGGGCTGTTCCGCGCCGGCGTCGACGTCATCACGAGCGGCAACCACATCTGGGACAAGCGCGAGATCTACGCCGAGCTCGAGCGTGAGGACCGCATCCTGCGGCCGGTCAACTACGGGCAGGACGGCGTGCCGGGGCGGGGCTGGGGCGTCTATCACGCGATCGACGGCAGCGAGGTCGCGGTGATCAACGCGCAGGGCCGCACGTACATGCAGCCGATCGAGAACCCGTTCACGGCGGTCCACGCGCTGCTCGAGGACGGGGCGGACGAGCTGCCGAAGGTCCGACTCGTCGACTTCCACTGCGAGCTCACGAGCGAGAAGAACGCGTTCGGTGTCTACCTGGACGGGCTCGTGAGTGCCGTGTGCGGCACCCACACGCACGTCGTCACCGGCGACGAGCGGATCCTGCCCCGCGGCACGGCCTACCTGACCGACATCGGCATGACCGGCCCCATCTACAGCGTCATCGGGTTCGAGCCGCGGACCGTCCTGCCGCGCTTCCTGAACGGCCTCCCGACGCGGTTCGAGGTCGGCAGCGGGCCCGTCGTGCTCAACGCCGTCCAGATCGACGTCGAGGTCGCCTCGGGACGCGCGCTCCACGTCGAGCGTCTCAGCCGGATGTTCGACTCGTGACCCGAGCGGCGGGGGTCGCACGCCCGCGCGCCGGCTCACCGCGAGCGTGACGACGCCGAGGCGCAGCCGCGTCGATCTGCACTGCCACACCGCGCGGTCCGACGGGGTGTTGGAGCCGTCCGCGCTGCTCGCCGCCATGCGCGAGTGGGGGATCGCGGTGGCGGCCATCACCGACCACGACACGCTCGACGGTTACCGGGAGCTCGCCGCCACCGGCGGGGTGAGCACGGCCTGGCGCGGGGTCCCGACGCACTGGGCGGATGCCGCGCCGTGGCCGGTGCTCATCCCCGGCGTCGAGATCAACAGCGTTGCGCGCGACGTGCCGGGCCTGCGCGAGGGTGAGCTCCACATCCTGGGGTACGGGATGGACCCGGCGGACGCGGCGTTCGAGGCCGCGCTCGAGTCGCAGCGGCGACGGCGCGCGGCCCGGGCGGAACAGATCGTCGAACGGCTCCGGGACCTCGGCATGGGCATCGACGAACAGCTGCCGGAGGCGATGGGGCCGGGCGTGCGCTCGCCGGGACGGCCGCACATCGCGCGCGCGCTGGTGTCGGCGGGCCACGCGAAGAGCGTCGACGAGGCGATGACCCGGTTGCTCGGCCCCGGCGCGCCTGCGTACGTGCCTCGCGAAGGCCTCGACCCGCGCCAGGCGATCGACGCGATCCGCGCCGCCGGCGGGATCCCATCGCTGGCGCACTTTCCGGAGGCGCTCGAACGGCCCGAGATCGTCGAGCGGCTGCGCGCCTGGGGACTGGGCGGCCTCGAGGCGTGGTACGTGTCGTTCGACGAGGCCCTGCGCGCGAGGATGGCACGCTTCGCGCATGACCGCGGCCTGCTCGCGACGGGCGGGAGCGATTTCCACGGCGACACGTGGACCTACGAGCAGTCGCAGGCCGTCTGCCACGTGCCCGACGTGGCGGGCGACGCGCTGCTCGTCGCACTCGGGTCCCGGCCGGTGCTCGACGTGCGGGGATCCGCCGCAGGGTGGCCTCCGCCCGCCTCGCTAGACTGAGCTTGCCATGGCGACCCGACAGCTGCCCGTCCTCGACGCCCTCCCGCGCGTGCCGCCCGCTGCGCGCCGGCCCGAGCCGGCCCCCGCTTCGCTCGGCGAGTTCGTGACCGACGACCTCACGATGCCGGCGTTCCACGTCTGGACGCTGGGGTGCCAGATGAACCAATCCGATTCCGAGGAGATGGCGGGCGCGCTGCTCGCGGCCGGCTGTGCGGAGGCCCCGTCGATGGAACGGGCGGACCTCATCGTGATCAACAGCTGCGCGATCCGCGAGACGGCCGAGGCGAAGATCATCGGCCGGCAGGGACACCTGGCGCGCCTGAAGGCGGCCAATCCGGCGCTCCGCGTCGTTCTGACGGGCTGCGGCGTGCGGGTCGAGAACCGCGGCCGCCTCGCCCGACGGTACCCGGCGGTCGACCTGTTCCTGCGCCCCGACGAGGAACCCGAGCTCGTCGCGCGCCTCGGTCTGGCCACCCCGACGGCCCCGGGACTGTTCGCGGGCGGGCTCGACCCCGATGCCGCGCTCCCCCGGATCGCCGCGACGGCCGGACCGTCCGGCGCCGCCCAGCGCGCCGAGCCGCCACGGTCCGCCGGTCCTGCGGCCGTGCCCCCCCACGCCGACGCACGGGTCGCGGCTTTGCCTGTCGGCAGCGCGCCCGTCGCCGACGCACGGGTCGCGGCTTTGCCTGTCGGCAGCGCGCCCGTCGCCGACGCACGGGTCGCGGCTTTGCCTGTCGGCAGCGCGCCCGTCGCCGACGCCCTGCCGGCCGTTCGGGCCGGGGCGGTCGAGGAAGGCCGCGTGGCCCGCCGGAGCGCGGTCCAGGCATGGCTGCCGATCATCTACGGCTGCGACAAGACGTGCACCTACTGCATCGTGCCGTTCAGCCGCGGCCCCGAGCGGAGCCGGCGGTTCGACGATGTGGTCGAGGAGGCGCGGCGTCTCGCCGCGGCGGGGTACCGCGAGGTGACGCTGCTCGGCCAGAACGTCAACTCGTACGGGCATGACCTCTCGCCCGAGCCGCGGTTCGCGCACGTCCGGCGCGCGCGAGAGATCGGTCGCCAGATCGACCTCGATGGGCGGCCCGACATCGCCGAGCTCCTCCGCGCGATCGACGGGATCCGGGCCGCGGACGGCGCCCCGGCCATTCCCCGGCTGCGGTTCATCACGTCACACCCGTGGGACCTCGGGGAGCGGCTCATCTCCGCGATGGCCGAGTGTTCATCGGTGTGCGAGCACCTCCACCTCCCGGTCCAGTCGGGGTCGGACGCCGTCCTTCGCCGGATGGGGCGGCAGTACACGGTCGCGTCGTACCTCGACCTCGTGGATCGCCTGCGGGCCGCCGTCCCCGGGATCGCGCTCTCGACCGACGTCATCGTTGGCTTCTGCGGCGAGACCGAGGCGCAGTTCGTGGAGACGCTCGAGTTGCTCGAGCGGGTCAACTTCGACAGCGTGTTCGCGGCGGCGTTCTCGCCGCGGCCCGGCACGCCCGCCGCGCGGCTTCCGGACGACGTGCCGCCCGGCGACAAGCGACGCCGCCTCAACGAGCTCCTCGCGCTGCAGGAGCGGATCGGGTGGGGCCGCAACCGCGCGTGGGTCGGCCGCGAGACCGAGGTGCTCGTGGACGCCGCGGAACGGCCGCGCGCCCACGAGCACGGCGACGACCATCACACGCCACCGGCCGAGCCGCTCCCGGAGCCCGGGCCCGGCGAGGTGCGGCTCGGCGGCCGCAACCGCGAGAACCGGCTGGTCCACCTCGTGGGATCGGCGGACCTGGTGGGGCGTCTCGTGCGGGTCCGGGTCGTCCACGCCGGCCCGTTCTCGCTCGCCGGCGTTCGCGTCGACCCTGCTGGCGGATCCTGACGATGGCGGGGCGGACGATGGACGAGACCGGCGTCCCGCTGCCGCCGCTCGTCGTCATCGCCGGCGCGACCGCGACCGGCAAGACGCGCCTCTCGCTGCGCCTTGCCCGGGCCATCGGCGACATCGAGATCGTCTCGGCCGATTCGCGGCAGGTGTACCGCGGGATGGACATCGGGACCGCGAAGGTGTCGCCGTCCGAACGTGCGCTCGTGCGGCATCACGGGATCGACCTGGTCGACCCGGACGAGGCGTTCAGCGTCTCGCTCTACCAGCGCCACGTGCTCGACGCGCTCGCCACGATCGCGCGGCGCCGGCGCATCGCGCTGCTCGTCGGGGGCACGGGACTGTACCTGCGAGCCGTGGCTCGCGGCGTCCCGCTCGCGGACGCGCCCCACGACCCGGAGCTGCGCGCGCGCCTGGAGGCCGACCTCGTCGCGCTCGGGCTCGCTGCGCTCGCCGGCCGCCTGCAGTCAGGCGCGCCCACCGTCGCGGCGCGGACGGATCTTTCGAACCCTCGGCGGGTCGTCCGGGCGCTCGAGCGGGTCGCCGCCGAGGGGGACCGCGTACCACCCGAGCCGCTGGGCTACCCGGCGCCCGTGCTCTGGCTCGGGCTGTCCGTCGAGCACGCGACCCACCGGACCTGGATCGCGCACCGCGCGGCCGGGCAGTACGCCGGCGGGCTCGTCCGCGAGGCCGCGCGGCTGGCGGATCGGTTCGATCCGTCGCTCCCGTCGCTGAGCGCGATCGGGTACCGCGAAGCGATCGACGTTGCGCGGGGCCGGCGGAGCACGGCGGAGGCGCTGGCAGAGACGATCGTCCGGACCCGGGCGTATGCGCGCAGGCAGCGGACCTGGTTCCGCGCCGAGCCTGGCATCACCTGGCTCGATGCCACGTACGACCCGTACCCGGCGGCGCTCCCCCTCGTTCGGGCCTTCCTCGAATCGGCGGTGCCGGCCACCCGGTAGCCGGCCCATCGGATCCGGGCGCGGCCAGCGGTGCCGGCCAGCGGCGCGATCCAAGGTTCAGCGGCGCGATCCAGGGTTCAGGGGCCGGGCGCCGTCAGGAGCCGGCCATCGGATCCGGGCGCGGCCAGCGGTGCCGGCCAGCGGCGCGATCCAAGGTTCAGCGGCGCGATCCAGGGTTCAGGGGCCGGGCGCCGTCAGGAGCCGGACTGCCACACTTGCCTGGGGCGTCGACTATGCACGTTACCGGAGCGTTCCTGCCACCGAATCGCACACCGCCTCTCGGTCCGGACCGCGTTCCACGCTCGAATCGTGCGTGTGGAGGCCGCGCCGAGCCCGTTGCCCGGCCCGTCGGCCGTCCCGCACCGGCCACGAAGCTGCATACCCGACACCCCGCGGGAATCCGGCAGGAAACCGGGCAGCGTCCGCGACGCCACGCAGGTTACCCGACACCCCGCGGGAATCCGGCAGGAAACCGGGCAGCGTCCGCGACGCCACGCAGG
>JAJYGH010000074.1:0-33817 GCA_021785175.1 Chloroflexota bacterium | reverse complement strand
TACCCGACACCCCGCGGGAATCCGGCAGGAAACCACGGGAATGCGTCGAGAAGCCGGGAATCGGGCAGGAAGGCGGGTGGCGTCAGCGGCTCCCCGCAAGCCAGTCGACGTCGACGCGGCGCCGGGAAGGCGCCGGAAGACCGTGCGTGCGGCTGCGGGCCGGGCGGCCGCTCCTCACGGTCCGGAGCTCTCGGATCAGCCTCTCAGGCTCAGACGCCGCGCACATCGAGCTCGTCGATGACCTCATCGACGCCGTTCACCATCTGTGCCACCGCCAGCAGGTCGTCCGTGTCGGAGATGTCGTCGACGACCCCGCGCAGGGCGACGGTGCCGCCGCGCGTCGCGATCGCGATGTCATCGGCGTAGCGGCTCGTGGACGCGTCTGCCCGAAGCGCTTCCCGCACCCGCGCCACCATCTCCTCCTCGTCCGGCAGCGATTCCTGGTGGTGGTCGGCGTCGAACGGCTCGTCCTCGGCTGTCGTCCCGAAACCGGCCGCGACGGATGCCCCGCCGGGCACGTCGTCGGGCACGACCGGCGGGTCGCTCGGCGGCACCCACGTCATCCCTTCCTCGGCGGCCTCGTCGGGGTTGGCCGTCTCACCGGCGCGCAGCTCCCGCTCGACCAGCAGCTCGAGGTTCTCGACCTGCGGCTCGTCTGGCTGGTCGCCGACGCGGGCCGTCAGGTCGCCCTCCAGGATCGCCGTGTCGGTGATCCGGCCGAGGTCGTCGGTGTCCGTGTGGTCGATCCATGCCACCTGCTCGTCGACCGGACGCTCGCCCTCGAGCTCGAGCAGCTTGTCGGCACCCTCGACGTCGGGCGGCTCCAGCGGCGGGTTCGACCCGGAGTCGTTCCCTGGTCCGTTCGCCCGGCTCGGCCGATCCATCGCCACCTCCTGTGCTCCCGCGGCCGGCGACCGGACGCCGGTCGCGTCGGACGCGTGCGTTCGCACCGGCCAGGCCGGTGCGTCGCTGACGTGCTCGCAGGCATCGTCCGGCACGCGCGCTTGCGACGGACGCGGGCGCGACGGCATCTGGGTTGCAGGCGCGTGTGCGGTAGAGTGGCGCGGAGACCGCCGAACGGAGGAGCATGGCCCGCCTGATCGAACTCGAACCGTCCCGGGAGCGCGCGTTCCTCGTCGCCGTCGACACGGGTGATGAGCCCGGCTGGACGGCGGAGGAATCGGTGAACGAGCTCGCGGCCCTGGCCGACACGGCAGGCGCCGAGGTCGTCGGGGCGGAGTGGCAGAACCGTCGCACGCCCGACCCGAGCTGGTATCTCGGCAAGGGCAAGGCGCAGGAGCTCGTGCAGGCGCGGTCCGAGACGGGATTCACGCTGCTGATCGCCGACGACGAGCTGACGCCGAACCAGCAGCGGGCGCTCGAGACGCTCGTCGGCTGCAAGGTGCTCGACCGGAGCGGCCTGATCCTTGACATCTTCGCCCAGCACGCGCAGACGCACGAAGGACGGCTCCAGGTCGAGCTCGCCCAGCTGGAATACCAGCTTCCGCGGCTCACGCGCCTCTGGACGCACCTCTCGCGCACAGGCGGGGGCATCGGGACGCGGGGTCCGGGCGAGTCCCAGCTCGAGACCGACCGCCGCCTGATCCGGGAGCGGATCCGGCGGCTGCGCGAGCGGCTCGACGACGTGCGACGCCAGCGCGAGGTCGCGTCGCGCTCACGCGACCGCCGGCTCGTGCCGACCGTCGCGATCGTCGGCTACACGAACGCCGGGAAGTCGACGCTGCTGAACGGGCTGTACGGCTCGGAGGCGGCGCGCGCCGAGGATCGACTCTTCGCCACGCTCGACCCCACCAGCCGCGCGGTCAAGCTGGGGGATGGGCAGTCCGCGATCGTCACGGACACGGTCGGGTTCATCCACAAGCTGCCCCACCAGCTCGTCGACGCATTCCGGGCCACGCTCGAGGAGGTGACGCGGGCGGACGTTCTGCTCGAGGTCGTCGACGCCTTCGATCCCCACTTCGCCGAGCACCTCGCGACGGTGCAGCAGGTGCTGGACGAGCTCGGCGCAGGCGCGAAGCCGCGTCTCGTGGTCTACAACAAGGCCGATCTGCTGGAGTCGGGCGCGCGCGAGGGCTCGAGCCCCGCCCCGATGATCGGCGACGCCGTGCTTGTCTCCGCGCTCACCGGGTACGGCCTCGACACGCTGCGGGCCCGGCTCTCCGCCCTCCTGGCCGACCTCTGGGTCGACGTCGACGCGGTGCTGCCGTACACCGCCGGCGAGCTGATCGCGCGGGTCCGCGAGCGCGGCACGGTCGACATCGAGTACCGCGGCACGGACGTGCGGGTGCGCGGGAGGGTCGCGCCGCAGCTGGCGGGGGAGCTGGAGGCCGCGGCCGGACTCCGCCCCGCCTCCTGACGCCCGGGCGGCCTCCGACGCCCGGGCGGCCTCCGAGGGACTGACCGAGCCCGCACACGCCTTGCACGTGGCCCCACGACGCCCGTGAGAGTTCTCTCACGGGCGTTCCATCGGGCGTTCATCTCCCGGCCTGAACCTCCCGGCATCCGGCACGGACTCGCGCGCCGACGCGAGCGTCCGGACCAGGAGGTACGGCGTGGGGCAAGGGCGGATCAACCCGGCAACGGCCGCCCTCGTCGGTGCGACAGGACTGCTGGGCGTCCTCGTCGTCGCGATCCTCGTGACGACCGTCCCCGCGCGCCCCCGATTTCCCCCGGCGGTCATGCTGACCACCGTCAGCGGGCGAACCGGTTCGGCACACGAGCCGCCCGGCCAGGCGTCCGGGCTCGCCGCACCCGGGACGTCGGAAGTGGCGGCGCCGGCCGACGCCGGCGGGCGGCAGGTCACGAACCTCGCGACGTCGGCCGCCGCGCCGACGTCGGACGCCCATCCCCGCCCGTCCCCGGCCGGTTCGTCGCCCGATCCGACTCCGGCAGCCCTCGCGGCGCCGGACGCCACGCCGTCCCGCGAGCCATCGGCGACGTCCACCGCCATCACCTCGCCGGCGGAAGGAACCGGGACCGTCGAGGCGACGGCCACCAGCGAGGCGACCGCGGGCTCCGCGCCCACCGCGACGCCTGCCGCATCGCCCGAACCCACGTTGACGGACCCCGTCGACGCGACGTCGACGCCGGCCCCGGATTCCTGAGCTCCGAACGGGCAAGCAAGAGGAGGAACATGTCCACCTGTCTCGTCACCGGCGCAGCCGGGTTCATCGGGTCGCACCTCAGCTCCCGGCTCCTGGATGGCGGCTGGAACGTCATCGGCGTGGACGGGTTCACCGACACGTACGACCCGTCCGAGAAGCTGGCGCGGGCCGCCGCCCTCTCCCGCCACCGCCGGTTCCGGCTCGTCGCCGGGGATCTCGTCGACGCTCCGCTCGAGTCGCTGCTGCGCGGCACCGAGGTGATCTTCCATCTCGCAGGCAGGCCCGGCGTCCGTCCGAGCTTCCGGCAGGGACGGCTGTACCACCACGACAACGTGGAGGCGTCGGCGCGACTCGTGTCGGCGGCCCAGGGAGCGGCCTCCGTCCGCCGGATCGTCTACGCCTCCTCGTCCTCGCTCTACGGCAACGCGCCGGTCCCGTTCAGCGAGACCGCCCCGGTGGCCCCGATCTCGCCGTACGGCCGGACCAAGCTCATGGCCGAGAAGGCGATCCTGGGCGCGAACTCGATCGGTCTCGAGACCGTGGCCCTCCGCTACTTCACCGTCTACGGACCCGATCAGCGGCCCGACCTGGCCCTGCGCCGCTTTGCCGAGGCGGCGCTGCGCGGTGCCCACCTGCACGTCCTCGGTGACGGAACGCAGAGCCGAGACTTCACGTACGTCGACGACATCGTCGAGGCGACGGTCCTCGCGGCCTCGGCTCCCGTCGCCGGCATGGCCGTCAACGTCGGGGGCGGGTCGCGCGTTTCGCTCCTCGAGGCGATCGAGATGCTCCAGCGTCTCGTCGGGCGAAACGTCCGTGTCCGACACGAGCCGGTGGCACGTGGCGACGTCCGGCACACGGAGGCCGACCTGACGCGGGCCCGGGAACTGCTCGGCTTCCGGCCACAGGTCGTCTTTGCCGACGGATACGCCGAAGAAGTGGCCTGGGTCCGGGGGCGGCTCCGCGGGCGAGCAGTGAGCATCGCGCGCACGTCCGCCGACTCCGGTCTCTCGAAGGCGGCCTGAGCGAAGTCCGCCGAGGTCTCCACCACGCACGACTCATGGGGAACATGACGATGAAGACACGTCCCGGACTGCAGCGCCTCCTCCTGTACTCGCACGACACGTATGGCCTCGGTCACCTGCGCCGGAACGTCCTGATCGCGCAGGACATCCTGCAGCACATCCCCGGCGTCCGGGTCGTCCTGCTCAGCGGGTCCACGGTCACCGAGCGTTTCGACCTGCCGAAGAACCTCACCGTGGTCTCGCTGCCGCCGGTCGTGAAGACCGGGGTCGACGAATACACATCCCGCGACCCCCGGCTGCCGTTCTCGATCGTGTGGCGCGCGCGCGCGGCGATCATCGCCGATGTCGCCCGCCGCTTCGAGCCCGACGTGTTCCTCGTCGATCACGCACCCCAGGGGATGAAGGCCGAACTGCTGCGCGCCTTCGACGCGCTCCGGCACCGGTCGCCGGCCACCCGGATCGTGCTCGGCCTGCGCGATGTCGTCGACGAGCCGGCCGTGGTTCGCCGGACATGGGAGGCGCAGGACATCCCGACGACGCTGCGCGAGGTCTACGACCGCGTGGTCGTGTACGGGAGCCCGGACCTCGTCGACCTGGCGGGCTACGGCATGCCGGAAGAGACACTCGAGCGGACGACATACTGCGGGTACCTCTGCCGGCAGCCGGCCGCACAGCCCGCCGTGCCGATCCCCGGCTGGACCCCGGATATGCGGGTCGTGCTCGGTACTGCCGGCGGCGGCGGCGACGGCGTCGACGTGCTGCTGGCCACGCTGGAGGCGGCGGAGCGGCTCGGCCTGCCGAGCCTGCTGGTCACCGGTCCGCTCATGAGCGGCGAGGACCGGGCGGTGCTGCAGACCCGGGTCGCGGCGAGCCACGGGGGCCACCTCGAGGAGTTCGTGCCCGGGCTCGAGGGGGCGATGGCGGCCGCGAGTGTCGTCGTCACGATGGGCGGCTACAACTCGCTGATGGAGGCGATCCCGAGCGGGACGCCGACCGTCGTCGTGCCGCGCACGTGGCCGCGCCGCGAGCAGCAGATCCGCGCGGAACGGTTCGCCTCGCGCGGACTGGTCCGGGTCGTGGACGGCGGTTCCGGGCTCGAAGACCGGCTCGAGGGGGCACTCCGCGCCGCACTCGCCGCGGCACGCCACGACGCCTCGACGTTCGACCGGCTGGGGCTCCCGCGTCTTCGGGAGGTCCTGCTCGATGAGGCGCGGGCGTCGCAGGCGATCCGGCTCGGAAGCCGCGCGGCGGACGCCGAGCTCCAGGCCGAGGAGTCGCTGGCGGTGCCGGCATGACCGAACGGGAAGAAGGCGTGCAGGGCGTCGTGGGCTACCTCACCAAGCGGTTCCCGCGGCTCTCCGAGACGTTCATCCTCGACGAGATCCTGGGCCTCGAGGCGCAGGGCGTGCCGCTGCGGCTGTACTCGATCCGGGACCCGCACGAGCGCGTGGTCCAGCCCGACGTGGCACGGGTCGCGTCGGAGGTGCGCTACCTCCGCCCCGAACCGACCGTGCCCGACCGGCTCCGGTGGCTCGGCACCACGGTCGCGTGTCACGCCCACCTGGCGGCTCGCCGCCCGCGCGCCTACGCCCGCACCCTGCTCGCCGCGCTCGGCCAACCGAAGCGGCGGGCGAGGCTGTCGCACTTCGTCGACGCGGGGCGCCTGGCGGTCGAGCTCGAGCGCGCAGGCGCCGTGCACCTGCACGCCGCGTTCGCCCACGGGCCCGCGGCGATCGCCCACCAGGTCCATCTCCTGACCGGGCTGCCGTTCAGCTTCGGCGGCCACGCCAAGGACATCTACGTCTCCGACCCGCGGCAGCTCGCCCTCCGCATCGCCGACGCCGCGTTCGTCACGGCGTGCTCTCGCAGCGCCCGAGACGAGCTGGTGACGGCCGCGGCGGGAGGCGCGGACACGATCCGTCTCCTCCCGCACGGTGTGGACGTGGTGCGCTTCCGGCCGGCCCCGGAGGTCCGGAACGAGGCAGCTCCGCTGCGCATCCTCGCGGTCGGGCGCCTCGTCGAGAAGAAGGGTTACGACGTCCTGCTCGAGGCGCTTGCCCGGCTGGCCGGCGATCCCTCGTCGGCGACGTTCACCTGCCGGATCATCGGTGACGGTCCGCTCGCGGGACGCCTGACCTCCCGCGCCCGGTCGCTCGGGATCGCGCCGCTCGTCGCGTTCGAGGGTGCACAGCCGCACGAAGCGGTCGCGGCCGCGTACGGGCTCACGGATGTCTTCGTGCAGGCAAGCGTGGTGCTGCCCGACGGTGACCGCGACGGGATCCCGAACGTCCTGCTCGAGGCCATGGCAAGCGGCCTGCCCGTCGTCGCCTCGGACGTCGCCGGGATCCCCGAGGCGGTGACGGACGGCGAGACCGGCCTGCTCGTGCCGAGTTCCGATCCTGATGCGCTCGCGGCCGCGATCGCGCGACTCGCGGCCGATCCCGCCCTCCGCTCGGCGCTCGGTCACGCCGCGCGGGCGCGGATCCTCGGCCGGTTCGACCGTCGTGCGGCTGTCCGTACGATGGCGGCGCTCGTCACGGGCGCATCGCTCGGCCGGCCGCAGGCCTCCGTGTCGCGCGTCGCGGCGGAACACGCAGAGGGGGCCGCAGCGCCGGCGATGGCGACCGAGGTGCCGGCGCGATGAAGATCGCATACGTGCTCCCCGATCCAGGGATCCCGGTCGGCGGCACCAAGGGCGCTTCCGTTCATGTTGCCGAGCTCACGGCCGCGTACGTCCGGGCCGGCCACGAGGTGCTGCTGGTCGCGATGCGGGCGGCCGCGCCCGCCCCGGACGGGGTCCAGCTCGAGGTCCTCGATCCCGGACCGCTGCCGCACGGCCCCCAGCACGACACCCTGCGCGTTGCGGCCGCGGAGCGGTTCTTCGAATGCGCGCTCGACCTCCTTGCCGCTTTCCGCCCCGACCTGGTCCACGAGCGTCTGTCGGCGTTCGCGGGCGGCGGCGCCGCTCTCGCCGCGGCACCGGGCGCGCGCCGGCTCGTCGAGGTGAACGCGCCCGTCATCGACGAGCGCGCGGGCCGGATCGGCGTCGCCGACCGTGAGGCCGGCGAGCGGCTCGAACGGGCCGCACTGTCCGGCGCTCGCGCTGTCACCGTCTCCGCCCCGCTTGCGGCCTGGGCTCGCGAGCGCGGGGCCGCGCACGTCCGCGTCGTGCCAAATGGGGTCGACGTTGCGCGGTTCGCGCCCGACCCGGCCGCATCCACCGCCGCACGCGCGTCGCTCGGCCTGGCCGGCGCCGAGGTCGTCGGCTTCTTCGGCAGCCTGAAGCCGTGGCACGGCGTCGACGTGCTGCTCGACGCCGCCGCGACCCTGGTCGGCCGGCGGTCCCGACTGCACGTCCTGATCGTCGGCGACGGGCCGGAACGCGCGGCGCTGGAAGCACAGGCAACCGGCGTGCTCGCAGGACGCGTCCACTTCCTCGGCGCCGTCCCCGCGGCCGCGGTGCCCGCGTACGTCGGTGCGTTCGACGTCGCTGCCGCGCCCTATCGTGAGGCAGCGACCGAGCTCGGCTTCTACTTCTCGCCGCTCAAGGTCGTCGAGGCAATGGCCGCCGCGCGGCCGGTCGTCGCCTCGCGGTTCGCGCCGATCGAGGACCTGCTCGCGGGGCACGGCCATCTCGTCCCGCCCGGGGACGTCCCGGCGCTCGCCACCGCGATCGAGGCCGTGCTCGACGACCCGCAGGCGCCCGCGCTCGCGGAAGCCGCCCGGGAGCGCGCCATCCGGTCGTACGGCTGGGGCGCCGTGGTCCGGCGGACGCTCGGCGCGGCGCTCGAGCCGGAGCCGGGCGCGGCGGACCCATTCGAGCCCGGATCGGAAGCACTCACCGCGCAGCCGCTCGCGGGAGTCGCGGCATGATCCGGACCTTCGCGCCGTACCTGCGCCCAGTCCGTGGCGCGCTCGCGGCGAGCCTCGCCGCGAGCATCGTCCAGGCCGCCATGCAGTGGCTCGAGCCGTGGCCGCTCAAGCTGATCTTCGACAGCGTCATCGGCACGCATCCGCTGCCGGGGTTCCTCGCGTTCCTCCCGGTCAGTCCCGGCGGACGGCTGACCGTGCTCGCGCTGGCGATGCTCGTCATCGCCGCGTGGCTCGGAATCTTCCGCTACGTCGCCGATCGTCTCGTGGCGCAGGCGGGGCAGCGCGTCGTCTTCGCGATCCGGTCCGACCTGTTCCGCCACATCGAGAGCCAGTCCCTCAGCTTCCACGAGCGACGGCTGACCGGCGACCTGCTGAGCCGCCTCGGCGGCGACGTGCAGTCCGTCCAGGGCGTCATGGTCAACGCGATCCCCGTCCTGGTGAACAACGTTCTGGCGCTGGCCGGGATGCTCGCGATCATGTTCTGGATCGACTGGCGATACACGCTCGTCGCGGTCTCGCTCACGCCGGTCCTGTACCTCGCCGTCCGCGGCTTCCTCGGCCGCATCAAGTCGCAGCAGCGCCGCGCGCGCCGCTGGGAGGGCATGGCCACGGGCGTCGCGCAGGAGGTCCTGACGTCGATCACCGCGGTGCAGGCGTTCGGTCGCGAGGATGACGAGGCCGATCGGTACGGGCGCGCGAGCGCGCACTCGCTCGAGGCGAGCCAGGAGGCCGTCGCCATGCAGGCGGCGTTCACACCGACCGTCACGTTCCTCATGACGACCGCGACCGTGCTCGTGGTGTGGTTCGGCGCGGAGTCCGTCCTCAGCGGACGGCTCACGCCCGGCGACCTGCTCGTGTTCATGGCCTACCTCCGCGGCATGTACTCGCCCGTCCGGCAGCTCGCGAAGCTCGGCAACGTCGTCACGCGCGGGATGGCCGCGGCGGAGCGGCTCGCCGAGACGCTCTCGACGGACGAGCGGATCCCCGAGCGGCCGTCGGCCCGCCGGCCGGCCAAGCCTCTCGGTGCGCTGTCGTTCCGGGGCGTGAGCCTCGAATACGCGAATGGGACGGTAGCCTTGGACGACGTCTCTCTCGACATCTCCGCCAGCGCGCGCGTCGCGATCGTCGGCGCGACGGGATCGGGCAAGAGCTCGATGCTCCAGCTCGTCCCGCGCTTCTATGACCCGTGCGAGGGGAGTGTCGAGCTCGACGGCGTCGACCTGCGCGACCTCACGATCGCGGGCCTGCGCGAGCTGGTGGCGTACGTGCCGCAGGAGCCATACCTCTTCCAGGGGCCGGTCTGGGAGAACATCACCTACGGCGGCCATGGGCTGTCCCGTGAAGCGGCCGTCGTCGCGGCGCGCGCCGCGGGCGTGCACGAGGTGCTCGCACGTCTCCCCGACGGGTACGACACGGTGGTGTCGGAGCGGGGCGCGTCGCTCTCGGGCGGGCAGCGGCAGTGCATCGCGCTGGCGCGCGCGATGGTGCGCGACCCCCGCGTGATCCTGCTCGACGAGCCCACGACGGGCCTGGACGAGCAGGCCCAGCAGTGGCTGCTCGACGCGCTCGAGCGCGTCTCGCGAGGACGCACGACCCTCGTGGTGAGCCACGAGCGACGCGTCGTCGAATGGGCCGACGTCGTGGTGGCGATCGCGTCCGGGAGAGTCGTGGCCACGGGGACCGCCGCGGACGCGTTCGAGCGGGTCTTCGGCCGCGGCGTGGCCGGCGAAGCACGTGACGCGGGGCCGGAGCGGCTCGCCGCAGGTGCGGGAGCGCGACCTGCCTCGCTCCCCGCCGCAGCTGCGGCCTTCGGCCCGCCACCAGCCCGAGCCGACGCCATGGGCGCCTGACCGCCCCCGGCCTGCGCCGGTCGCCGCGTCCCGCACGGAACATCCCTGCCACCTGTCACGCCCAGCCGACCTCCGGGAGCATGACCATGACTTCGATCACCCACGGCCACGCCGAGCGCCCCACCGACCTCTGCATCGTCGGAGCCGGGTACGTCGGCCTCACGGCCGCCGCCTGTTTCGCCGACCTCGGCCACCGCGTGCGCTGCCTCGAGGCCAGCCCCGCCCGGCTCGGGCTGCTCCGCCGCGGGGTCGTCCCGATCTTCGAGCCCGGCCTCGACGAGCTGGTCGCGCGGAACGTTGCGGCGGGCCGGCTGTCGTTCACGGACGACGTCCACGAGGCGATGGCCGAGGCCTCGATCGTGTTCATGTGCGTCGGGACGCCGCCTCGCGCCGACGGCACGCCGGACCTCGGCCAGCTCGCCTGTGCCGCGCGCGACGTCGTCACGAGCACGGGTCGCGACCTGATCCTCGTGAACAAGAGCACCGTGCCGCCGGGCACCGGCGAAGCCCTGGAGCTCCTTTCCGAAGAACACGCGGCGCCCGGGCAGCGGATCAGCGTGGTGTCGAACCCGGAGTTCCTGCGCGAGAGCCGTGCGGTGGAGGATTTCTTCCACCCGGATCGGATCGTGGTGGGAGCGGAGGACGCGGAGACGGGGCGTCGCGTGGCCGAGCTCTACGAAATGGGCACCCCCGTGGTACTGAGCGACCGGCGCGGGGCGGAGCTCGTGAAGTACGCGTCGAACGTGTTCCTGGCGATCAAGATCTCGTTCGCCAACGAGATCGCGGGCCTGTGCGAACGGCTCGGGACGGATGCGACGCCGGTCCTGCGGGGTGTCGGCCTCGACAGCCGCATCGGCACGCAGTTCCTCAGCCAGGGACCCGGCTACGGCGGCTCCTGCCTGCCCAAGGACCTGTCGGGGCTGCTCGCCGTCGGCGAGGCCGTTGGGTACGAGGCGCCGCTGGCGGCCGCGGCCGAGGCGACGAACGCGCGCGCGCGACGGTCCGTGATCGACCGCCTCGAGACGGCGCTGGGCGGCCTGAATGGCGCGCGCATCGGCGTGCTCGGCCTCGCGTTCAAGCCCGGTACCGACGACACCCGCGACTCGCCGGCAGTCGACCTGGTCCGCCTGCTCGTCGAGCGCGGCGCGATCGTGCACGCCCAGGATCCGCTCGCCTCGCCGGTCACCATCCCGGCGGCGCGGGTCGACGAGCCGCTCGAGGCGGCCCGCGACGCGGACGCGCTCGTGGTCGCCACGGGCTGGCCGGAGTACGCGGCGCTCGATCCGGAGATCGTGGGCAGGGCGATGGCGCGCCGCATCATCTTCGACGCCGTCAACGCGCTGCCGTCACAGGCCTGGCGCGACGCCGGGTTCACCGTGTACGGAGTCGGGCGCGGCGCTCCCACGTCGTTCCACCCCGTGGTGTGGGCACCGATCGAGTGGGCGCTTCGGTCCGGCGCGGTGGCCGCGGCCGCTCCGGCTGTCGCTGGGGCCTGACGCGCCGTCGCGGGGCCGGACGGGCGGTCGATGCTATGCTCGGCGGCGCCGTGCACGGGGGAACTCGGCGAGCCGGCCGTATCCGGCTACTGGCGTCGCGCCCGTTCGCCGGGTGGGGGCTCGTCCCGCGCCTGATGCTGCTCTACGGGTTCCTCCTCGCCCTCGCTCTGGCCGTCGTGCTCCTCGTCGTCAGCCAGCTGTTCGTCGGACAGCTCTCGCGGTCCCTTGACACGGATCTCGGCGAGGAGATCCCCGAGTTCAGCGGCGCGGCCGCCCAGCGACCCCCGACGCAGACACTCGCCGCGTTCGCCCGCCGGTACGTCCTGACGCACACCCTCGCGAGCGGCGCCGCGCTGATCATCGAGCTCCCGGGGTCGCCGCCGGTCACGAGCCCGGGAGCGCCGCAGGCCGTGCCGCAGGTCGAGTCGTGGCTCGCGCACCCACCCCTCGCCACGACGCTCACGACGGTGCAGGCCGGCGGCCAGCAGTACCGGCTGCTGGGCTCGCCGGTCTGGCTCGACGGCCGGCCGGTCGGCGTCCTCATCGCGAGCGCCAGTCTGGCCGGACTCCAGGCACAGGCTCGCGAGACCGTCGCGCTGACCGGGCTCGAGGCTGGGCTCGCGCTCCTCATCACGCTCGTCGGGACGTACCTGCTGCTCCGCCGCGCGCTCCGTACCGTGGACCGCATCACGGTTGCTGCGCACGGGATCACCCATGACCAGCTCGGCCTGAGGCTGGACTATCACGGCCCGAACGATGAGGTCGGCCGGCTCGCCCGGACGTTCGACGACATGCTCGGCCGAATCGAAAAGGCGTTCACGGCGCAGCGGCAGCTGCTCTCTGAGACGTCGCATCAGATCCGGACGCCGCTGACCGTGATCCGCGGTCATCTCGAGGTCCTCCGACGGAGCCGGTACGACGATCCCGCGGAGACCGAGGAGACGGTTGCGCTCGTCCTGGACGAGCTGACCCGGACCGTCGCGCTCGTCGACCAGATGCTGCTGCTCGGACGCGCCCTCGAGCCCGGGGCGCTCGCCGAGGAGGACGTCGACCTGCGATCGTTCATGGCGGACCTGTTCGAGGCCGCGCAGGCCCTCGCACCGCGGCGCTGGTCGCTCTCCGCCGGGCCCGACGTCGTCATCCGCGTCGACCCGGCCAAGCTGCGCGGCGCCCTGCTCAACCTCGTCGACAACGCCGTGAAGGCCACCGCGCCCGGCGACTTCATCTCGCTCGAGGCCCGCATCGACGGCGACATCGTCCTGTCGGTATCAGACGGCGGGCGCGGGGTCCGGCCCGAGGAGCAGCCGCGCCTGTTCGAGCGGTTCACGCGGTCCGGCGACAGGCGCGCGCGCGGCGCCGGCCTGGGCCTGGCGATCGTCCGGGCCGTGGCGGAGGCGCACTCGGGAAGGGCGGCGCTCGAGAGCGCGCCGGGCATCGGCACGGTCGTCCGCATCGTCCTGCCGGCGGATCGCGTCGTGTCGACGGCCTCGTCGGGCTCGGCCCGCGACGCGCGCGGGCGTCGGACGGTCGTGGCCGAAGCGCGCAACTGATGCGTGTCCTCATCGTCGAGGATGACGAGCGGATCGTCTCGTTCCTCGCCAAGGGTCTCCGGGCCGAGGGCTACGCGACGCTCGTGGCCAGGGATGGCGAAGAGGCCATGTCGCTTGCCGCCACGGAGGGCGCGGGGCTCGACGTGGTGCTGCTCGACCTCGGACTGCCCGGTCCGGACGGACGCGCGGTGCTCCGCGAGCTGCGTGCGAGATTCCCGGCCCTCCCGATCCTCATCCTCACCGCGCGCGACGACGTGGACTCGAAGGTCGAGGGCCTGGATGCGGGCGCGGCCGACTACATGACGAAGCCCTTCCACTTCGACGAACTGCTCGCCCGGATCCGGGCCGCGCTCCGCGCGCGTGACCAGACCACCTCGTCGATGCTCGTGGTCGGCGATCTCCGCCTCGACCTGCTCTCGAAGGTGGCGTGGCGGGGCGACAGGCGCATCGACCTCGCACCGCGCGAGTGGGCGCTCCTCGAGCTGCTCATGCGCCACCCGCACCAGGTCCTCTCGCGGGCCCGGATCCTGGACCGCGTGTGGGAGTACGACTTCGACCCTGGCAGCAACATCGTCGACGTGTACGTGGGATACCTGCGGCGCAAGCTGAACGCGCCGGGATGCCCGCCGCTGCTGCAGACGGTCCGCGGCGCCGGTTACCGGCTCCTCCCGCCCGAGCCCGCCGTGGAGCGCTGACTCCGCGATCGCCACCGTGCCGACGCGACGCTGAAGCGGAAACGCCGGATGATTCGCGGCACGACGGCGTCCAACGACGGCGCCCGGTGCGGCGCGCGCACCTGGAGAACTTCGAGCGGCTCGTGCGCGCCGGCGTGATCGTCTTCGGCGGCGCGCTCGGCGATGTCGAGTCGGCGTTCATCGTCGTCCGTGTGCCGGCCTCGATGCTCGTGCTGCCCGTGATCGCCCTCCGTTTCGTGAACCCGACCCAGCTCGTCACGCGCTCGGGCCGGCGGGCGGCCGGCGGAACGTCTTCGAGGGACCCGGGTACGCCGTGCACTCGGGGATCCCTCTCCGCCCGTCTTCGCGCACGGCGACCTCGCGCCGGTCAACGTCCTCGTCGACCACGGGCGGGTCGTCGCCGTCGTCGATTTCGAGCGAGCGCGGATGGCGCACCCGCCGTTCGAAGCCACGTGGCTGCGGTGCGGGCCGGCCGACTACCGCGCGACCCGCACGCTCCCACCGCGCATGGCCGCCTCGACCTCGGCGAGCGTCGCCATCGACGTGTCGCCGGGCGTCGTCATGGCGAGGGCGCCGTGCGCGGCCCCGTACTCCACCGCGCGGGCCGGGCCCTGGCCCGTGAGGAACCCGTAGATGAGCCCCGAGGCGAACGAATCGCCGCCGCCCACGCGATCGAGGATCTCGAGATCGGGGCGCAGCGTCGCCGGGTACAGCGTGCCGTCCGCCCAGCACACCGCGCCCCAGTCGTTGCGCGTCGCGCTTCGCGCCACCCGGAGCGTCGTCGCCACGACGCGGAGGTTCGGGAACGCGTCGACGGCACGCTCGATCATCCGCCCGAAGTTCGCCGGATCGAGCGCCGAGAGGTCCGGATCGAGCCCCTCGACCTCGAAGCCCAGGGCCGCGGTGAAGTCCTCCTCGTTGCCGAGCATGACGTCGACATGCGGGGCGAGCGCACGGTTCACCTCCTGCGCGCGGGCCTGGCCGCCGATCGAGCGCCACAGCGAGGGGCGATAGTTCAGGTCGTAGCTGACGATCGCCCCGCGGCGGCGGGCGGCCTCCATCGCCTCCCGGGCGACGTCGGGCGTCGTGTCGGAGAGCGCGGCGAAGATGCCGCCGGTGTGGAACCAGCGCACGCCCTCGCCGAACAGCGCGTCCCAGTCGATCTCGCCGGCGCGGAGTTGCGAGACCGCCGTGTGCCCCCGGTCCGACACGCCGAGCGGCGCCCGGATCCCGAAGCCGCGCTCCACGAAGTTCAGCCCGTTGCGGGCCGCCCGCCCCACCCCGTCGTCGGGGAACCAGCGTACGAGCGAGAGATCGACCCCGCCCTGGCGCATGAGGTCCTCGACGAGACGCCCGACGGCGTTGTCGACGAGCGCGGTGACGACGCCCGTGCGCAGCCTGAAGCAGCGCGCGAGCCCGCGCGCCACGTTGTATTCGCCGCCGCCCTCCCACGCTCGGAAGTGGCGCGTCGTCGCGATGCGGCCCTCGCCGGGGTCGAGGCGGAGCATGACCTCCCCGAGCGCGACGAGATCGAAGCGGCGCCCCTCCGGCGGGGGAACCCGGAGGATCGGGGCGGGGGAGGGGGCGCTCATGGCCGTGTCCCGGGCGCGCCCGACGCCCGGTCGGACTCGGCGCCCCGCACGCTCCGCACGATCGCCGTCGCCTCGGCCGCGAGCCTGGTGATCGTCGCGAAGTCGCGTGCCGCGAGCAGGTCCCTGCTCACCATCCAGCTGCCGCCACAGGCGAGCACCGTGGGGAGCGCGAGGTACGCCGCGAGGTTCGAGGCCGAGATGCCGCCCGTCGGCACGTAGCGGACCTGCGGGTACGGGCCGGCGAACGCCTGCAGCGTGGCGATCCCGCCGAACGGCTCGGCCGGGAAGAACTTCACGACGTCGAGGCCGCGCGCGAGGGCCGCCTCGATCTCGGACGGCGTCGCGACGCCCGGCAGCATCGGCACGCCGCGTGCGAGCACGTGCTCGACGATGGCCGGGTTCGTGCCGGGTGCGACGACGAACTGCGCGCCGGCGTCGATCGCCTGGTCGGCCTGCGCGACCGTCAGGACCGTGCCCGCGCCCAGGAGCAGCTCGGGGAAGCGCTGGCGCAGGAGCGGCAGCGCCTCTGTCGCCGCCGTGGTGCGGAACGTGATCTCGGCGCAGCCGATCCCGCCCGCGAGCAGTGCCTCGATCAAGGGCAGCGCGGTGTCGGCGTCGGGCAGCGCGACGACGGGCACGACGCCGATCTCGTGCAGGCGCTCGGGGAGGGGCTGTTCGCTCGTCGTCGCGCGACTCCTTGCTGGCACGCGGGCTCGGATCCTCGCCCGCGGTGCATCAACTCTCGCCGGGCGGCCCCGGCCCGCCCAAGTCTACGGGCACCGCGCGGGCGCGCGGCGAGCGTCCGCACGGGCGCGCGGAGCGGGCCGTGGAATCGCCGGGAACGCTCGCGGACGGGAACGCGCGGCCGTATGCTCCCGCCAGTGAGCGACTCGCCCAAAGTCCTCCCGGGGGTCAAGCTCGGCGACCGCCGCATCCGCCTCGAGCGACCGCGTGCGCGCTTCTTCCGCTACGAGGCCCCCGGCGTCTACAGCGCGAAGCTCGCGGCCGAGGAGCCGAACGATGCGCGCGGCCGAGCCGTGGCCCGCGCCCGGTACCTGCTGTTCGGCCGTCCGCTCTCGTCCGAGGAGGAGGTCGTCGAGCGCCTGCCCGTCTGGAAGGCGCTGCCAGTCTTCTCGTCCGATGTCCTCTCGTCGGTGGCATATGCGACGGAGGCCAGCCTGTTCACGCTCCTCGCGGCGGGAACGGCGGCGTTCGTCCACATCGTGCCGATCTCGCTCGCCATCGTGGCGGTGCTGTTCGTCGTCACGTTCAGCTACCGGCAGACCATCCGCGCGTACCCTGACGGCGGCGGGAGCTACATCGTCGCCCACTCGAACCTCGGGGTGCTGCCCGGCCTGGCCGCCGCGGCGGCGCTCCTCGCCGGATACGTGCTCACGGCCGCAGTGAGCACGGCGGCGGGGATCGTGGCGCTCGGCTCCGCCATCCCGGAGCTCCGACCGTTCATGCTCCCGCTGATGGTCGCCTCCATCGTGGTCGTGATGGGCGTGAACCTGCGCGGGATCCGCGAGAGCGGCGGCATCTTCGCCCTGCCGACCTATCTGTTCGTGCTCTCGGGGCTCGTCATGGTCGGGGTTGGGCTCGCGAGGACCGCGCTCGGCTCCCCGCCCCAGGTCACCGACGTCGAGCCTGCCGCGACGGTACCGGCGGCCTTCGGCGTGCTCATTCTCGCCCGCGCGTTCGCCGACGGCTGCTCGGCGATGACCGGGACCGAGGCCGTTGCCAACGGAGTGCCGGCGTTCCGCGAGCCCGCGTGGAAGAACGCGCAGGCGTCCATGGCCGTCGTTGCCGGGCTGCTTGCCTTCATCCTGATCGGCATCAGCTACCTCGCCCTGGTCAGCGGTGCCACGCCCGCGGCCAGCGGCGAATCCGTGCTCTCGCAGGTCGGCCGCGCCACGTTCGGCGTCGGCCCCGCGTACTACGTCCTGCAGTTCGCGACGATGGGCATCCTGCTGCTCGCCGCGAACACGAGCTTCAACGGCCTTCCGCGGCTGACCTCGATCCTCGCGCGCGACGGCTACTTCCCTCGACAGTTCGCGTTTCAGGGCGAGCGGCTCGCGTTCAACGTCGGGATCGTCGCGCTCGCGCTGCTCTCGATCGGCGTGCTGGTGCTGTTCCGGGGCAGCATCACCGCGCTGATCCCGCTGTACGCGATCGGGGTGTTCACCGCGTTCACGCTGTCGCAGGCCGGCATGGTCCACCATTGGCTCGTCGAGCGAGGACCGGGCTGGCGACGCAGCGCGCTGATCAACGGCGTCGGCGCGACGGTCACCGCGCTCGTCACGGCGATCTTCGCGGTGGCCAACTTTGCGCTCGGTGCATGGACCGTCATCGTGCTCGTCGCCGCGCTCGTCGCGCTCATGCTGTTCGTGCATCGGGAGTATGTCGACGAGGCCCGGCGCCTCGCCGTCCGTCCCGAGACCGTCATCCCGCGCCCGCATCGCGTCCAGCACGTCATCGTGGCGGCGCCGTCGTTCACGCGCGCGGTGGTACAGGCGATCCGCGTCGGGCAGACGATGAGCGCCGACGTGCACGTGGTTCACGTGACGTCGGACCTGCTCGAGGGCGAGCGCTTCCGGCGCCGCGCGGAACAGCAGGTGCCGGGAATCTCCGTGACCATCGTCGAGTCGCGCTACCGAACGCTCGTGAACCCGTTCGTTCGGTATCTCGAGGTCGACCAGGAGCTGCACCCGGACGACGTCACCGTCGTGCTCCTCCCCGAATACGTCCCACGCCATTGGTGGGAACGGATGCTCTACAACCAGAACACGCACCGCATCCGGCGCGCGCTCATCGGCCGTCGCGACATCGTCGTCCTCGACGTCCCGTATCGCGCCTGAGCCTCGCCGTCGCTCCGCCCCTCGATCGGCTGAGCGTCGCACGACCAGCGCCCCCTCGACCCGTGCAGGGGAGGCCACATGTCCGCGTCTGTCCGCCGCGCGCTGCCTGTCGCCTACGTGGCGTGGCACTGGTCCTGGCGCTGCCGGTCCCTGCGCAACGGCGGCCGCCGCAGCTGCCAACCGACACGCGGAATGCACTCCGCCCCGAAGAGTGGGGGCGACCGCGCGATCCACTCGGGCATACCGTGACGCAGCCGCGGGCCCAACGGGAGGCGCTCGGGCTCGAAGCGGCGTTCGCACGGCAGGCGCATGGACCCTTACCACTCTGACTATCTCCCGGAGGACCTGGACGCGCACTGGGACCCGGATCCGGACCTCGACGACGAGGCGTGGGCGCGCGAACAGGCAGAGGACGACGGCGAGGGCTCGACGCTCGCCGCGTGATCGACCGCCGCCAGGCGACGAAGACCGAGGATCGGATGGGCGGCGTCAGACCGCCGACTCGTCCACGGCCGGCCCCGGCCGGCCCGGTGCTGCAGATGGATCTCCGATCGCCGACGTCACGGGAAGTGGTGCCGGTGACGGTGGAAGTGGTGCCGGTGACGGTGCCGCCGGCGACGTTGCGAGCGCCGACCCGAGGATCACGAGCCCGAACCCGACGCCCATCCCGAGCGTGAGTGGCTCGCGCAGCACGGCCGCGCCGAGCACGGCCGCCACCGCGGGGTTCACGTACGTGATCACGGTGCCGCGCACCGCCCCGATCTCGGCCACGAGGGCGCCGAACAGCACGAACGCGAGCGCCGTGCACACCACACCGAGGATCGCGACCGACGCGAGCACGTCGGCAGGTGGCAGGGCCGCGGGCCGCTGGATCGCCGCGATCGGCGCATACACGACGGCGCAGAGCGCGAGCGCCAGCGACATCACGCCGAGCGCGGGCGCGCCGTCGAGGCGGCGCGCCAGGATCGCCGGGCCCACGGCGTACCCGACCACGACGACGCCGATCTCGAGGATCGCCCCGACGTTCGCCGCGTCGGCGTCGACGCCGACGATCGCGGACACGCCCGCCAGCCCGACGAGGAGCCCGGCCGCGCCCCGCCTCCCGATGCGCTCGCGGCTGCCGGTCGCGACGCCGAGCACCGCTCCGACGAGCGGGACGCCGGCGATGAGGAGCGCGGCCAGCGAACTCGTGACGCGCTCCTCGGCGGACCCGAGCAGGACCCACGGGATCCCGATCTCGGCCGCCGCGAACGCGACGACCCAGCGCCAGCGCGACAGCACGGCCCGCACGTCGCCGTGCAGCAGCGCGAGAGGCAGCAGGATGGCCGCGCCGATCGCGGTGCGTGCGAAGACGAGCACGGCGGGCGAGATACCGGTGACCGCGATGCGGATGAACAGGTAAGGGATGCCCCAGATCAGGGCCATCAGGACGAACAGGACGAGCGCGCGGCGTGTCATCGGGCGCACAGCGTACCGGACCACGCCGCGACCCGGCATCTTGAGGCAAGCCCGGCGACACGCGGGCGGTGATCATCAGGGGTGAGACGCGAAGCGCGCCACCGAGGGCGGGGGCGGCGGCGTCGTCGGCCTCGACACCTCGATCGGCTGGTCTCCCGCCTCGCCGTCGCGACGGCGCCGCGTCCTGACGACGCCTAGCGGCGCGGACGGAGTGCGGGCAGGCCGCCGGTCACGACCCGCACGGACTCGCGCGGCCGCTCCCGGTGCTCCGGGCGGAACGAGCGCGCCTCGGCCGAGCCCAGCCGCACGCTGGCCGCCTGCACCGCATCGACCATGATCCGCGTCCGTGTGTCCGCGTCGTCGGTCTGCGCCGCTCGAGCGAGGGCCGCCGTCAGCCGTTCCGCCACCAACCGCCGCTCGCCCGACAGTCGCGCCCGTTGCGACGGCCTCGCGCGCAGCAGCTGCAGCGCCTCCCGTGGCTGCGCGAACTCCACGACCGCGTCGCGCTCGCCCACGACGAGCAGCGGCCACGGATGCTCGGAGCGCGTGCGGAGCAGGCGACGCGAGTGGTCCGTGACGAGCTCCGTGCTGCCCCGCCTCGCGAGCCGGTCGAGCACGTCGCGGGGCACGAGGACGCGGATGTCGTCCGGGCGGCTCTCGACGCCGTCGACCGTCGACCTGCTCGACCGCCGTTTCGGCGGCGGCGCGGCGGCGCGTGCCTCCTGGATCCGCCGCCCGGCCGGGGCATCCGCGCGCCGCATCCGCCGCAGGTCCACGTCATCGACCCGAACCGTCCGGGGAGTGGTGGCGTGATGGGCCAGCGGCCCCTGTTCATGGACGATCCGCGGGAGCCCGCATGGCGCGTCGCTCACCCGCACGCCGTCGACCGTCAGGTATCCAGGGCGCCCCAGCACGGGTTCGCTCACCGTGCCACGTGCCTCGCACGGGCCGTTCTCCGAGCCTTCGTATCGGTGCGTGTAGTAGGTGCGCTTCACGGCTCAAGGCTACCCGAGCGCCCGCGGATCGCCTCTCGGAGCCGCACGAACTCGGCGACGAGCGCCGGCAGCTGGTGGCCCGCCCGCTCATGCACGCCATGACCGCCCGCATCACGGGCGGATGGCGAGGCGCCGCGGTCGCGGGCGGCCCCGGAACGTCAGGCCATCGTCCGTTCCGGCCGCGCCTCCCGGCCGCGCGTCGCGATCGCGATGGCGCTGCCCGCGACGACCACGACCAGGTTGATCGCAAACGCCACGAGCCCGATGTACATCTTCGTGCCCGCGGCGCCCCCGATCGGGTAGGCCGTCAGCGAGCTGCTGAACCCGTTCGCGACCAGCCAGTACGTGCCGCTCACCATGCCGGCGAGCCAGCCGAGCCCGACCGCCCAGCGATCGAGGCGGCGTACGTACAGCGCGAGGAAGACCGCAGGCAGCGTCTGCAGGATCCACACGCCGCCGGCGAGCTGGAGCGTGATCGCGTACTTCGTCAGTCCCGGGATGAGGATGAATCCGACGGCCCCGACCTTCACGAGCAGCGACACGATCTTCGACACCTGGGATTCCTCGCGCGGGGTCGCGTGGGGCCGCACGTACTCGGTCCAGATGTTGCGCGTGAACAGGTTCGCCGCCGCGATCGACATGACCGAGGCGGGCACCAGCGCGCCGATCGCGATCGCCGCCAGCGCAAACCCGGCGAACCAGGTCGGGAACGCGAACTGGATGAGCAGCGGAACGGCGCTGTTGGCGCCGTACGGCGCGACCGGCTTGATGCCAGCCGCGATCGCCATGTAGCCGAACAGCGCGATGAGCCCGAGCAGGAACGAGTAGGCGGGCAGGAACGCGCTGTTGCGCTTGATGACGCGCTGGCTCTTCGAGGCGAACGTCCCTGTGATCGCGTGCGGGTACAGGAACAGCGCCAGCGCGGAGCCAAGCGCGAGCGTCGAGTAGCCGGCGAACAGGGCCGGCGGGAGGTTCAGCTTCGACGCGGGGACCTTCGCGAAGATCGCCGGGAACCCGCCGAGCTTCGCCGGGATCACGACGATCGCGACGAGCACGGTGATCCAGATCATCGCGTCCTTGACGAGCGCGATGAGCGCCGGCGCCCGGAGCCCGCTGACGTACGTGAAGACCGCGAGGGCCAGGAACGCGATGAGCAGCGCCGCCTCGATGTTGATGCCGAGGACCTGGATGACCACGGCGATGCCGAGGATCTGGAGCGCGATGTACGGCATCGTCGCGACGATCCCGGTGATCGCGATGAGCAGCGCGAGGCCGCGGCTGTCGAACCGGTCCTTCACGTAGTCGGCGGCGGTGACGTGCCCGTGGTCGCGCGCCACCTGCCACAGCTTCGGCATCACGACGAACACGAGCGGGTACACGATGATCGTGTAGGGGAGGGCGAACAGGCCGAGTGCGCCGGACCCGAACACGAGTGCCGGCACCGCGACGAACGTGTAGGCGGTGTACAGGTCGCCACCGAGCAGGAACCAGGTGACCACGGTCCCGAACCGGCGACCGGCGAGACCCCACTCCTCGATGAGGTCGAGGTCCCCCCGCTGCCAGCGCGCGGCGAAGAACCCGATCCCGGTCACCACGAGCCCGAACGCGGCGAAGATGAGGATCTCGTCAGCGTGCATCGTCGCGCTCCGTCGACGCGGCCTCGCCGCGCTCCTGCAGCGCGTACACGACGATCGTCAACACGGCGGTGATGATGGCCCAGGCGAACTGGTACCAGATGAACATCGGCATCCCCAGGATCGTCGGTTTCGGGTGCGCGTACAGCGGCGGCCACAGCACCGCGGCGAAGGGGATGAGGAGGACGACCAGGAGCCAGTTGCGGGGACGCATCGCAGCCTCCGTTTCGGCGGATCGGGAGACGAGAGTGGCGGCGAGGCCCGCTGCCGGTCAATCGACGCGGCTGTAATGACCGTGGCAGCTTCCTCACAATTTGAGACGCCATTGCCAGCAAGCGAGAGGTCAGGTCGAGAAGACGTCCCGGCCGCGTCCGCTGGGCCGCCCTGTCCACCGCGCTGCCGGGCGCGCGCGGCGCGGCCACGCCGGTTACCCCGGGCCCCGCACTGCAACGCCCCCGGCGCTCCGCTTCACGGACGCGTCCGACAGCGCGTCCGCAGCCTCGCCGATGCGGAGCCCGACCACGTCGAGCCGACGCAGGACCTCGCGTACCTTGAGCGCCTCCATCGTGAGCGGGCCGCGGAACAGCTCCGTGAGAGCGACCTCGTACGAGCGGCGGATCGCGTTCGCGGCCTTGTGCGCCGCCAGCGCCTGTCCGTTCATCCGCTCCGGCCTGTCCTCCATCAGCCCGATCGCCCCGCGCAGCTCGAGCACGGCGACGCGAATCGCGGCGAGCGTCGGCGCGGTCGGCAAGGCATCCTCGACCGCGAAGAGGTCGCACTCCCGGACGAAGTCGCGGAGGTTGTCGAGCACGTCGTCGATCGAGCGGGACACGCGGAACAGATCCTCGCGGTCGAGCGGCGTCACGATCTCCGACGACAGCTCCAGGATCAGCTCGCGCCGCAATCCGTCGCCGCGATGCTCGATGTCGACCATCTCGGCGCGCGCCTGCTCCCACGAGAGACCGCCCCGGACCGCGCGCTCCGCGAGCACCGCCCCCTCCAGGGTCGCATCCAGATGGCCCGACAGCAGCTCGACGAACCGGCGGCTGGATGCGCCGCCCAGGTCGCGGATCACGCGCAGCAGGTTGAGCTTCATGGGACGAACATCAGCGCACGCGCCAGCACGGCGCCGACCAGCACCGCCGTCGGAAGCGTCAGCACCCAGGCCGCGCCGATCCGCGCGGCCTGTTCCCAGCGCACCCGCCAGAAGGTCTGGCTGACGCCGGCACCGATGACCGCCGCCGTCGCCGACTGCGTCATGGACACCGGCGCGCCGAGCAGCGCACCGCCGAACACGGCCACGGCGGACGCCGCCTCGGACGAGACGGAATGCAGCGTCCGGACGTGGAGGATCTCGAGCCCGAGGCGCCGGGCGACCCGGTCGATCCCCAGCAGCGTCCCCAGGCCGAATGCGAGGCCGAGCAGCGCCTGCGACCACGGCGCGACGAGCACGCGGCCGCCCGGTCCGAGCCCGAGCGCGATCGCGAAGATCGCGATCATCTTCTGACCATCGTTGGTCGCGTAGGCTGCGGACTGGAGCAGGAACGACATGCCTCCGACGAGGCGGAGGTTCCGCCACCCGCGCGGCAGCCACGCGAGGGCCCGGCTCACAAGCAGGCCCAGGACCCCGCTCGCGATCGGCGCCGCGAGGCCGATCACGATCACGTGCCCGACCGTCCCCCAGTCCACACCGAGGTTCCGGCCGAGCCCTGTCCCGATGATCGATCCGATCAGCGCAAGCATCAGGCTCGTGGAGAGCCCTCGGCGCGTGAGCGTGAGCGTGACGACGAGGGCGACAACCACGGCCGCCAGGTACAGGGCCTTGCCCTCCCGTCCCTCGAACGGCACGAGCCCACGCGCGAGCGTCTCCGCCACGCGGGCCCCGACGACGAGCGGGACGGTCGCCACGGCGAGCGCGAGGATCGCCACGGAGAGCAGGGGCCGGAACGCGACGTTCGGCAGGCTCAGCGAGATGAGGGTCGCGCCGTCGTTGGCGCCGCTGACCACGGCGAATGCGAGCGCCGCCACTACCAGGAGCAGAACATCGAGCATCCGGGCGTCCGGCCGGCAGCGCTGGCGCCGTCAGGCGCCGACGGTCCAGGTGGCGCCAGGCCGCGCGAGGGAGATGTGGGCCATGCCCGGGGCGGCCGAGCGAGCGACGGCCAGGGTCGCCTCCGCATCGCGCCAGCTGCTGAGGTGGGTCAGCAGCAGATGGCGCACCGACGCCTCTGCGGCGAGCCGCCCGGCCAGCTCGGCGGTGAGGTGGCCGTGCCCCTCGAGCTCCTGCTCCGTCGCCTCAAGGTAGGTCGCCTCGCACACGAACAGGTCGGCGTGGTCGGCAGCCTGCAGCACCCCCTCGGTCCAGCTGGTGTCGGAGGAGAAGGCGATCGTCCCCGACTCGCATGAGAAGCGCAGGGCGGCGCTGGGGACGGCATGCCTGGCAGGGAAGGCCGCCATCCGGAGCCCCGGCATGACCTCGATCTCGTCCGCTCCGTCCAGCCGGAGCGGACGGACGTCGAACGACTGCGCGATCGGCCTGGCGAGGTCCGGCAGCGTCGGGATACCGAACAGGTCGTCGAGCCTGTCGACCCGGTCGAGGCTCGCATCGGGAAGCCAGAGCGGCAGCCGCTCCGCGTGCGGCCGGGGAAACCGCCGGCCATAGGCGAGCGCGACGAGGTCGAGGCTGTGGTCCGCGTGGACGTGCGTGACGACGACCCCGCGCAGTCCTTCGTCGAGCCCGCTCCGGGCGAGCGCGGCGGCGATTCCCGACCCGCAGTCCACGAGGATCGAGCCCGCGCCCGACGTGAGGACGTATCCCGAACAGGGCGAGCCGGCGTCGGGCGCGCCAGACCGGCAGCCGAGAACGGTCAGCGTGATCGCGGCGTCAGGCCCCTCCGCCGCCGGCCGGGGTGCCCGTGCTTCACTCGCGGTCACCGGGTGGCCCCTGAACCCTCCGGGGCGACCACGGGACGCGTGCCACCGAAAGGTCCTCCGCTGATCCGCTCCAGCGTCACGTCCTTCGTCTCGGGCGCGAGGAGCACGGAGACGACCAGACCGAGGACGGCCGCCGCCACGAACAGCCAGAGTGCGCCGCCGAGCCCCCACGCCTTCACGAGGTTCGGGAAGACGAGGATCCCGAGGATCGCGCCGACGCGGCTGACCGCGGTCCCGAGTCCGCTCCCGCTCGCGCGCAGCCCGGTCGGGAACAGCTCGGTCAGGTACACGAAGTCCAGCACGCCGGGACCCATGTTCGCGAACAGCTCGGCCGCGGCGAACAGCACCACGAGGGCGATGAAGGCCGGCGACGGGAAGAGGGCGAGGGCGACGAGGGAGACCGTCAGGCCCGCGAACGACGTGATGATCAGCGGCCGGCGCCCCCAGCCGTCGACGAGGACGAGCCCGATGCCGGCGCCGATGAGCCCGAGCAGGGCCACCGCGGCGGACCCCGCGTAGGCGTTGAGCGTCGAGCCGTGCGTGAAGCTGCTGAGGATCGTCGGGGTGTAGATGCTGATGCCGTAGAACGCGACGTCGTAGGCGAACCAGAACCCACAGCCGAAGATCGTGGCGCGGATCAGGCTCTTCGAGAAGAGCTCGAGCCAGGACCGCCCGGGGGCACTGGGCGCGACGTCGAGCTGGACGTCGGCGCGGCCGGTGACCTGCCGGACGACCGCGCTGGCCTCCTCGTCCCGGCCGCGGGCCTGCAGCCATCGAGGCGACTCCGGGATTTCGCGCCGGAGTGTCAGCACGACGAGGGCGAACAGGGCGCCCATCAGGAGCATCCACCGCCAGGCGCTGCCTCCCAGCGGCAGGAACGCCATTCCGACGAGATAGGCGACCAGAGCCCCGACGAACCACGTGGCGCCGAGGGCGGTCACGAGCCGGCCGCGACGCCCGGTGGGACTGAACTCGGCCAGCAGCGTGGACGAGATCGGGTAGTCCGCGCCGATGCCGAGGCCCAGCAGGATCCGGAACAGGATCAACTGCCAGACGTTCTGCGACACCGCCGCCAGGACGGCGAAGACGACGAAGAACAGCAGGTCGACGAGGTACATCGTGCGTCGGCCGATGCTGTCGGTGAGCCGACCGAGGAACAGCGACCCCACGAGCATGCCGATGACGGCCGAGGAGCCGACGAGTCCCTGCAGGGCGGCGGGGATGGCGAACTGCTTGGAGACGAACGGCAGGGCCACGGCGATGACCGTCAGGTCGTACCCGTCGAGGAACATGCCCGCTGCCGAGAGGAACGTCAGACGTAGGTGGAAGCCACGCAGCTCGCGTGCGTCCAGGGCTTCGTAGCCGACAAGCTGCGTCACGCCGACTTCCTCCGTGGTGTTGTCTGAACCTGGAGGATCGCGAGCGTACGCGCGCCGATGAGCGGTGTCAAGAGATTGGGACACGCAGGAGCCATGGACCAGTCAGACACGATCAAGATCCTTGCACCTGCGTGCTGGAGAAGGCTAGAATGCGTCGTCCAGGGGAATCGCCCAGGGCGAGGACCGCCGCACCGGCGATCCGATCCGCCCACGGGCCGCAGGGACGACGAGGACCGGCCGACATGACGGACTCAGCAATCGCCGATGGAGCACCGGTGAGGGTCCGCCCGCCGCGGACGTGGTTCCAGGGCTACGTCTTCGACCTCGACGGCACGGTCTGGCTCGACGGCATGCCCCTCCCCGGCGCGGTGGAAGCCGTGCGAGCCGTGCTCGCCGCCGGGCGTCGCCTCGCCTTCGTCTCCAACAACACGCTCCACAGCCCGGCCACATACGCCGACCGCCTGCGCGCGCTGGGCATCCGGGTCGCGTCGCGGGATGTCATCACGCCTGCCGCACTGACGTGCCAGTACCTCGCGGAACGGGGCTTCCGGCGCGTGCACGCGATCGGCGAAGCGCCCCTGCGGCGCCAGCTCCGGGGAGCCGGCTTCGAGTTCGCCACGCGCCCGGAGGACGTGGAATGCGTCGTGGCGAGCTTCGACCGGCATCTGACCTATGAGAAGCTGCTGCTCGGACATCGCGCGATCGAGCTCGGGGCTGCGTTCGTGGCCACGCATGCGGACCGGGCCTGTCCGATGGAGGACGGCTTCTGGCCCGATGCGGCCGCCGTGATCGGGGCGCTGGAGGGCAGCACGGGCGTCAAGGTGTCGGCCGTCATGGGCAAGCCCTCGTCGCGGATGATGGGCGCCGCACTGGCGCGATTGGGACTGCCCGCCTCCGCGTGCCTGATGGTCGGTGATCGGACCGGCACGGACGTGGGAATGGCACGCGCATCCGGCGTGTGGTCTGCCCTGGCGCTGACGGGCGCGGGCATCTCCGAGGACGGCACGGAGACCGCCGATTTCGTCGTCTCCGACCTGCGCCAGCTGCTCCCGTTCGGGGAGCCGCCGTCGGCATGACCTCGCCCCAGCTGCCCGCCGCACGGCTGCGCACGATCACCGAGATGGTGCAGCGCTCCGGGTCCGTTCGCCTGCGCGACCTGCAGGAACAGCTGGGGGTCTCGGAGCCCACGATCCGGCGCGATCTCGACCTGCTCGAGCGCAAGGGGATCCTGGAGCGGACGTACGGCGGGGCGGTCGCCTCGACGGCGCTCATCCGCGAGCTGGATTTCACGGAGAAGGCCTCGCGGCACGCGGACGCCAAGGCGCTGATCGGACAGGCGGCGGCGTCGATGATCGAGCCGGACGACACCGTCTTCGTCCACAGCGGCACGACCTGTCGGGAACTGTTGCGGCGCCTGCCGTCGCGTTTCCGCGCGACCGTGGTGACGAGCAACCTGGCCGCCGTCGACCTCGAGCTCGCGGGCCCACTCCGCCTCGTGCTGACCGGCGGCGAGGTCCGTGTCCCCTCGAACTCGCTCGTCGGCCCGGCCGCACACGCGACGCTCGCGGGTTACGTCGCGCACCGCTCCTTCATCGGCGTCGACGGGCTCAGTCTCAAGTTCGGGCTGACCACGCCCCATGAGACGGAGGCCCAGGTGGCGCGAACCATGATCGAGCGCACGCACGGCCCGGTCGTCGTGCTCGCCGATCGTTCGAAACTCGGCGTCATCGCCGGTGTCGTGACCGCGGCGCTCTCCGAGGTGACCCACGTCCTCGTCGATGGGCCCGTCGACGAGGACTTCGCCCACGGGCTCGAGCGGGCCGGCGTCGAGGTGCTGGTCGCGGAGGAGATGATCCGCGGTCGAGACGTCGGGCCCGGCGCCAACGTGTGAGCTCGCGGCGTTCCCGGGGGAGGGGTCGTGACCGACCGTCCCCGGAAGACCGCCTGCGCGCACTCGACAGCTGACCTGCCAGCCGGGGTACCGGTTCCGGCGGCCTGAAGGCGGCCTCGGACTGGGGCGCCGTCGATCCGGACATCGCGTATGCTGGTGTTCAACCACGAGGGGCGCCCCGGTCCGCGCCACGTCACCCTCCTCTCGATCCCTCAACGCCCTGACCGGACCCCGTTCCGACGGGAGGGCCAGCCAGGAGCATCCCGACATGTCCTTCTCTGCCCTCGGGCTGGCGCCCGAGCTCCTCCATGCCGTGGCCGACGAGGGCTACCTCGACCCGACCCCGGTGCAGCTCGAGGCCATCCCCTTCGTGCTCGCGGGCCGCGACCTGCTCGCCTCCGCCCAGACCGGGACCGGCAAGACGGCAGCCTTCGTCCTGCCGATCCTGCAGCTGCTCGCCGGTCCACGGTCGCCGGCCGCCTCGGGCCACGAGGACGGGGCGCGCCGCCGCCCGGTCCGGGTTCTCGTCGTCGAGCCCACACGCGAGCTTGCCCTCCAGGTCGACGAGAGCGTCCGGACGTACGGCGCGCACCTGTCGATTCGGACGACCGCCATCTACGGCGGCGTCGGGTTCGACGGGCAGGTCCGCGCGCTGCGCCGGAGCCCGGAGATCGTCGTCGCCACGCCGGGCCGGCTGCTGGACCACGCGGGGCAGGGGACCGTCGACCTGTCCGCGGTCGAGATCCTCGTCCTCGACGAGGCCGACCGGCTGCTCGACATGGGCTTCATCCCGGACATCCGGCGCATCGTGGCGCTCGTGCCGCGTCGCCGGCAGACCCTCCTCTTCTCCGCCACGTTCTCCGATGGCGTCCGCTCGCTGGCCGCGGCGCTGCTGCGCAATCCGGCGACGGTCGAGGTCGCGGCGCGCAACGTCCCCCCCGACCTCGTGTCCCAGGTGGTGCTGCGGGTTGATCGGGACCGGAAGCGGGCACTCCTGTCGCACCTCGTCCGATCCGGGCGCGTGGGCCAGGCGCTGGTGTTCACGCGGACGAAGCACGGCGCGAACCGGCTCGCCGAGCAACTGGTGGCCGACGGCATCGACGCGACCGCCATCCATGGCAACAAGAGCCAGTCGCGGCGGGTCCGATCGCTCGCCGACTTCAAGTCGGGGCGCGTCCCGGTGCTCGTGGCGACCGACCTCGCCGCCCGCGGGCTCGACATCGAATCGCTGCCGCACGTCGTCAACTACGATCTCCCGACGGTCGCCGCCGACTACATCCACCGGATCGGACGGACCGGACGGGCGAGCTCACCCGGCGAGGCGATCTCGCTGGTGTGCGTGGACGAGGCGAAGCTGCTCCGTGAGATCGAGGTCCTGCTCGGCCGATGGATCCCAGCCGAGGTCGTCGCGGGCTTCGAGCCAGACCGGAATGAGCGACCCCAGCCCATCCGGCTCCGGAGCGGCGGGGCCGGAACACAGCCGCGTCGCGTGCCGGAGGGCGACCGTGCTGCCTGGCGTCGCCCGATCCACGAGAGCGGCCGCGAGCGCCCGGCGCCGCAGAGGGCGAACCATGAGGCCCCGTCGTCGATGCACCCCGCTCCGGTGGGCCGTCAGACCGCCGGCCCGCGCGCCCCGCGCGAAGCCCCCGTTCGCCGCGAAGCCGACCGGCCCAGCAGCCGCCAGCGGTCTGGCCCGGCGGGAGCGCATCCGGAGCAGGGCCGGAGCCCCGGGGAGCAACGCCGCGCCCGTGACGAACGGCACCCTGGGCCCGGCGAGCAGCGCCGCGTGCCCGGCGCCTCGATCGGTGCCGGCGTGATGCCGCAGCGCGGGCGGCGCATCGTCCTGCCCGGCGAACGATTCGCGGGGTAGGGGAGCGGGCCGCCGGCGTCGCGTCGGCCAGGGCGTGGCACCGCGGAACAGGACGACGCCGCCGCGCGCCTACCGCAGGACGCCCCAGCGATACAGGGGGTGCAGCTCGCGCCAGCCGCCATGCTGCAGGTCGGCCACGTAGCGACCCTCCATCCAGACGTGCTCGCCGAGGCTCGGCAGCCCGCGCAGCGGGTCGCGGTCGGCCGCGCAGGTGGAGATCGCGTCGGCCTGCGTGACGCGCAGTTCGCAGACCGGCTCGATGACGAGGTCGCCGCGTTCGGCCCCCGCGTTGGCGGCCACCACGAGGTGCGCGTAGGGGGGATCGAGCGCCAGGCCCAGGTGCAGGTCGCCGTCTGCCTCATCCCGCACGAAGGCAATCGTGCCCGTGACCTTGATGCAGGCCTCGAGCACCGCCAGGCGTGCCGGATGGTAGATGTAGCGGTCCTGGTCGGTGGGCCGACAGGCGGCCACCGGTGCGGCCGTGTGCCTGACCGTCGGCCGCGCGGTGATCGGCGTCGACGGCATCGCCGCGGCGGCCGAGGCAGGGGCGGAGGCACTCGGCGCGCTGCTCGGCGCCATGCCTGTGCAGCCGGCCGTGGCGGCGAGCACCACCGCCACGAGCGCGCGGGGGCCGAGCTTCATGCGTCGACGCATCGACCATATCCCATGGCCTGCATTCCGGACCTTCGAGGGCGGTTCGTCAACGCGCTGACAAGCCATGACTTCGAGGACCCTCCCTTGAGCCGAGAACCGCCGGGCGCCCGGCTCGCCGGGCTGAACGGCCCGATGCGCGTGGGTCGACCGGCACTCGGTTGCCGTATTGAAAGGTGCGGTAAGGTCAGACGACGACCGTCTGACGTCGCGATGGTCAGCGCCGGGGGGCAACGGCGTGCAGGTCGGGCGTCGCGTCCAGGTGGAGGAGTGGAAGCAGGATGAACACCCGCACACGGGCCATCGCACTCATCGCGGTCCTGGTCCTGACCGCGACCGGGGCCTGTTCGTCGCAAGCAAGTCAAGCTCCCGCGAGCGCCGCACCCACGGTCCTGACGGTCGGCACCGCCGTCACCGCCCCCTTCGAGTTCTACAACTCCAGCCAGCAACTGGTCGGCTTCGATATCGACCTCATGAACGAGATCGGGTCCATGCTGCACAGGAAGGTCACGTACCAGGTCGGCCAGTTCAGCGCGCTGGTCCCCGACCTGCAGGCGCACAAGGTGAACGCGGTCATCGCGGCGATGTACATCACCCCCGCGCGCGAGAAGGTCGTCTCGTTCGCGACGCCGTATCTCCAGACCGGTCTGGTGATGGTCGAACGTCCAGGCCTGAACATTCATTCGGCGGCGGACCTGAAGGGTCTGAAGGTGGGCGTGAAGTCCGGGTCCACCGGTCAGGCGTACCTCACGAACAACCAGACGGGCGCCCAGGCCGTCGTCTACACCGACACCCTGTCGTCCTTCCATGACCTGATCGCCGGCCGAGTCGACGTGGTGCTCAACGACTATCTGAATACCCTGGCGTTCCTGAAGGACACCAAGTCCAACGTCATGATCGTGGGTGGCAACCAGACTCCAATCTACCTCCAGCACAACCAGCTGGGGATCGCGGTCTCCAAGGACGAGACGAGCCTGCTGTCGGACATCAATGGCGCGCTCGCGACGCTCCAGGCCAATGGGTTCATCAAGTCGGACTTTGCCAAGTGGCTGGGAACGATCTCGGGAGCGTCCGCTGCCCCTGCCTCGGCTGCCCCTGCCTCGGCTGCCCCTGCTTCGGCTGCCCCTGCTTCGGCATCCGCTGCCCCGTAAGGGCCCACGGGCGTCGATCCCGCGCGTTCAGGGCGAGGGGATGACTTGGGAGTCCTTGTCTCCAACCTGCCAGAGCTTGCCCGGGGGGCTGTCGTCACCGCCGAGGTGACGTTCGAGGCGATCCTGCTGGCGACGGTCGTGGCGCTTGTTCTGGTCGCCATGCGGCTCTCCGGCCTCGCATTCCTCGACTGGTCAGCCCGGGCCTACATCTGGTTCTGGCGGGGCGTTCCGCTGATCATCCAGCTCTATCTGATCTACTTCGGGCTGGCCACCGCCAACATCCTCACGCTGTCCCCGTGGACGTCGGCCATCATCGGTCTCGGACTGAACACCGCGGCGTTCTTCGCAGAGATCATGCGAGCCTCCATCCTGTCGATCGACAAGGAGCAGTGGGAGGCGGGCGACATGGAGAGCAGGCGCTCGGTCACCCTCGCCCTCGTGATCTTCCCGCAGGCCAGCGCCCGGATGGTGCCCCCGCTCATGAACCAGATCATCATGTCGCTGAAGAACTCGTCGCTGGTTGCGTTCGTCGGCGTCACCGAACTCTTCCTGGTCGGCCAGAACATCATCTCGTCGACGTTCCAGGACCTTCCGATCTACATCGGCGTGGCGGCCGGGTACCTGATCATGGTCACGCTCCTGACGTTCCTCGGCGACTACGCCGAGCGGCACCTCCTCGTGTTGGCCTGACCGCGAGATGTGGAGCACGCGCGTGATATCAGCAGGGCGCGACTCGGTCACAGCGGCGAGCGTGCCGTGACCCCGGAGGGATCTGCGCCCGGGCGACCGGTGGCCGTCGAAGTCAGGGGTCTCAGCAAGACGTTCGGAGCCGTCGCTCCCATCCGGGACCTCAACCTCGAGATCTTCGACGGCGAGTTCCTGGTGATCCTGGGTCCGTCCGGTTCCGGCAAGAGCACGCTGCTCCGGTTGATCGCGGGACTGGAGCAGCCGAGCGCCGGACGCGTCCTGATCGACGGCCAGGATGTCACCTCCGTGCCAGCCCGTGACCGCGGGTGCGGCTTCGTTTTCCAGAGCTACGCGCTCTTCCCGCACATGACCGTTCTCGGCAACATCGCGTACGGCCTGCGTCGTCGAGGAGTGTCGCGAAGGGAGGCCGAGACGCGCGCGGTCGACGTGGCCCGCCGCCTGAGCCTCGGCGAGATGCTGGAGCGTCGGCCTCGTCAGCTGTCGGGAGGGCAACGCCAGCGCGTGGCCCTTGGGCGCGTGCTCGCCCGCCAGCCCCGTGTGTTCCTGTTCGACGAGCCCCTGTCTTCTCTGGACGCCCAACTGCGGACGCAGATGCGATCGGAACTCGTCTCGCTGCATCGGCAGCTGAACGCCACCTCGATCTTCGTCACCCACGATCAGGTTGAGGCGATGACAATGGGCGACCGCGTCGCCGTGCTGCACGATGGCCGTCTGCAGCAACTCGGCGGCCCGCTCGATCTCTACGAGCGCCCGACCAACCTGTTCGTCGCGCGCTTCGTCGGAAGCCCGCCGATCAACGTCTTCCGATGTGCCCGCGACGGAAGCGGGTATCGACTGGGTGGGACGACCATATCCGCACCGGCCGGCGCGGTCGGTGACATTGTCTGCGGCCTGCGGCCGGAGGCGACCCGCATCACTTCTGTCGGGCAGAGCGAGGATCGTGCCGGACCGGAGCACGTCATGCTTCAGGGACACCTCGCGCTGGTGGAACGGTTGGGCGCAGACGCGCTCGCCTACGTCCAGGTTGGCGATCAGACCGTCGTATGCCGTGTCGGGAGCGAGTTCCGATCCGAGCCCCAGGG
>JAJYGH010000001.1 GCA_021785175.1 Chloroflexota bacterium | reverse complement strand
GGCCCTCGAGGTCGACGTGCTCGCTGCTCTGCTCGAGCCGCGTCCCCTCCTGCATGCCACACGCCTTGGCGCGCCGAGGGGCGCGGCCCGCGCAACGCCCGCGGCAGGGGCCGACGCTATGCTGCGGGCATGAGCGCGGGCACCCACACGACCGAGCGACGCGCATGACGGAGCGACGCGGACCGCAGCTTCCACCGCACGCGACGGCAGACCGGAAGCTGCTCCAGACGAAGCCCTACCAGGACGTCTCATTCCTCGAGACCGACGCGTGGCGCTCGCTGCGGATCCTCGGCGAGTTCATCAGCGGCTTCGAGACGCTCGCGCGGCTCGGCCCTGCCGTCACCGTGTTCGGGTCGGCACGGACGCTGCCGAGCGACCCCATGTACCGCAACGCCACGCTCCTCGCGCGCGGGCTCGCGGAGGCCGGCTTCACCGTCATCACGGGAGGCGGCCCCGGCATCATGGAAGCGGCGAACATGGGGGCGCAGCAGGGCGGCGGCCTGTCGGTCGGGTGCACGATCGAGCTGCCGCACGAGCAGCGCGTGAACGACTACACCGACCTGTCCGTCACCTTCCGCTACTTCTTCGTACGGAAGATGATGTTCGTCAAGTACGCGCAGGGGTTCGTGATCTTCCCCGGGGGCTTCGGCACCCTGGACGAGCTGTTCGAGTCGATCACGCTCGTGCAGACCGACAAGATCGAGCACTTTCCGGTCGTGCTGATCGGAACGGCGTACTGGCAGGGCCTCCTCGAGTGGCTCCGCACCCGGGTCGCCGCAGAGGGCAAGCTCGACGGCGCCGACCTCGGGCTGCTCCGCGTGACGGATGACATCGACGAGGCCGTCTCGCTGATGGTCGAGTCGCGGGCCCGGCGCGAATCCGCCAGGGCCGGCGACGATCCGGACGAGATCGACAAGACCGTGGGCGGAGCGCAGCAGGTGCGGCGGAGTCCGAACGCGTTCTGACATGCGCCCGCTCCCGGGCCCTCTCAGGGCGTGCAGGCCTCCGTGCTCACCGCCCGGGTGCTCCCCATCGCGCCCGCAAGGTCCGACCGCACCTCGCCGATGGTGAGCGCGTACCCGACCGGGGCCGAGGACCGCGCCTTCGCGAAGACGACGCCCGCGACGCGCCCATCCGACGTCACGAACGGGCCGCCGCTGTCGCCCGCCTGGACGTCGGCGGCGATCTCGATGACGACGCGCGTCACCGACCTCTGCCCGTAGATGTCGAAGCCGGTGGCGGTGAACGTGTCGCGAACCGCCGCCGGCACGGCCGCCAGTCCTC
Organism: Chloroflexota bacterium; assembly: GCA_021785175.1. Taxonomy (GTDB): domain Bacteria; phylum Chloroflexota; class Limnocylindria; order Limnocylindrales; family CSP1-4; genus JAJYNJ01. The sequence goes on along the minus strand of JAJYGH010000001.1, from coordinate 10,571 downwards.
CCCCGCCTGGATGCCCGAGCGCCACGCCGGTGGCGCCGAACGCCGGCAACGAGGTTGCGAGCGGCAGGGCCGGCACCGGCAGGCCCGGCGCATACAGGAGCGCGACGTCCATCCCCGGGTCGTAGAACACGACCCGGGCGCCCGTCGTCGCGCCGGTCGTCGTGATGACCGCGGTGGTCCCCTGCTCGCCGGCCACGACGTGGGCGTTCGTCACGATGTAGCCGGGCGCGATCGCGAAGCCCGTCCCCGAGAGCCGCAGCCCGCACGCTTCACCGACGACCTCGACCGTTGAGGGCGCCACGCGGTCCGCGAGTCCCGTGACGCTCGAGCCGCTCGGGACCGCGACCGACGGGCCGACGGGGCCGCCGAGGAACTGGAACACCTGCGGCAGCCCGACGGGATCGAGGAACGCCCGCACCCGGCCGAGCACGGGCGCAGGCGAGGGCAGTTCGGTCCGAACGGCCGTCACGACGGTCGACTGTGCAATCTGATCGGAAATCGTCTGCGACGGCCCGGCGGCGAGGATCGGCGCGAGGAACCAGACCGCCAGCACGACCTGCGCGGCCCCGAGCAGGAACCCCGCGAGCCGGTCGACCCCGGCGAGGGGCGTGCGCCCGATGTGCCGGACGACGATGGCGGCGACCGCCGAACCGAATGCCTGCCCCGTCGCGAGCGCCAGGAGCAGGAACAGGAGAATCAGCACGGCGCGCAGGTACCGGTCCATCGCCGGCAGAGCGGCCGCGACCTCGGGGAGCACCCACACCGCGGCGAGCGCGCCGACGCCCGCGCCGATCAGGCTGAGGGCCTGGGTGACCGCGCCCTGACGGAGCCCGCTCAGCGCTCCCGCCGCGATCAGCAGGAGCAGGAGCACGTCGAGCACGTCAAGGTTCACACCGAGGATCGTATAGGGCATGGCGTCACGCACCGCTCGCAGCGGCATTCCCCGTCATGTCAGGCAGCCGCATCCCGACGAGCGGCAGGCAGCCGATCAGCGCGACATCGTCGCCGAGCGCCGCGGGGACGATGCGGACGCGTCGGCCGGGCGTCCTGAACGCCGCGGAGCAGACGGCGTCGCGCGCCGGGCCGAGCAGCCGATCGCCCTGCCCGCGGGCGAGAGAACCGCCCACGACGACGAGCGTCGGGTTGAACACGTCCACGATTGTCACCATCGCGGCCGCGAAGGCGGCCCGTGCGCGCTCCATGATCGCCGCCGCGCCGGCGTCCCCGGCGTCCTCGGCCGCAGCCACGTCGACCGCCGACAGCCGGTCGATCCCCTCGCGGTCCGCGGCCGCCCGCAGCAGGCCGCCGGTCCCGGCACGGACGGCCTCCCCTGCCGCTCGCACGATGCCGGATCCGGACGCGATCCCCTCGAGATGTCCGCGCGCGCCGCATCCGCATGGCGGCCCGTCCAGATCGACCAGCAGGTGGCCGAGCTCACCCGCGGTGCCGTCCGGTCCGTGCAGCAACTGCCCGCCGACGAGGATCGCGCCGCCGATCCCGGTGGAAACGGTCAGGTACACGACGTCCTGGACGTCACGCGCTGCCCCGAAGGCATGCTCCCCGAGCAGGGCGACGTTCGTGTCGCGATCGAGGAACGCGGGCAGGCCGAGCCGCCGCGAGAGCTCCGCGGCGATCGGCACGTCCCGGAACGACGGGTGCGCGTTCGGTGGGTCGATGATGACGCCGGCGATGGGGTCGAGGGGGCCGATCGCCGAGATGCCGATCGCGAGCGGCGAACGACGCGGGAACCCGGCCGCCCGGCGTGCATCGTCATCGCCCTCCCGCTCGGACCCGCGCCCTCCCGGGTCCCGGACCGACCGGAGCAGGTCCTCCGCCGCGTCCAGGACCGCCGCCGCTCCGCGCTCGGTGGCCGACGGTGCCTCGCTGCGCGCGAGGACCGTCCCGCCGGGCCCGACGAGAGCGGCGCGCAGCCGGCTCGCACCGAGATCGAGCGCGAGAACCAGCCCCTCGTCCATGGCAGGATTATCGGCCCGTCAGCCTCCGGTGCGCCCCGCGTGACGCTCCGGCCCGACGCGCCACGCCCGGCATCGGGCAGGCAGCGGGGTGTCCGGGCGTCGCAGACGGCCTCACGTGCCGGCGTCCGGCCCGCTCTGCGCGGGGACATGCCGGAGGACGGCTGCCGGCACCCAGGCGAGGGGCGAGCGGCGCCGGCCACGCGGCGACGCGTCGGGCGCTCCGCGCGCTCGCGGCCGTGCGGGCGCGTCGGGCCGCGCGGGCAGGTCCGATGGCGACGCCACGGGGACGGGCGGCTGGCGGCGCGCGCCGACGTCCTCCCACGCGCGCGGCCGCGCGGCCGTCGGGCGCCACTCCGACGTGCCAGACGGCAGCAGGCGGCCCTCGTAGACGGCCGCGAACGTGTCGCCGTCGATGCGCTCGTGCTCCACGAGGTAGGCGGCCACGCGGCGCAGGCGCGGCACCTCGCGGACGAGCGTGCGACGTGCCTCCGCGTAGGCCTCATCGAGGATGGCGGCGATCGCGCGGGCCATCGCGGCCGTCACCTCGTCGGGCAGCGACACGCCCTCCTGCACGACCCGGAACGACATCGGGCCCCGCCCCGAGACCCCGGCGTCTGTCGCCTCGGGGTCCGAACCCATCCCCCAGCGGGTGACCATCTGCGTCGCGAGCCGGTCGGCCTTCTCGAAGTCGTTCGACGCACCGCCGGTGACCTCCTCGAAGAGCAGCTCCTCGGCTGCCCGCCCACCCATGAGCGCGACGAGCGTCGCCCGGAGGTCGGATTCGGATGGCAGATCGTTGTCCTCCTGCGAGCTCACGGTGACGCCGAGTGCCTCGCCGTGCGCCAACAGGCTGATCTCCTCGACGCGCCGTTTCTCGCCCCACACGCGTCCGCAGATCGCGTGCCCGGCCTCGTGGGCGGCGATGATCGCTCGCTCCCGCTCGTCCATCGCTCTGACGCGGCTGGTGCCGACGGCGACCTTGAGCCATCCGTCGCGCACGTCCGACGGCGACAGGGTGTCGCCCGATCGTCGGGCGGCGAGGATCGCGGCCTCGTTGAGGACGTCCGCCAGCTCCGCTCCGGAGAAACCGGCGCTCCGGCGCGCGAGGTTGTCGAGGTCGACGTCGTCCTCGAGCGGCTTGTTCCGCGCGTGGATGCCCAGGATGGCACGTCGGGCGGCGACGTCGGGCAGCCCGACGTGGATCTTGCGCGTGAAGCGACCGGGTCGCAGCACGGCGGGGTCCAGCGTGTCGAGGCGGTTCGTCGCCGCGATCACCACCAGCTGCTCGGTCGTCGCGAAGCCGTCCATCTCGACGAGCAACTGGTTGAGCGTCTGCTCGCGCTCCTCGTGGCTGTTGATGCCACCGCGCGCCTTCGCGAGCGCGTCAAACTCGTCGATGAACAGCACCGCCCGGCCGTACCTCCGCGCCTGCGAGAACAGCTCGCGGACGCGGCTCGCGCCGACGCCGACGAACTTCTCGACGAACTGCGATCCCGAGGCAGCGATGAACGTCACGCCCGCCTCGGTCGCGACCGCCCGGGCCAGCATCGTCTTGCCCGTCCCCGGCGGACCCCAGAGCAGGACGCCGCGCGGGCTCGTCGCCCCCAGGCGCTCGAACCGCACCGGGTCGCTCAGGAACTCGATGGTCTCGACGAGCTCGACCTTCGCCTCCTCGCAGCCCGCCACGTCGTCGAGCCGCACGCCGCGCATGGGGGCGCCCTGGGCGGTCGCGGGCACGACGGCCGTGAACGTCGTCCGCGACCGGTCGCCGCGCACGCCTCCGCGCCTCGTTCGGTGGAGCAGGATCGCGCTCATCGAGACGAGCCCGACGAGCAGCAGCACCATGAGGACGAGGGACGCCGGGCCGCTGTCGCCCGACGGCGACCCGCTCGACGATCCGCTCCCCGCGAGTGACGCGGCGTCGACGGTGAGCAGCGAGCCGTAGCCGAGCGTCGAGAGCGCCTGGACCGCGTCGGCAGCCGGCATCGAGAGCAGCACCGTGACGCGCGAGCCGTTCGCCCGGGTTGCCGTCAGATCGTCCGTCGAGGATGGATCGGAGGCGATGGACGTGACGTCGCCGGCCCGGGCCTGGGCGACGAGCTCGGAGAGCGTCCACGTCGCGGGCTGTGCCGATGCGGCGGACACGAGCCCGTCCGGCCCCCGCGGGGCCATGAGGGCGACGACGAACACGCCGACGAGCACGGCAGCGCCCACGAGGCCGAGGGCCACGATCCGCGGCCGGCGATCGAGAAGGCCCATCAGGCCGTGCGGGGAGCGAGGACGCATGATCGACCGAGCGTACCGGCGCACCGCGGGGCGGGGCATCGCGGCAGGGAGTGACCTGCCCCCTGACGTCGGTACGGGGTCTCGTCATCCGGCCCGCCTACTCGATTCGGACGAGAGCCCGGGCAATGGTGCGCGGGATGTGGTTCGCGAAGCCGGCATGCGGCGCCCGTGGTTCGCGAAGCCGGCATGCGGTGCCCCTGGCGTCCGACCGAAGAGAACGAGCGTCCGTGCAGCGAGGGGATCGTGCCCGTGCCCGGAGTCCGATCGCCCGTTCGCGTGACCGAGTCCTGTTCTAGGTGGAACATAATCGTGTATGCTGTTCCATCGTGCAGCGGTCCGCTCTCGACGTCCTCGAATCCCTGACCGTCGGCTCCGTCGCCGTGACGGCGCGCGCGATCGCGCAGTCCGGCGTCGAGCTGACGTTCGCCCAGTGGCGCGTGCTCCAGGTGGTGGCGGACGGCCCCGACGGACGCACGGTCGGCGAGATCGCGGCGCGGCTCGCGGCCGCGAACTCGCCCGCGAGCCGGCTGGTGACGAGGATGCGTCGGAGGAACCTGGTCACGACCGAGCAGGACGAGCGCGACCACCGGGCGACGCGGGTCCGGCTGACCGAGCAGGGCCGCGAGGTGCGCGACCGGGTCATCGCGCGACGCAGGGCGCTGCTCGCCGAGGCGATCAGCGCGGCTCCCGACCTGCCGGAGGCCTCCGTGGAGCGCCTGGCCGAACTCGGCTCGATACTGCGGGCGTTCGAGTGACGGGGCCGGCGCCGCGACCTCGCGCTCCGGGGCTCCGCCTCCAGCTCACGAGCTGGCTGGTCGGCGTACGGCGTGCCATCCGCAACGCCCCGTACCTCCGGAAGTGGGTCATCCTCGGGGCCCTCATCGGCGTGGTCGCGGGCCTCGGCGCGATCGTCTTCTTCACGGCGCTCGGGCTCGGCACGCACCTCTTCCTGACGCTGATCGCGGGATACTCGCCGCCGACGCCGGCCGGTGAGGGCGGGGCGCCGATCACCGCGATCGCACGCCCGTGGCTGCTGCCCCTCGTCGTCGGCCTGGGCGGGCTCATCTCGGGATTCATCGTCTTCCGCTGGGCCCCCGAGGCCGAGGGCCATGGCACGGACGCCGCCATCGACGCCTACCACCACGGGCCGCGCCGAATCCGCGCGCGCGTTCCCCTCATCAAGATCGTCGCCTCGGCGATCACGATCGGGTCCGGCGGCTCCGGCGGCCGCGAGGGTCCGACCGCCCAGATCAGCGCCGGCTTCGGCTCGTTCCTCGGGCGGCTCCTCGACCTGGACGCCCGCGACGCACGGATCGCGGTGGCCGTCGGCATCGGCTCGGGCATCGGGGCGATCTTCCGAGCGCCGCTCGGAGGAGCGGTGCTCGGCGCCGAGATCCTGTACCGCGACGACGTCGAGGCGGAGGCGCTGATCCCCTCGTTCATCGCCTCGATCGTGGGCTATTCGATCTACGCCAGCGTCGAGGGTTTCTCGCCGATCTTCGGCGAGCAGAACCACGCGACCTTCTCACAGCCGTCGCAGCTGCTCTACTACGCGATCATCGGCGTGGCCGCGGGCCTCGTGGGAATGCTGTACGTGCGCTCGTTCTACGGGCTGACCCGCTGGTTCCGGGGCTGGACGATCCCCCGCATGGTGCGGCCCGCGATCGCGGGTGTGGCGGTGGGCGTGATCGGCATGGTGCTCCCGGGCGCGATGGGCACGGGCTACGGCTGGCTGCAGACCGGGTTCGGCACCCAGGTCCTGGGACTGCCGCTCTGGGTGCTGCTCGTCCTTCCGTTCGCGAAGATCCTGACCACCTCGCTCAGCATCGGCTCCGGCGGCTCGGGCGGCGTCTTCGGGCCCGGCATGGTGATCGGCGGGCTGCTCGGCGCGGCCATCTGGCGGCTGCTGCTCCCGATCGCGCCCGGTCTGCCGCCCGACCCCGCACCGTTCACGATCGTCGCGATGATGGCGCTGTTCGGCAGCATCGCCCACGCGCCGCTCGCCGTCATGCTCATGGTCGCCGAGATGACGGACAACCTCTCGATGCTGGCGCCGGCCATGGTCGCGGTCGGCCTGGCCACCTTCGTCGTCGGCGACCTGTCGATCTACACGAGCCAGGTCGCGGACCGCTCCGATTCCCCGGCGCACCAGTACCGCTCCGCGATGCCGCTCATGGCCTCGATCACGGTGGGGCAGGCGCTGCGCGCCACGCGCTGCGTCGCGACGGCGCGTGAGACCGCGGGCCACGTCCTCGAACGCGCCCGGTTCACGCGAGTGCCGGGCGTACCCGTCCTCGACGAGCGCGGACAGCTCATCGGGATCGTGCGGACGGCGACGCTGGCGCAGGCCGACGCGGAGACCGTCGTCGGGTCGCTCGTGGACACCGGCTATCCGACGGTCCAGGACGGCGACGGGCTCGATCGCGCGCTCGAGCAGATGAGCGACAACGAGGTCAACTGGGTGCCGGTGGTCGAGTCCAGAAGGCGGCTGCTCGGCGTGCTGAGCGTGCGCGACGTGATGGGCACGTACCGGCTCGCGATGAAGGGCACGAGCCGGCGGGTCCAGGCGCCGGGGGTGTCGGGGCGCATCGTGGAGGCGACGATCGCCGCCGGGTCGCGCCTCGCCGGGGCAGCGATCGAATCGGTCCCATGGCCGCGGGAGGCCGTGGTCGTCGCGGTTCAGCACGGCGATGCGCTCGTCGTGCCTCGCGGGAACGTCGTGCTCGCCGAGGGTGACCGGGTCAGCGTGTTCGCGGCACCGAACGCCGTCCGCGACGTGCAGGCGCTCCTGTCCAAGGAAGCGTCTCCCGCGCCACCGCCCGGAGAGGGCACAGAAGCAGGACGCGCAGGCCGCGGACCGACGACCCACCCGAGCGGACGGGGCAGCGCCGGCTGAGTCGGACGGACTGCGGCGCGTCGGAGCGCAAGGGACGCGCGGCGATCCGCGGTGGTCGGGCGGAGGCGAGACACCTGCAAGCAACGGGCAGTTGCCCTGCCGCAACGGTTGCGGCGCGCGGCGCACAATCGCCCCGTGCTCCACGAGCGGAGGAAGACCATGGACGGTTCCATCAAGCGTGCGGCACGCGCGGAGAGGGGCGCTGATGGCAGACGTGCAGGAGACGCACCGCCCGGATTCGAAGCAGGCCGAGCAGAATCGCAAGCAGCAGGTTCTCACGCGGGGGACTGCGTCGGCCGTCCACGGCATCGCCGACGCGCTCGTCATCAAGGACCGCGACATCTTCTTCCTGTGCAAGCCTGACGGCGAGATCCCGATCGGCGACGAGCACGGTTACGGGCTCTACTACAACGACTGCCGGTTCCTCCGGGGATACGAGCTGCGGATGGCGGGCGACTTCGGCGACCGCCTCGCCTCGTCGGCGGGACAGGGCGACGCGATGTCGATCGAGCTCACCAACCCGGCGCTCCAGACGAGCGAGAAGAACGAACAGGATGAGGTGCCCAAGGAGCGCATCGGGACGACGTGGCACCGGCAGCTCGACGGCGAGTCCCTCACGCTGACCGACACGATCACGCTGTCGAACTTCGGCGTCAGCGACGCGGAATTCCCGCTCAAGCTCCGGTTCGACGCGCGGTTCGAGGACATCTTCGACATCCGCGGCCTCCTCCAGGAGCACCCGGGCAAGCTGCACGACCCGGCATGGCACGACGATCAGCTCGTGTTCGAGTACGACGGCGCGGACCACAGGAACCGGAAGCTGACGGTGCGGTTCGATCCGGCCCCGCAGTCGAAGGACGGGACCGGTGTCGAATGGCGCATCAGGCTCGGGGCGCACCAGCGGCAACAGCTGAAGGTGTCCCTCGTGGCGTCGGTCAGGGTGGTCGACGGCGCGCAGTCGGGAGCCGCCCGCGGTGCGGGCGGCGGCATGTCCGACCAGAAGATCCTCGAGCGCGGCCAGCGGACGGGCGCGCACCGAGGCGCCGGGGGCTCCGCGGGTGAGACGTTCGCCCAGGTACGCTCGAACAGCCGCCTGCTCGACGGCATCATCGACCGGTCGTTCAAGGACCTCCAGATCCTGCGCAGCGACAACGCCGGCGCGGAGTACTTCGCGGCCGGGGTCCCGTGGTTCGTCGCGTTGTTCGGCCGGGACAGCGTCATCACCTCGATCGAGTCGCTCGCCTTCGATCCGACGGTTGCCGAGCAGACCCTGCGGGTCCTCGCGGCCTGGCAAGGCGACGAGGTCGACGACTATCGCGACGAGCAGCCCGGCAAGATCCTTCACGAGCTGCGGGTCGGCGAGCTCGCACGGATCGGCGCGGTGCCGCACCACCCCTTCTACGGGAGCCTCGACTCCACGCCGCTGTTCGCCCTGCTCATGGCGCGGTACGTGCAGTGGACGGGCAACCTCGACCTGTTCAAGGAGCTGCGGGGTCATGTCGATGCGGCGCTCGGGTGGATCGACAGGTACGGCGACAGCAACGGTGACGGATTCATCAGCTACCGGAGCTCGACCGGCAAGGGCCTGGTGAACCAGGGCTGGAAGGACTCGGGCGACGCGATCGTGAACGCGGATGGGTCACTGGCCACCCCGCCGATCGCCCTCGTCGAGGTGCAGGGCTACGTCTACGCCGCGAAGCGCGAGCTGGCGGACCTGTACGATCGGATCGGCAAGGGGGACCGCGCCAAGGAGCTCCGCGACCAGGCCGACCGCCTGCAGAACCGCTTCGAGCAGCAGTTCTGGATGGACGGGCAGCGCACGTACGCGTTGGCGCTCGAGAAGGGCGACCGGCAGGTGGCGGTGGTCGCGTCGAACCCGGGGCAGGCGTTGTGGACCGGCATCGTGTCCGAGGAGCGCGCGGGGCACGTGCGCGACGCGCTCATGAGCGACCGGATGTTCACCGGCTGGGGCGTCCGGACGCTGTCGTCGGCCGAGAAGCGGTACAACCCGATCGGCTACCACCTCGGCACCGTCTGGCCCCACGACAACGCGATCATCGCGGCGGGGCTCCGGCGGTACGGGTGCGACGACGCCGCCCACAGCATCGCCGGCGGGATCATCGACGCCGCGTCGTCGTTCCCCGAATACCGATTGCCCGAGGTATTCGCGGGATACGACCGCTCGCGCTTTTCCGTGCCGGTCCACTATCCGGTCGCGTGCCACCCGCAGGCGTGGGCCGCGGGCAGCGTGCCGTACCTCCTCACGACGCTGCTCGGCCTCGAACCGAACGTGTTCGAGCACGAACTGCGGGTCCGCCGGCCGATGCTGGTCCCGATGGTGGACTGGCTCGAGCTGCGCGGGCTCCGCGTCGGCGATGCGCGCTGCGACCTCCGGTTCGAGCGGACGAGCGGCGCGATCGCGGTGGAGGTGACGGGGCTCGAGGGCGACCTCCGGATCGTCACCGAGCCGCGGACCACGCGCGCAGCACAACGACGACCGCCGGTCGGACCTCGAGGTGGTCATGCGGCAGGACAGCGGCCGGCGGCAGGACAGCGGCCGGCGGCAGGACGGCGGCCGGCACAGCCGGGATGACGCGATCAACTGGCTCAAGGAGCACGGCGATGCGGCGAACGAGCTGACGCCGGGCGAAGTCCGCCACATGGTGGCGACCTCGAGCGCCACCGGCGGCAGCCCGGCATACGGAACTCCGGTGATGACGGCGCTGAGTACGATTGGCGGCATGGTCAGGCGCCGCCGTCCCGTCCGCGCCGACTCCACCCTCGACCCTTCGCGATCCATGCCTTGCCGCATCTCGCGGCCCCTGCCTGGCCGGGTCCACGTCAGGGCTGCGCGCACCGGACTTGCCACCGTACTCCTGCTCCTGGCCCTCCTCCTTCCCGCCGCCCGAACGGCGGCCGCCGGGGCCACCGTGCTCCGGGCGCGGCTGTCCGCGAATGGACTCGCCGGCGGTGCCACCGTGGTGCTCGGCAGCGGGACCACGGCCACCGCCGCAGTCCTGGTCGATCGGCTCACTCCCCGGTGGTGGCTCGTCGCGACCGTGCAGACCGGAACCTGCAACGCACCCGGCCCGGTCCTCGCCATGCTCAAGGGGATCGCGCCTGCGAATGGCGTGCTCCGCCTCTGGGCACGGGTGCCGGCGACGCATGTCGCCGCCCTGCGATCGGCCGCGGCGGCGAAGCGGCTGTCCGTCACCGTCCGCAACGACGGACGGACCGCGTGCGCCGCGCTCGGCGCCGGGCCCGTCGGTTCGCCGCCGGCATCAGGCGTCCCCGACTTCGCCCACGTGTACGTGATCGTCATGGAGAACCGCAGCTACGCCGAGATCGTCGGCAACTCGTCGGCGCCCTACCTCAACGGCCTGCTCGCGCACCACGCGAGCCTGACCAACATG
>JAJYGH010000096.1:38538-49504 GCA_021785175.1 Chloroflexota bacterium | reverse complement strand
GGCGAGCGTACCCGGAACCGGAGCCGGAACCGGAGCCGGGCCGGCGCGCTGACGTCCGCGCCGCGAACTCGGCGCGGACGGGGCGATCTCCCACGGACAAAGCCCATCCGGCGCGCGCATCCTGGCCACTCGGGGCATCATGTTCGCCCGTGGAGCAGCTGCACCGGACCCTCGCGTACGCGGTCGTCGCCGGCGTGCTGGTCGCCGTCGTCTGGACGGCGGCGGCCCTCGTGACCGGTCGCGGCGGTGGCGAGCGCCTCCACTCGTTTCAGAATGCCGTGGTCGGCCTTGTCGCGCTTGCGGCGATCGTCGGGCTCGTCCTGTTCGTCACGGGCCACTCGCCGCACGACCAGATCCACCTGCTGTACGGGTTCCTCGCGCTGGCGGCGCTCCCCTTCGCCCGGTCGTTCGGTCCCCGGCTGTCCGATCGCGGGCGCATCGGGCTCGGCCTCGCCGGGACGGTCGCGATCGGGCTGTTCGTCCTCCGCCTCTTCATGACGGGGTGACGGGCCGCGCGGTGGGCTGACCGTGCCCCTGTCCAGGAGGGCAGGCGCAGCGGCTGTTCGCCGGGCCACGCGCGGGTGTCGAGCCCAGGCCGTGATCGCCGTCGACGATCTCGATCACGACCCACGCGAAGTCGGCAGGGAGCAGCCACCAGCCGCCGCCCCAGCCGAGCAATAGCAGCAAGGGCACCAGCGCGATCCCGAGGACGGCGCGCCGCAGTCGGTCTCGTGTCTTTGCCGGGTGCGAGAGCAGCCACGCGGCGAGGGCGAGGCCGGCGTACCAGACGGCGACGAACGGCCACGCCACGACGCGGCTGGCCGCGAGCGGAAGCACCAGGCCGGAGACGGCGAGGACGGCCGGCAGGGCCCGGATGTCGATGGAGCGGAGACGCTGCATTGGGGGCCCAGTGTCCGGCGTGCCGCATCGACGCCCGACCCGCCCCGCCGCCGTCCGCGATACAAGACGCACACACCGCGATGGTCCGGATCCCGGCCCGTCGCGAGTGCCCTCCGATGCGACGCCCTCCATGCTCGTCCTGTTTCGGGCATCATCAGGCGATGAGCCGCCAGAACGCCGCCGTCCGGGCCGAACCCAGGGGGATCGGAAGCGCCGGAGCGCCCGACCCGCTCCGGCGCGAAGTGCGGTTGCTCGGGGCGTTGCTCGGCCAGGTTCTCGTCGAGCAGGGTGGCGAGGAGCTGCTCGACGTCGTCGAGCGGATCCGGTCGCGCGCGATCGCGCTTCGAAGGACGCCCGACCCGGCGGAGCGCCGGAGGCTGACCGATGACCTGGACGGCCTGGACCTCGACGCGCTCGAGCGGGTCGCGCGAGCCTTCACGCGATATTTCCAGCTGGTGAACCTCGCCGAGGAGAAGCAGCGCGTGCGGGCCCTGCGGCGCCGGGAGCGCGCGGCGCCCGACGGATACGCGGAGGAGAGCCTCGGCGCCGCCGTGCGCGAGCTTGCGGCGGCCGGCTGGACGCGGGATCGCATCCAGTCGCTCGTGTCGACGCTCGCGATCCACCCGGTGCTCACCGCCCACCCCACCGAGGCGCGCCGGCGGACGTTCCTCGTCGCCCTCCGCCGTGCCTACGAGCAGCTCGACCGGCTGGACGACCCGCGGCTCGCGCCCCGCGACGACCGCGAAGTGCGCCGGCGGCTTCGCGAGGCGATCACGCTCCTGTGGCAGACCGACGACGTGCGCGTGAGCCGGCCCTCGCCGCTCGACGAGGTCCGGTCGGCGATGGTCTTCTTCGACGCGACGCTGTTCGGCATCGTGCCGCGCGTGCTCCGCGCGCTCGATTCCGCGCTCGACATGCTGCCCGACGCTCCCGATCCGGGAGGTGCAGCCGGCGCGGGCCATGGCGGCGTGCACGCCGCCGACACGCGGTCGGGCGTGCGGCCCCCGCATGTCCCGGCATTCCTCCGGTGGGGCACGTGGATCGGCGGCGATCGCGACGGCAACCCGAACGTCACGGCGGACGTCACACGGGCGACGTTGCGCATCCAGGCGGACCACGTCCTCCGGGCCTACGAGCACGTCGCGGAGCGGCTCCTGCAGTCGGTCGCCGTGTCGTCGGCACGATCACCGGCCTCGCCCGACCTGACGGCATGGCTCGTCGAGCAGGCCCGCGTGCGCCCCGGGACCGCGGACGAGCTCGGCCGGCGGTTTGCGACCGAGCCGTACCGCCAGGCGTTCGGGTTCATCGCGGAGCGGTTGCGCGAGACGCGGCGGCTCCTGGTCGGAGACGGCGGCGCAGCGGACATCCCGCCCCTGTCGGACGCGCTTCCCGAGACACGATCGGCTGCCCCACGAGCGCACGCCGCCGAGCCCCCCGACGCCGGCCGCGGGTACGCGTCCCCTCGCGTGCTCCTGGACGACATCCGGCGAGTCCAGGCGTCGCTGGTGTCCGGCGGGGCGGCGCGGGTGGCGTGGGGCGACGTGCAGGATTTCGCGTGGCAGGTCGAGGCGTTCGGCTTCCACCTCGCGGAGCTCGAGGTCCGACAGCACTCGGCGGTCCACGCGGCGACGCTCGCCGCGCTTGCGGCGCCGCCCGCGGTGGAGGGGCAAGCGGAGCATGCGCCGGGGGCCGAAGCATCGCCGCGCGGGTCGGCGGACGCGACCAGGCGCCAGCGCGAGGTCACCGGGGTCGAGACGTCGCCGGGCGTGACCGTCGGAGAGGTGCTCGACACGTTCCGCGTGATCCTGGAGCTGCAGGCGGTCTTCGGCGAGCAGGCGTGCCACCGGTACGTCATCAGCTTCACGCACGAGCCCACGGACGTCCTCGCCGTGCTCGACCTGACGCTCGCGGTCGATCCCTCCGGCTCGCTCGGCGACCGCCTGGACGTGGTGCCGCTCCTCGAGTCGCTCGACACCCTGGAGTCGGCCGGTCCGTTTCTGCGCTCGCTCCTGGCCGAGCCCCGGTACCGCGAGCACCTCGAGCGTCGCGGTTGCCGGCAGGAGGTCATGCTGGGCTACTCCGACTCGAACAAGGAATCCGGGTTCCTGGCGGCATCGTGGGCGCTCCACCGCGCGCAGGTCGAGCTTGCCCGGGCGGCCGCCGATGCCGGCGTCGAACTCACGCTGTTCCACGGCCGGGGCGGCGCGATCGGGCGCGGCGGCGGACCGACGAACCGCGCGATTCTCGCGATGGCGGCCGGGTCCGTGCGTGGGCGGCTCAAGCACACCGAGCAGGGCGAGGTGATCGCGGCCCATTACGGGAACCCGTGGATCGCGCTGCGGGAGCTGGAGCAGGCGGCTCACGCCGTGCTCGGAGCGTCGACGCCGGAGCACGACCGGCACGTCTCGGAGGCGGCCGGGCAGTGGGGACCGGCGATGGACGAACTTGCGACGACCGCGCGCGTTGCGTACCGCGGGCTGGTGTGGGACGATCCGAACTTCGCCGCGTACTTCGCGGCGGCCACGCCGATTGCCGAGATCTCCGGGCTCAACCTCGGGTCCCGTCCGTCGGCACGCGCTCGCGCCGACGGACGCGCGGATGCGAACCCCGGCTCGCGCCTGCCCGTTGTGCCGCTTGCCGAGCTCCGGGCCATCCCGTGGGTGTTCGCCTGGTCACAGAGCCGTGCGTTCGTGCCGGGGTGGTTCGGGCTCGGAACCGCGCTCGCGGCGTTCCGGCGGCGTCACGGGGAGGCTGGGCTGGCGGAGCTGCGGCGGATGTACGCCGAGTGGCCGTACTTCGCGACGACGCTCGACAATGCCGAGCTCGTGCTGGCGAAGGCGGACCTGGGAGTGGCCGGCTCGTACGCTGCGCTCGCCGTGGACGTGCCCGGCGCAGACCGCATCTGGGAAGCGATTCGCGGGGAGCACGTGCGGAGCGTATCCGAGCTCCTCGCCGTGACGGGCCGCGCGCGGTTGCTCGACGGTTCGCCGGTCCTCCAGCACAGCATCGAGCTGCGCAACCCCTATGTCGAGCCGCTGAGCGAGCTCCAGCTGCGGCTGCTCGCGCGACTGCGCGCGATGCCCCCCGACGACCCCGTGCGCGAACGCATCCTGTCGATCGTGCGGCTCACCGTGAACGGCGTTGCGGCGGGACTGCAGGGCACGGGCTGACGGCCGCGGCACCGGGCCGACGCCGACGGCAGGGCGCTGACGACGGCACCCTGCCGACCCTCCCGGCCCGTCCGGCTCGTTCCGCGCGCGCCTGTGGCACCCTTATGCATGCCATGACGCCCGCCGCCCCTCCACCCGTCCCGCGTCGCCCCGCGCCCGGGGACGTACCGCTCCCGGCCGACGATCCCGCGCTGCGCGGCGAGCCCCTCGACCTCGACGAGCTTGCCGAGCACTGGCGGGCCACCGCCGCGCGCCACGCGATGACCGCCGAGGAGATGCGCGGCGCCGACCGCAGGGCCCAGCTGCTCGGGACCCCCGGCCGCTGGCTCATGGAGCAGGCGGGTGCCGCAACCGCGGCGACCGTGCGTGCGCTCCTCGCAACGACGGGACGAACGGCCCGCGGACCGATCCTCCTGCTGGCCGGGCCCGGCAACAACGGTGGCGACGGCTTCGTCGCGGCGCGTCACCTTGCCCGCCACGGCCTGCGCGTGGCGGTCGTGCTCGTGTCGGGCGAGCCGCAGCCGAGCACACCGGACGCGGCGAGGAACTGGGAGGCGCTCGGGGGCCTGGCGCCGGCCGAGCGGATCCACGCGGCGCAGCCACGGGACCTCCAGATGCTCGGCCAGGGGATCGAGAAGGCGTCCGTGATCGTCGACGCGCTCCTCGGGACCGGGGTGCACGGCGAGCTTCGAGAGCCCGTCCGCAGTGCCGTCGACCTCGTCCGGAGGGGCCGCGCAGCCGGCGTCCCGGTGCTGTCGGTCGACACGCCGACGGCCGTCGACCTCACGAGCGGCGACCCGTCCGATCCGGTCGTCCGCGCCGACGTCACGATCACCTTCCATCGCCCGAAGCTCGGGCTCCAGACGCGCAACGGACGCGCGCTCGCCGGCCGCGTGCTCGTGGCTCCGATCGGGATCCCGGCCGACGCGGACCGCGGGTGAACGATTGAGGAGCGCGGCGTGACCGGGAGCGAGCACGTGCAGGACATGGCGGAGGCAACGAGGGAGCCGGGGGCGCCGGGTCCGGGCCTGCACGACGAACGATCGCGGATACGCGTCCGCGATCGCGACGTCGTCCTGCTGGCGGCGTGCTGCGTCGCGGTCGTCCTCGGCCTGCAGTTGCTCGGGATCGTGTTTCCGCCGTTCCAGGACGCCATCGGCCGGCCGCCGACGATGATCGTCGCGCTGATCGTCGTGACGCTCGTCGTGCTCGGGCGCGCGCTCTGGTCGTCGCTCCGGGCCCGGTGATCCACGGACGGCGCGCCGGATCGGCCGGACCGGGACGCGGCGGCGCCTCGCGACGCCGTGAGACCGATATCGGAGCGCAGCGATCGATGACGGACCACTGCAACGCCCAGTCCACCTCCCGGGGTCGCGCGCGGTTGCGACTCCACCCGCCCGCCCGTACCATCGCCGGCGTGACGTGCGTCCCCGGCCTGCCGCGGCGACCCGCGGCGTCCTCCCAGCCCACAGGAGCGTGCTGAGACCGTGGCTGTCGGTTCGTCCAATTCCTTCGACCTCGTCGTCCTCGGCGCCGGCACCGGCGGCTACTCGGCCGCCTTCCGTGCGGCGCAGCTCGGGCTCCGGACCGCGCTCGTCGACGAGGCGCCGATCGGGGGAACGTGCCTCCACTGGGGCTGCATCCCGACCAAGGCCATGCTCGAGTCGGCCGACCTCTACGCGCGGATCCGCGACGCGGCGACGTTCGGCCTGAGCGTCGGCGAGACCGGCGTCGACATGCCGGCGATCGCGAAGCGCCGGACGCAGGTCGTCGATCGGCTGACCAAGGGCCTGATGAGCCTGGTGAAGAAGAACCAGGTCGAGTGGATCGACGGCCGTGGCACGCTCGAGCGGGCGACGAAGATCCGGGTGAGGCTGAACGGCGAGGACGGGACGCCGGGCGGCGGGGGCGAGCGCGTGCTCGACGCGACCGACGTGATCCTCGCCACCGGGAGCCGCGTCAAGAGCCTGCCGGGCCTCGTGCCGGACGGCACGCACATCGTCACGAGCGACGACGTGCTGCGCAGCGACGCGCTCCCGCGCAGCATCATCGTGGTGGGGGCGGGCGCCGTCGGCGTCGAGTTCGCCTCGTTCTACCGGGACATGGGCGCGGACGTGACGCTGCTCGAGTACCTGCCGTCGGTCGTGCCGCTCGAGGATGCCGAGGTCGGCCAGGTGCTCGAGCGCGCCTTCAGGCGGCGCGGCATCACGGTCATGACGAACGCGCGGTTCGACCCATCGTCGGTCGCCGTCGAGGGCGACCAGGTCCGCGTGAGCGTCGGCCCCGAGGGCACGGAGCCGAAGGATCTGCGCGCCGACCAGATGCTCGTCGCGACCGGCCGCGCGGCGAACGTCGAGGACATCGGCCTCGAGAAGACGCGCGCGGTCGTCGAGCGGGGCGTCGTCAAGGTCGACGGGCACATGCGGACGGCCGAGCCGCACCTCTACGCGATCGGCGATCTCGTGGGCGGGCTGCTGCTCGCGCACGTCGCGGCGCACGAGGGCATCACGGCCGTCGAGACGATCTGCGGGCTCGACCCGCACCCGATCGACTACGACGTCATGCCGCGCGCCACCTACTGCCGGCCCCAGATCGCCTCGATCGGGCGCTCGGAGCAGGAACTGAAGCGCGACGGGGTGCCGTACAAGGCGGGGAAGTTCCCGTGGATGGCGAACGGCAAGGCGATCATCGGGGGCGACTACGACGGGTTCGTCAAGGTGCTCGCGCACGCGGAGAGCGACCGCGTGCTCGGCGTCCACATGATCGGGCCGCACGTCACCGACCTCGTCGCCGAGCCGGCGGTCGGGATGCTGCTCGAGACGACCGCCTGGGAGCTCGGGGCGGCGGTGCATCCTCACCCCACGCTCTCCGAGGCGATCGGCGAGGCCGCGATGGCGGTGGCCGGCAGGTCGATCAACTTCTAGCGCGGGGCGCACCGAGCTCCGGGAGGCCGCATCGAGATCCCGGACTCAGCAGCCCGGCAGGGACTTCCGACAGAGGAGGACCGCGGTGGCCGAGGCGTCGATCAGGGCGAGCGAGCTGGCCGCTGCGCACGGCCTCACGGACGACGCCCTGCTGCGCATGTACCGCCTGGTCGCCCTTTCGCGCGCGATCGACGAGCGGATGTGGGTGCTGAACCGGGCCGGGAAGGTGGCGTTCGTCATCAGCGGACAGGGGCACGAAGGTGCCCAGGTCGGCATCGTGTCGTCGCTGCGGCCCGGGCACGACTGGCTCGTGCCCTACTACCGCTCGATCGCGGCGGTGCTCACGTTCGGGATGACGCCGCGCGACATCATGATGGCCCAGTTCGCCCGCGCCGCGGACCCCTCGTCCGGCGGGCGCCAGATGCCCGGGCACTACGGTTCGGCCGAGCACAACATCCTGACGACGAGCTCGCCGGTCGCCACCCAGCTGCTGCATGCCGTCGGCATCGCCCTCGCCGCGAAGGCGCGCGGCACGGGCCAGGTCTCGCTGACCGAGCTCGGGGAGGGCTCGAGCAACCAGGGCGACTTCCACGAGGGGCTGAACTTCGCCGGGATTCACCGGCTGCCCGTCGTGTTCGTGGTTGAGAACAACGGCTACGCAATCAGCGTCCCGATGTCGCTGCAGAGCCCGATCCCGAACATCGCCGACCGGGCCGTGGCGTACGGGTTCCCGGGCGTGGTCGTCGACGGGGGCGATGTCCTCGCCTGTTACCGGGCGGGCCGGGAGGCGATCGATCGCGCCAGGCGCGGCGACGGACCGACGCTCATCGAGGCCAAGGTGACGCGGCTGACGGCGCATTCCTCGGACGATCAGCAGACGAAGTACCGCTCCGCCGAGGAACTGCAGGCCGAGCGGGAGCGCGACGCGCTGCCGCGGTTCCGGACGCAGCTGCGCGACGCGGGCGTTCTCGACGACGCGCGGGAGGCGGAGATCACGGCGGACGTGAAGGCAGCGGTGAACGACGCGACCGAGTGGGCGGAGGCCCAGCCCGAGCCCGATCCGTCGACCGCGTTCCGCCACGTGTACGCAGAGGAGGACGCGTCGACGACCCCGGAGGCGATCGGCGGCCCGGGGTTCGGCGCCGGGATCAACGCGGGGGGTCTGTGATGGCCGTCCAGACGTACATCGAGGCGATCCGCGGCGCACTCGCCGGCGAGATGCGCCGCGACCCGTGCGTGGTCGTCCTCGGCGAGGACGTGGGCGTGAAGGGCGGCGTCTTCCTCGCGACCGACGGGCTGTTTGCCGAGTTCGGTCCGGATCGCGTCATCGACACGCCGCTCACCGAGTCGATGATCGTGGGCACGTCGATCGGCGCGGCCGTCAACGGCCTGCGGCCGATACCGGAGATCCAGTTCGCGGACTTCATCATGCCGGCCTTCAACCAGATCGTGAGCGAGGCGGCGCGGATGCGCTACCGCTCGAACGGCACCTTCGGGTGCCCGATCACGATCCGCGCTCCGTTCGGCGGCGGCGTGCACGGCGCGCTGTACCACAGCCAGTCGATCGAGGCGTACTTCACGCACGTCCCCGGCCTGAAGGTCGTGGTGCCGTCGACCCCGTACGACGCAGCGGGCCTGCTCCGGTCGGCGATCCGCGACCCGGACCCCGTGCTCTTCCTCGAGCACAAGAAGCTGTACCGGTCCGTGCGCGGAGACGTGCCGCCCGGCGACTACACGGTCCCGCTGGGGAAGGCGCAGGTGACCCGCTCCGGAACGCAGATCACGGTGCTTGCGTACGGGCTGATGGCGCATCACGCGCTCGAGGCAGCCGCGCTCGTGGCCGACGAGGGGATCAGCGTCGAGGTCATCGACGTCCGGACGCTGCGTCCGCTCGATCTCGACACGATCCTCTCGAGCGTCCGGCGCACCGGCAAGTGCGTGGTCGTCTACGAGGACAACAAGTTCGGCGGCTACGGAGCGGAGCTCTCCGCGATCATCTCCGAGCAGGCGTTCGACTTCCTGGACGGCCCGATCCTCCGGGTGGCCGGTCCCGACGTGCCGGCCGTGCCCTACGCCCACGCCCTCGAGGACTGGTTCATGGTGAACCCCGACTCGATCGCGTCGGCAATCCGCCAGCTGGCGGCGTACTGAGCGCGTCGATGCGAGCCGATCGAGCTCCGGCGCTCCCTGTGCCGAGCGGGCGGCCGAGGACGTGGCAAGGCGGCGGCCGGGGACGCGCCCGTGTCGTCGACAGACGGCCGCCGGGCCCCACGTGGGCGACCGCCGGTCCGATCCCCCGGGCATGCGGGGCCCTCGCTCGCCACCTCGGCCCAGATCGGCGACACTACGTCCGTGCGAACGATGCAGCGCGGCGCGAACGAGACATCGCGCGGTTCCTCGGAGGGTTGAGCACGTGCCCAGGGTGACGATGCCGCAGCTCGGCGAGAGCGTGGCGGAGGGGACGATCGGCCGCTGGCTCAAGCAGGTCGGCGATCGCGTGACCAAGTACGAGCCGATCGTCGAGGTGATCACGGACAAGGTCAATGCCGAGGTGCCGTCACCGTTCGAGGGGGTGCTGTCCGAGATCCTCGTCGAGGAAGGCGCCACGGTCCCGAACGGCGCCGAGATCGCCGTGATCGAGGAGGCCGGGGCGGCGCAGGGCCAGGTGCCGGTGCTCGCTTCCCCGCCCGAGGTCACAGCGGGCGTGGCGCAGCCCGCGGCCGCGGCACCGGCGCCGGCCGCGGCGTCGGAGCAGCGCGCGACGCAGGCCGCTCCGCGCGACCATGCGGTGACGGTCGAACGGGGCCCTGCGGGAGCGGACGAGGAGTCGATGACCGGGCCCCGCAACGGCAGCGGACCGTCGGCACCCGTTTCCGCCGGCGCCGGTGCCGCCCCGTCCGCCGCGCCCGCGCCAGCCTCCACGGCGCCCGCAGGCGAGGCGTACCGCGGGCCCGTGACGCCGGCTGTCCGCCGTCTCGCCCGCGAGCACGACGTCGATCTTGGGCGGGTGCACGGAACGGGCCACGGCGGGCGCGTGACACGCGACGATGTCATGGCGTTCATCGAGGCGCGCTCGAACGGCGCGCCGACGGCCGCACCGCCGGCCGTGGCCGCCCCGCCCGGCGCTGCCGCTGGCCCGGCACCCGCACCGGCTTCGGCACTCGCACCGGCCCCCATGTTCGCATCCGCCGCGCCGTCCGCGGCCTGGCAGCAGCCCGCGCAGCCGTCCACCGCGCCGCAGCTCGCCGACGGCGACGAGCTCAGGCCCATGACGCAGATGCGGAAGGGCATCGCCGCGCAGATGACGCGGGCCGCGTCCGTGCCGCTCGCCTACCTCACGCTCGAGGTCGACATGTCCGGCGCGGTCGCCCTCCGCGAGCGGGTCAGGCGCGAGTACGAGGCGCGCGAGGGGATCGGCCTCTCGTACGTCGCCATCGTCACGAAGGCCGTCGTGGAGGCGCTCCGCCGGAACCCGGACCTGAACGCCCACTGGACCGACCAGGGGCTGATCCGCCGCGCGCGGGTCAACGTCGGGATCGCCGTGGCGGTCGAGGACGGACTGATCGTGCCCGTCATCCACGACGCCGACCGGTTGAGCATCAGCGGTCTCAACCATGCCGTGGTCGACCTCGCGGCCCGTGCCCGGTCGAACCGGCTTCGCCTGGACGACCTGCAGGGTGGCACGTTCACGGTCGACAACACCGGCTGGTTCGGGTCGATCGTCAGCGCGCCGATCGTCAACACGCCCGAGGTGGCCATCCTGACCATGGAGGCGATCCAGCGGCGCCCGGTCGTGGTCGACACCGCGGGCGGGGAGGCAATCGCGATCCGCCCGATGATGTACATCTGCTCCGCGTTCGACCACCGGGCAACCGACGGCGCCCAGATGGGCCGCTTCATGCAGGACGTCAAGGCCTGGCTGGAGGCGGTCGACGAGAGGACTGCCATCTGGTGACCGATCCCGGAGTGGGG
>JAJYGH010000096.1:36829-38174 GCA_021785175.1 Chloroflexota bacterium | reverse complement strand
GTCTCCCGCCGATCACCCGCGCGCGTTCGAGCCCCCCACGATCGCGATGGGCGGTATCTCCGGCGCCGGCGGAGCCGCGAGCTCGACGATCCCGGCCGGTCCGAACGGCCGAGTGCCCATTCCCCGTCGCCACCCCGACTGGATCCGCGCGCGCATCCCCACCGGCGAGGGCTACTTCGGGCTCAAGGACCTCATGCGCGGCCTCACGCTGCACACGGTCTGCGAGGAGGCCCGCTGCCCGAACATCGGCGAGTGCTGGGAGCAGCGCACGGCGACGGTCATGATCCTGGGCGACGTCTGCACCCGGGCCTGCGGGTTCTGCGCGATCAAGACGGGGCGCCCGACCTGGTTCGACGACGACGAGCCGCGCCGGGTGGCCGAGGCGGTGGCGCAGATGGACCTCGACCACTGCGTCGTGACGAGTGTCGCGCGCGACGACCTGCCCGACGGGGGCGCCGGCGCCTTCGCGGAGACGATCCGCCAGCTCCGCGCGCGCTGCCCGGGCATGGGCGTGGAGGTGCTGATCCCCGACTTCAACGGCGAGGAGGCGCCCCTCCGGACGGTCATGGAGGCCGGGCCCGACATCCTCAACCACAACGTCGAGACGGTCGCGCGGCTCCAGAAGCCGGTGCGGAAGCGGGCCCGCTACGACCGTTCGCTCGGGGTCCTCGAGCGCGCCAAGGCGTACGCCAGGGACCTCGCCGGTCGCGACGGCGGCGTCCACACGAAGTCGAGCATCATGGTCGGCCTGGGCGAGACGCACGACGAGCTCGTGCAGACGTTCCGCGACCTGCGTGCGGTCGACTGCGACATCCTGACGCTCGGCCAGTACCTGCGCCCGTCCGAGCAGCACCTGCCGGTGGAGCGCTACTACACGCCCCAGGAGTTCGTCGACCTGCGCGACGAGGCGCTCGCGATGGGCTTCCGGCATGTCGAGTCGGGGCCGCTCGTGCGGTCCAGCTACCACGCCCGCAACCAGGTGCCGGACTCGGAGCGCCGGGCGATGGAGCGGGCCGCGCTGCGTGCGGCGGCGGCGGCCGGGGGCGCGTCGCTCGACGGATAGGGGGCCGGCCTCCGCGGACCCGCGGATCCCGCTCCGGCACGACGGGCGCGACCGCCCGTACCTGCTCCACGTCCCGTCGCGCGCCCCCGGGAGCGGCCCGCCCTCGTCGTGGCCGGCGTCTTCCCCGATGTGCCGAGGCCGCCCGTCCGACCGGGGAACTCGGCCTTGCGTCACGCGTCCCGCGCGGCCATCGCCTTCGCGATGATCGACTCGACGACCGCCGTCTTCGCGTCCGCGTAGTTCTGGACATAGGCCCAGCGGCGGGCCGCGAGCTCGCGCTTC
>JAJYGH010000096.1:30927-36442 GCA_021785175.1 Chloroflexota bacterium | reverse complement strand
ATCTGGCCATCGAGCCTCGGCGGCTCGACGACCCACGCCTGCCGGATCTCGTCCTCGGTCATCGGCGTGCGGTCGAGCGGCGGATCGCCGGTCACGTGCGCGCGATCCTCCGGGCGCTGGGCCGGATGCTCGGCCGCAGGCTCGCCGGAACGCGCGCCGGAGCCTCCGGGCGCTGGGCCGGACGCTCGGCCGCAGGCTCGCCGGTCACGCGAGCACCTCGAGCGTCGCCAGCGTCGGGTCGGCGGCGTAGGCGATCCGGACGCCGTCGTCGCGGGCGCGGAGGAGGACGTCCAGGGCGGCGTCCGACACCTCCTCGCCGGGAGCGAGGACCGGGATGCCGGGCGGGTACGGCGCCACGAGCTCGGCGGCCACGCGACCGACGGCCGTCGCGACCGGCACGCGCTCCCGCGGGGCGAAGAACGCGTCGCGCGGCGGACGGACGGTGCGCGGCTCGATCGACCAGGCCGCCGCCGGCGCGACGGGCCGGGGATGTCCGCTGCGCCGTCGGATCGACCGCTCGACCGACGTCACGAGCGCGTTCACGCTCGCATCGTCGTCACCGAGCGTGACGACCGGCACGAGCAGGTCGCGATCGGCCATCTCGAGGGCGACCCCGTCCGCCAGGAGGTCGCGTTCGACGTCGAGCCCCGAGGCGCCCGTCCCCGCGAGCAGGAGGACGAGCCGGAGCGGGTCCGACCGGGGCAGGTCGACGACCGCCAGCCCGTCGATCTCGCAGAGCCGCGCACGCGCGCGGGCCACGAGTGCGAGCGCCTGGCCGAGGAGTGCCTCGCCCTCTCGTTCGAGCAGCGCGCGCGAGGCGTCGATGCTGGCGAGGATCGCGCCGGCGGGGCTCGTCGTATGCGTCGCGTCGAACGCCCGGTCGAGGCGACCGGCGTCGATGCGGTCGGTCAATGCGAGCACGAGCGCGGCCTGGGAATAGCCCGCCAGCATCTTGTGCACGCTCGTCACGAGCGCATCCGCGCCGAGCGAGAGCGCGTGGGCCGGAACGGCGGGATGAAAGCCGAAATGCGCACCCCACGCGGCATCGACCACGAGCGGGATCCCACGGGCGTGCGCCAGGTCGGCGATCGCCCGAAGGTCGCTCGTCGTCCCCACATAGGAGGGATCGCCGAGAAGGACTGCGCGGGCGTCGGGGTGCCGCTCGAGCGCGTCGGCGACCGCGGAGGGCGCGACCTCGCGAGGCAGGCCGGTCGCGGAATCGACCGTCGGTCGCACCCAGGCCGGCTCGAGCCCGGCCAGCACGAGCCCGAGGAACAGCGAGCGGTGGAGCGTCCGCGAGACGACGACCATGTCGCCCGGCGAACCGACGGCGAGCGCGAGCGCCTGGTTTCCGTGGGTGGATCCGCCGACCGAGAAGCGGGCAACGTCCGCTCCCCACAGCCGGGCCGCCCGGTCCTCCGCGCTGCGCAGCACGCCGCCCGTCAGCTTCGGCGCGTCGAGGCCGCCGTACAGCGGCACGTCGCCCGCCACGAACCCGCCGAACCGGTCCGTCCGTCCCTTGTGACCCGGGATCGTGAACGGGTGGCGCGGCTCCTCGATGGCGCGCAGGTACGCGTCGAGCAGGGGTGCGTCGGTGCGCAGGCCGAGGGGATCGAGGTCCCGGAGCGCTTCGGATGCGTGGGTCATCGCGGACGACTGTACCGTCCCGCTCCTACTCGTCCCCGCGGGCGAGCCGCAGTGCCCGCGTCGCCTCCACCCTCAGGAATGCAGCGTCGGTGGCCACGGACACGAATCGGAACCCTTCGGCGAGACGCGCGTGCGCCGCGTCGCCGCCGAGCGTGTGGATGCCGGCGACGATCCCCGCGCGCTCGCACGCGGCGCGCACCCGCGTCACCGCCAGCGCATGCCGCTCTGCCTGCTCGGGCGTCCGGAGCGCCGCCGTGACGGGCACGTCGAGCGCGAGCGCGAGGTCCGCCGGCCCGACCAGCAGGGCGTCCACGCCTGGCACGGACGCGATCTCGCCCACGACGGCGAGGCCCGCCGCGGTCTCGATCTGCGGAATCAGCGCCGCGCTCTCGAGGTCGAGCGGATCCGTGCTGTGCGCCTGGATCGCGCCGCGGATAGGCCCGTAGGACCGCCGTCCCCGCGTCCCGTACCGGTAGGCCGCCGCGGCGTCCGCCGCATCGTCGGGCGTGTCGATCATCGGGACGACGATCCCGAGGACGCCGGCATCGAGCGACCGGCCGATCGCCGCAGGGTCGCGTGGCGGCACCCGGGTGAGTGGCCACGCGCCGCCGGCCTGGATCCCCATCGCCAGCGTCGCGACCTCGCTCGGACCCACCGTCCCATGCTGCTGGTCGATGATGATCGCGTCCCAGCCGCACGACGCGAGCAGCTCCGCGACGAGCGCGTCCGGGACCGTGAGCCAGGTCGCGAGGACCGCGCCTCCCGAGCTCCAGCGCTCGAGAAGCGGGTTGACGTACGTCACGGCCGGCCGCCCGTCGCGTCCCCCCGGCCGCGCATCGCGCCGGCCCGGGAACGTGCCGCGACGCGGCACCCGAGTCCGCGCGCCGGGCACGGCCGTCGTCCGGAAGACGCCCTCACAGGATCTTCGAGAGGAAGCTCTTCGTCCGTTCGTGCTGCGGGTTCGTGAAGAAGTGCTCGGGCGTTCCTTCCTCGATGATCTGGCCGTCGTCCATCATCAGGACCCGGTCGGCCACCTCCCGGGCGAATCCCATCTCGTGGGTCACCACGATCATCGTCATGCCCTCGCGCGCCAGTTCCTTCATGACCTCGAGCACCTCGCCGATCATCTCGGGGTCGAGCGCGCTGGTCGGCTCGTCGAAGAGCATGAGGGCCGGCTTCATCGCGAGGGCCCGGGCGATCGCCACGCGCTGCTGCTGGCCGCCCGACAGCTGGGCCGGGTAGACGTCCGCCTTCTGGGCGAGGCCGACCCGCGCGAGGAGGGCCCTGCCCATGTCGGTCGCTTCGGCCGTGGGGATCTTCCGCACGAGGAGCGGCGCCTCGATGATGTTCTCGAGGGCCGTCTTGTGCGGAAACAGGTTGAAGCGCTGGAAGACCATGCCGATCTCCTGGCGCTGCCTCGCGATGTTGGATTCCCTGTCCTCGACCAGCCTGCCGTTGGTCTCGCGGTAGCCGATCAGGTGGCCGTTCACGAAGATGCGGCCGGACTGGATCTTCTCGAGGTGATTGACGCAGCGGATGAACGTGGTCTTGCCCGACCCGGACGCGCCGATGACGACCACGACCTCCTGCCGCTTGACGGTCATCGAGACGTCCTTGAGCACGTGCAGCCGGCCGAACCACTTGTTGACGTCGGTGGCCTGGACGACGACCTCGTTGGGTGGCCTCGGCACGCCGCCGATCGCGGCGAGCAGGTCGTGGGGCGCGGTCGCCATCACCGCCCGCCGCTCACGAGCGACGGCTCGACCCCCGGGCGGGAGCCCAGCAGCCGCTGCCGGAGGCTCGGGCCCGCGGTCGTCGCGCCGGGCGCACCCTTCGCAAACTGGCGCTCGATCCACGCCTGGATGAAGCCCCAGATCGTGGTCAGCAGCAGGAACCAGAGCGCGCAGGCCAGGTACATCTCGAACGGCAGGAAGTTCTGGCCCTGCTTGATCACGAACGTCTCGTAGAGCTCCTGGATGCCCAGCACGAACAGGAGCGAGGTTGTCTTGAGCATGTTGTTGAACTCGTTCCCGAGCGGGGGGATGATCACGCGTGCCGCCTGCGGCAGGATGATCCGGCGCATCGCCTGGCCATACGTCATGCCGAGCGACTTGGCGGCCTCCATCTGCCCGGGGTCGATCGAGATGATGCCGGCGCGGACGATCTCCGACATGTAGGCGCCCTCGTTCGCGCCGAGCACGAAGATCCCCGCCTGGATGGCGCCTGGGATCGTCAGGCCGAGGATCGAGATGGCGTTCCAGGGCCACAGATGTACCGCTCCGACGCCGAAGTAGAAGAACACGAGCTGCACCAGGAGCGGCGTTCCGCGGAAGACCCAGATGTAGATGCTGGCGATCCAGCGGAGCGGCGCGGCCCTGGCCATGCGCGCGAGCGCAAGAAGGATGCCGAGGACCACCCCGATCGTCTGGCTGATCACCGAGATGATGACGGTGAGGTAGAGACCGCCGAGGATCAGGTGGTCCGGCGAGAAGATCGCGCCGGTGAAGGCGCTCCAGTTGAACGTCTCCTGAGTCGTCGACTGGCTGCCGCAGCCCGCAACGCCGGCGGCAAGCAGAAGAGCCCCGGCCAGCACGACGGCCGGCCGGGGCATCGACGGGCGTTGGGAGTGGGGGGACTTCCCTCCGCGCGTCATCAAAGGGCTACTTCCCGATGTAGTTGATCTTGGCTGCCATCGAGGCCGGGATTGCGCCCGATTCGAGGCCGTACTTCTTGAGGATGCTCCCGTAGGTGCCGTCGTTGATCATCGAGATCAACGCCTGCTGCACCGACGTCTCGAGGCCCTTGTTGGACTTGCTGACGCTGATGCCCTCGTCGGCGACGCCGAGCGTCAGGCCGGACAGCTGGAACAGGTCGGGGTGCTGGACGGTGTAGTAGCCGGCCACGGGCGAGTCGGCGAAGTAGGCGTCGACCTTGCCGGTCTGCAGTGCCAGCAGCGCGTCGCTGTCCTTGGCGAACTGGACCGCGTTGATCTTCGCCTTGCCGGCCTTCACGCACGCCGCGGACAGGCCCTGGCCCTTGTAGTCACCCGTGCCGTTGAGGTAGTCGACCTCGGTCGTTCCGGTCTCGGCGCCGATCGTCTTGCCGCACAGGTCGTTCTGTGTCGTGATGTTCTTCGGGTTGCCCTTGGCGACCACGAACGACTGGCCGGCCTGGAAGTACGGGATCATGTCGACCTGCTTGATCCGGTCGGTCGTGATGTTCTGGGCGGAGATGATGATGTCGCACTTGCCGCCGGTGAGCGCCGCGATGATCGTGTCGAAGACGGAGTTCTGGACCTCCATCGTGAGGCCCAGCCGCTTCGCGATCTCGCCCCCGATCTCGATGTCGGATCCCGTCGGGTTGCCCTGTGCGTCGAAGAATTCCTGAGGCGGATACGGGATGTCCGAGCAGATCACGAGCTTGCCCGCGAAGATGAGCTGGTTCGACGGAACCGCGGCGATCGACGCCGACGGAGCCATGCTGGTCGCCGCCGATGCCGCCGCGCTGGCCGCAGCCGACGCAGCGGCGCTTGCCGCCGCCGCGCTCGCGGGCGCGCTTGCCGCGGCCGACGCCGCCGCGCTCGGAGCCGCGGCGCTCGGGGCCGTGCTCGCGGCCGGCGCCGTGGTTGCGGACGAACTGCACGCGCCGACCAGTGTGACGACGGCGAGCAGCGCCGCGGGAACGATCGATCTCCTCATGGGGTCAACGCCTCCTCCTGCGTAGTCGCGCGCC
Organism: Chloroflexota bacterium; assembly: GCA_021785175.1. Lineage (GTDB taxonomy): Bacteria > Chloroflexota > Limnocylindria > Limnocylindrales > CSP1-4 > JAJYNJ01. The sequence goes on along the minus strand of JAJYGH010000096.1, from coordinate 31,063 downwards.
ACGCGCGAGCCCCAGCGGTCGTTCACGGGATCGCGAAGTTGGCGGCATTCTACACGGGGCGCGGCTGCAACCTCTGGGATGAGATCGCAAGGTCCGGAGACGGGAATGCAGGGGGCCGGTCCGCCCGCCGGACGCG
>JAJYGH010000096.1:29023-30628 GCA_021785175.1 Chloroflexota bacterium | reverse complement strand
GAGCGCGGGCTGCGCGTGGTGGTGATCGAGCGAGGCGCACTCGCGAGCGGCGCGACGGGCCGGTCGAGTGGACTCGTGCGGATGCATTACGACCTCGAGCCCGAGGCGCGGCTGGCGTGGGCGTCGTTCCCGTACTTCCGCGACTGGCGCGACCGCGTCGGCGGCGAGTGCGGCTTCACGCGCACCGGGTTCCTGCAGCTGTATGCGCGCGACGCGGAGGCCCGCCTGCGCGACAACGTCGCGATGCAGCAGGCGATCGGAATCCCGACGCTGCTCGTGAACGCGGACGATGTGCGCCGGCTCGCGCCGGCGTTCGAGACGTCCGACTTCGACTGGGCCGCTTACGAGCCCGAGTCGGGGTACGCCGATCCGTCCGGCACGACATCGGCCCTGCTCACGGCGGCTCGCGAACGCGGGTCGCGACTCGTGCAGGGGGCGGCGGTGACGGCGATCGATGCCGAGGGAGGCCGTGTCACGCGAGTGGAGACGGCGCGGGGGGCGTTCTCGGCGCCGGTGATCGTCGACGCGGCAGGCGCATGGGCGGCGCAGGTGGCGTGGCTCGTCGGCCTCGACGTCCCCGTCACGACGTGGCGGCACGACACCGCGTACTTCCGCCGACCGGCGTCCCTTGCCGCCGGGCACCCGACCGTCATCGACGACGGCAACGCCATGTACTTCCGCCCGGAGGGGCGCGACCTGACGCTGGTGGGACTCGAGGACGACGCGGCGATCGGGGGCGAGCCCGAGGACTCGCTGCAGCCGGAATCGGGTTTCGTCGAGCGGGCCGTGGAGCGGATCTGTCGCCGGATCCCCGAGATGGCGGACGGTGAGATGCACAGCGCGCAGCGCGGTCAGGACGGCATGACGCCGGACCAGCGCCCGATCCTGGCCCACGCCGGTCCGGACGGCTTCTACCTGCAGTGCGGCTTCTCCGGCACCGGCTTCAAGACGGCACCTGCGGTGGGGGCGTGCATGGCCGAGCTCATCGTCGACGGCCGCCCCTCGACGGTCGATATCTCGCCGTTCGCGCTCGACCGTTTCGCGGGGGGCCGGCTGCTCGCCGGCGCGCACGAGGACCGGCCGACCTGGCGGTAGGAGGCGGCTGGCGTCCCAGGCCCCGAACCCAGGCCCCCGAACCTGCCAGATTCCCGCCGGACGTCGCGTATCCGGGCCCATGAGCCGTCTCGGGGCTTCGAACCTGCCGGTTTCCCGCCGGACGTCGCGCGTCACGGTTCGGCCGGCGTCCCAGGCCCCGAACCCAGGCCCCCGAACCTGCCAGATTCCCGCCGGACGTCGCGTATCCGGGCCCATGAGCCGTCTCGGGGCTTCGAACCTGCCGGATTCCCGTCCGGTGTCGGTTACGCACGTCGTGGTGAGCCTCGCCCAGGCCCGCAGCCCCACGCCCGCCCCGAGCCACGCTCGACAGGTACTCGGAGCGGAGGGTGCAGGGGTGGAGCAGGGGTGGAATCGAGGGTGGGCCGTGGCAGGAAAGGACGACAGACCTGCGTAGTCGACGCGTCGCGAGAATCTGACAGCGCGAGCGGCGGGCGGTGAGCTCGGGCCGGAAGAGCGGCGGGCGGTGAGCACGAGCGGCGGGCGGTGAGC
>JAJYGH010000096.1:0-28805 GCA_021785175.1 Chloroflexota bacterium | reverse complement strand
CCGCGTGCCTGCGGGGGCGCCCCGCGTGCAGCCACACGACGTCGCACCCGTGCGCTCGCTCCGCTGACGCCCCGGCGATCGACTCCGCTACGATCTGGCGACGATGCCATCCACGTTTCCCCGCCGCGTGCCTGTCACCGAGCTGCATTGCCACCTCGGCGGTGCCGTGACGCCCGCGATCATGTGGGGGATCGCGCACTCCCAGGGGATCAAGCTCCCGACGAAGGACTACTGGGAGTTCCGCGACATGATCACGGTGTCCCCGCGCCGTGGCCACTCGTTCGACGGATACCTCCAGCTGTTCCACTGGACGGAGCTCATCCAGTCGTCGCCGCTGGCCGTCGAGCGGTCCGTGTACGAGGTCATCGGGGGTGCCTACCGGCGCAACAACGTCACCACGATGGAGCTGCGCTTCAACCCGATGAAACGCAACCGGGGCGGCGAGCAGGATCTCGACCACATCATCAGCGCCGCCATCCGGGGCATGGATCGCGCCGAGCTGGAGTACCCGGTCAGCCCCGGCCTGATCCTGTGCCTCGACCGCGCCTTCCCGTACCAGCTCAACGAGATCATCGCCGAGAAGGCGATCGCCTACTCTCATCGCGGTGTCGTTGGCATCGACGTCGCGGGGCCGGAGACGCCCGACTTCCGGGTTCGCGAGTACCGCCGGCTGTTCGATCGAGCTCGCCGCCATGGCCTCGGGATCACCGTGCATACCGGGGAGGCGGGCCCGGTCGAGGAGGTCGCGGAGGTCATCGAGCAGCTGAGCCCCTCGCGCATCGGGCACGGCGTGAAATCGGCCTACGACCCGCGGACGATGGCGATGATCCGCGAGCGCGGGATCGTCCTCGAGATCTGCCCGACGAGCAACCTGAACACGGGCGTCGTGTCCGGGTGGGACGAGTTCCGCTGGATCTTCGACACGTTCCGCCGCAACGGCGTGAAGTACACGATCAACACGGACGGCCCCGAGATGCTCCGGACCTACATCCGCGACGAACTCGCGACGCTGAGCCGGCTTGGGATCCTGTCGGTCGAGGAACAGTTGCAGTCGGCTGAGTGGGCTCGCCAGGCGTCGTTCGTCGAAGGGGTGGCCGACGTCCCGCTGCCCAGGCGGCGGCCGCCGGCTCGGAAGACGGTCGAGCGCGAGGAGGCCTAGCGCCGGGAGCGGCGGGCGTGCCAGAGGCGGAGCGCCCGACCGCGTGCCCGAATCGCCGTCGTCCCATGGCAGGCGGGCAGCAGCAGGTAGCAGCAGGTAGCAGGCGGGCCGGGGGACCGTGCGCCGGCAACCGCTCCGTCAGACCTCGGGGGTCAGGCGTCGACGCGTTCGGTGTTCGGCGTTCGGGTGGTCCGGGCGGGTGGGCTGTCGTCCGGTCGGTTCCCCTCCCGTTCCGGGTCGCTCCCGTTCCTCCGGCCCCGGTCCGGGTCCGGCTCCCGCAGGACGTAGACGCAGCTCCGCCCCCCACCCGCGATGTGCCGCTCGCGCACGACGTCGACGCCGAGGACCTCCGCGAACAGCCGTACCTCCGCCTCGCACGCCGCCGGTGCCTCAGCCGCGACCTGTTGGATCGGGCAGTTGTGCTCGACGAGCCGCAGTCCCTCGTCTCCCTCGATGAGTTCCGACATGTATCCCTGCTCGGCCTGCACGACCGTCAGCTCGCGCGCCCGATCGGCCAGCGGAGCGTTCGCGAGCCCTCGCGCCCGGAATCGCTCGCGGATGTTCCGGACCTGCGCCGCCCGGCGTGCCTCGAACACGCGCTCGAGCAGCTCGGGGCCCCCGATCTCTCCGACGGCGCCGACGAGGCTCATCGACAGACGGTCGTAGCTCGCGGGCATCATGGGCTGTGCCCGCTCGGTGACGTCGTAGAGGTGGCGCGGCCGGCCGACGCCGTGGCGCAGGCTGTGCCGTTCGACGAGGCCGTCGAGCTCGAGCGTCCGGAGCTGTTGGAGGACCGCGGTCCGGCTCACGCCGAACTGGCCGGCGAGGAGATCAGGGGAGAGCGGACCCTGCCGACGAAGCGCGAGCAGGATGGCCTGCGGAGTCGGGGCGTGCCGCTGCTCCGCGGGACGGGCGTCCATCACTCGAGGCTACCACCCGGTTTCTGCGCCGTGGCCGCGGTTTTGCCGCCTTCGCGGCCGGGGCGAAACGCGGGATGCCGGCGGGCGCCCCAGCCGCCCGGCCGGACGCTCCAGCCATCGGGCGCTGCAATCGATCCCGTCCACCTGCAACCGATCCCGGCTCGCGGTCCCGCCGGGCCGTGTCGTACCATCTTGTCCCGTGCCCGAGCTGAGACCGTTCCGCGCGCTCCGGTACGACGTTTCCTCGGTCGGGGACCTCGGGGACGTCGTGAGCCCGCCGTACGACGTGATCTCGCCGGCACGCCAGCAGTCCCTCGCGCGGCGCCACCCCCGCAACGTCGTCCGGCTCGACCTCCCGCTCGACCAGGCCGGCGACCCGCCGGACGAGCGCTATCGCCGGGCGGGCCGTGACCTGGCCGCGTGGCGCTCGGAGGGCACGCTTCGCAAGGACCGCCTGCCCGCGGTGTACCCGTACGAGCAGGCGTACGTCGTCCCGGGGACCGGGCAGCCGCGCGTCCGGCGCGGGTTCTTCGCGCGGCTCCGGATCGAGGAGTTCGGCCCTGATTCGGGAGTGCGGCCGCACGAGCGGACGCTGAGTGCCCCGAAGGAGGATCGCTACCGTCTGCTTCGTGCGACGGGCATGAACGCGAGCCCCGTCGTGCTGCTCGCCGAGGATCCCGACGGAGAGGCGATGCGCGCCCTCGACGCGGTCTGCCGGCTCGACACGGTGGCGGACGTGACCGACGACGCAGGCGTGCGAAACCGGCTCTGGCAGCTGGCGACCGACGAGGCCGAGACGGCTTCGCTCTCCTCGGCCCTCCTGCGGGCCGGGTCCGCGCGCCCCCTGACGATCGCGGATGGCCATCATCGCTACGAGACGGCGCTCCGGTACCGCGACGAGCGGCGCCGCGAGCGCGAGTACCCGGAGGCGGAGCCATTCGACTATCTGCTCGCGCTCATCGTGCCTGCCACTCAGCCGCTCACGATCCTGCCGACGCATCGCATCGTGCGCGACGGCCTGTCGGGAGATGCGCTGCTCGACGCGGCGCGGTCGCTGTTCGACGTCGAACGCCTGTCCGGGCGTGACGAACTTCTCGATGCCTTCTCTCCGCAGGGCCCGCGTCCCGCCGAGGACCATCGGATCGGTACCTGGACGGCGGGGGTCGGCGCGGTCCTGCACGCGCGTTCCGCGGCGTTCGAACCGCTCCTCGACGAGGATGCGTCGCCGGCGCTCCGGTGGCTCGACGTGAACCTGCTCGCGGTCGCGCTCGAGCGTCTGGCCGGCATCGGCCCCCGCACCGCAGCCGGCGGCGGACGGATCGGCTACGTGAAGGATGCCGAGCAGGCGCTGGGCGCGGTCGACCGTGGGGAAGCAGGAGCGGCGTTCCTCCTCGATCCGACGCGCCTGGAAGACGTTCTCCGCATTGCCGCGGCCGGCGAGGTCATGCCGCAGAAATCGACGTACTTCTTCCCGAAGCAGCTGACCGGGCTCGTCCTGAACCCGCACGAGTGGTGAGCCCCCTCGAGCGACCGATCCGCAAGGACGAGATCGTCCTCGAGGATCGCGGCGTCTACGTGGAGTCCTGGCTTCCCGAGCGCCGATCGCGGCGGCGTCCGCTCCTGCTCGTCCACGGCGAGCTCGGTGGGTCGTGGCTCTGGGAGCGGTTCCTCGGCTACTTCGCGCATCGGGGCTGGGAGGGCCACGCCGTCAACCTCCGCGGGCACTACTGGTCGGACACGGCCGAGGTGTCCGGGCTCGACGTGGAGGCCTACGTCGCCGACGTGCTCGCCGTCTTCGACCACATTCCGCCGAACCCCGTGCTCGTCGGGCACGGGATGGGCGGCCTCGTCGCGATGCGGTCGGCCGAGGAGCGGCACGTGGCGGGCCTCGTGCTCATCTCGTCGGCGCTTCCCGAGGAGATCCGGACGCCGCCGCGGCCCCACGTGGTCCGCGAGACTCCCGACGTCTACGGGCGCGAACTGCTCGGCTGGCAGTCCCTCCCGGAGCAGCTGCGGCGGATGAACCCCGACCTGACGATCGACGATGTCCTGCGTGTCCAGCACCTGATGGGACGCGAGTCAGGCGCGGCCCGTCGGCGGATGCTGCTGGGAATCCCGGTGGATCGTGGCCGCCTCTCCGACGTTCCGACGCTCGTCATCGGCGCGGGCCTCGACCGGTGGTTCCCGGAGGCCGACAGCGAGCGGCTCGCGGCCTGGCTGGGCGCGCAGTACGAGCCGTTCGGGGCGCACTCGCACTACGGAGTGGTGCTCGGCACGGAGAGCTACGAGCAGGTCGCCGAGGCAGTCCGGCACTTCCTCGAGTCGCACCGGCTGTAGCGCCGAGCGGGCGGCGAACGCTCGGCCGCACCCGCGTCCCCATCGCGCGCTCCCGCTCTCCACAGCGCTCCCGCTCTCCAGGATGGCTGTGGTACCATCCGCGTCGCTCTGACGCCTCCAGCGTCGGCGCGTGCCGCATTCGTCTAGAGGCCCAGGACACCGCCCTCTCAAGGCGGAGATCATCGGTTCGAATCCGATATGCGGTACCACCCCCCGTTCCCGTCTGCGGTTCCGAGTCGCACGATCCAGGCTGCATGACATGATCGGCCGACGGTGAGCCGCGGCGCGGCGAGCACGTCGCCGGGACGGGCATCCGAGGCGCGATGCACGCTTCCACCTCGACACGTCGGATCCTCGTCACCGGAGCGACCGGCACGCTGGGTCGCCACGTCATCGCCGCGCTCGAGGACCAACCCGGCGTCGGGGCCCGGATCCTGAGCCGGCGCGAGCGGCCGGCGGTCATCGCCACGGGACGTGAGTGGGTGCGTGCCGACCTCGCAACCGACTCGCTCGACGCTGCGCTCGAGGATGTCGACGGCGTCATCCACCTGGCGAGCGACAAAGGCTCCGGCGAGGCGGACGTCATCGGGACGCGTCGCCTCCTCGCGGCCGCAGAGGGCGCCGGAGCCCGGCACGTCGTGGTCATCTCGATCATCGGCTGCGACCGGATCCCACTGCCGTTCTACGCGTCGAAGGTCCGCATCGAAGCGCTCACCCGCGCCTCGGCGATCCCCTGGACGATCGCCCGGGTCGCGCAATTCCACTCGTTCGTCGAACGCCTGGTGGCGGCGCCCGCCGCGCTGCCCATCCCCGCGCCGATCGTCGCCGATCTGCGCTTCCAGCCCGTCGACGAGCGCGAGGTCGCCGACCGGCTCGTCGAGATCGCCCTCGGCACGCCCCTCGGCGACGCCCCCGAGATCGCCGGTCCCGAAGTCCTGACGCTCGGCGAGATCGCGACGACCTGGCTGGCGGAGTCGGGCCGGCCGGGCACGCTCGTTCCGGTCGCGCTCGACACGATCGCCCCGGGCTCGGCCGGGTTGCCGACAATCGCGCCGTGGGTGCCGGGGACGCTCGAGGGCTATCGATCCGGCGCGAACACGCCACACGGCGACCGCACGCTCGGGCACGTGCGCTTCGTCGACTGGCTCCGCCAGCGGAGGGCGGCGGGATCGGCCTGAGACCCTCGACGCTCCTGTGATCCGGATCTCGACGGGGACTCGCGCGGCAGGAACGGATGGTGATGGGCGCGGCCTCCATCGCCGCAGACCCCGTCGATCATCGTCACGCAGCAGGGGGTGGGTAGCGACGGCATGGGATCCGGCCACGCCGACCCCTCGCCGGAGGGTCCCGTGGCCGGGCATCTCACGCGCCGGACGATCCGCCCTGCCGCGTGGGCCCTTCGAGGAGCGCCTGGGCCGCCGCTGCAGCCGATTGATGGACGCGCAGGAGGGGCGCGCTCGCCGCATCCGCCGCGGCCCGGACGCTCTCGAACTCCGGCATCGCCCCGACCACGCGCCCCGACACGAGCTTGAGCTTCACGGCGACCGCGCCGTACGGCGTCTCTACCTTCTCGAACGCCCGCTCGGCCTCGTGCCGGCGCACATCGTGCACGCGGACGCCGAGCGTCGTCGTCTCGCGGAGCAGCACGTCCGCGATCGCTGCCTCGTCCTCGGCGCGCGCGACGACGGCGACGAGGACGCCCTGCCGGCCCTTCTTCATCGAGAGCGGGGAGAACGTCACGTCGAGCGCGCCGGCGGCCGCCAGCGAGGCCGTCACCGGCGCAAGCAACTGCGGGCTCATGTCGTCGATGCTCGTCTCGACGACGACGTGCGTGGGCTCCCGCTGCGCCACACCGTGCTCGCCGTCCGCGACCGGCTCGCCGAGCCACAGCCGCAGCACGTTCGGCCACGGCAGCTCCGCTCCGCCCGCACCGTACCCGACGCGGACGAGCCGCATGGGCGGCTGCTCGAAGCGCGCGAGCGTCGCCGCGATGGCGGCGCCGGTTGGCGTGACGAGCTCGCGCCCGCCGCCGAACGGCCGGAGCGGCGCGCCCGCGGCCGCGAGGATGTCGAGCGCCGCGGGGCTGGGGGCGGGGAGCGCACCGTGGTGCCGTCCGGTGATCTCGCCGGTGCTGACGGGCAGCGACGACGCGTACAGCGCCTCGACGCCCAGATGGGCGAGCCCCGCCACGGTGCCGACGACGTCGGCGATCGAGTCGATGGCACCCACCTCGTGGAGTTCGACGTCCTCCGGCGAGGCCCCGTGGATCCGGCCCTCGACCTCGACGAGCCGCCGGAACACGGATCGGGCCTGATCCCGCACGCGTGCCTCGAGCCGCGCGCCGTCGAGCAGGTCGACGATATCGCGGAACGTGCGGTGCGGCTGCCCGGGCTCGGCGACGACCTCGACCTGCGTGCCGCGCAGCACGCCACGGTGGACCTCGCGCGAATCGAGCCGGACGAAGCCGCCGAGGCGCATGCCGTCGAGCGCGTCGGACAGCACCTCCAGCGGCACGCCCGCGTCGACGACCGCGCCCAGGCACATGTCGCCGCTGATCCCCGAGTAGCAGTCGAGGAAGCCGATCACCTCGCTCGTTGGCCTCCGGCCTCCGCCGTGGCCGGGGCGACAACCGGCTCCCCGGCCCGCCCCCTGTCCGGATCGCCGGCGCGTTCCCCGGCCCGCCCCACGTCAGGGACGGCAGCGGCCTCGCCGGGCCTCGCCTTCGCGCCGGCGCGGTTGACGAGCCCCGCCATGTACCCCGCGCCGAACCCGTTGTCGATGTTGACGACCGCCACGCCCGGCGCGCAGGCGTTCAGCATCGTCAGCAGAGCCGCCACGCCGCCGAAGCTCGCGCCGTAGCCGACGCTCGTCGGAATGGCGATCACAGGCACGTCGACCAGGCCGCCGACCACGCTCGGGAGTGCACCGTCCATCCCGGCCGCCACGACGATGACGCGCGCGGCTCGCAGCCGGGCGCGCTTGTCGAGCAGCCGGTGGAGGCCGGCCACGCCCACGTCGTAGATGCGCTCGACGGCGTTTCCCATGATCTCCGCGGTCGTCGCGGCCTCCTGCGCCACGGGGATGTCGGCCGTGCCGGCGGTCAGGACGAGCACGCCGGCCCGCGGCGGGGCGGCGCCCGGGACGGGCACGACGATCGTGCGCCCGACGGGATCGTGGACGGCGCCCGGCACGCGGGCGCACACCGCCTCGGCCATCTCGGCCGTCGCGCGTGTCGCCAGCACCGGCCCCCCGTCGGCGGCCAGCCGGGTGACGAGGTCGACGACCTGTTGCACGCTCTTGCCCTGGCAGAACACGACTTCCGGCAGCCCCTGCCGAAGCCCGCGGTGGTGGTCCAGGCGGGCATACCCGAGGTCCTCGTAGGGCAGGCTGCGCAGCCGCTCGACCGCCGTCGGAACGTCGACGAGCCGGGCGCGGACGGCCTCGAGCAGCGCTTCGAGCCGAGGCTCATCCATGGCGAGGCTCCACGAGCCCCGCCGCGTCCCCGGATCGCGGCCGGCCCACCTGCGTCGCAGGCCCGCCGGACTCCGACACGAAGACCGGCAGCACGGCGCGGGACGCCCGGGCGGGACGCCCGTCGACGACTCCCTCGTTCAAGCTGCCCGACCGGTATCCCTGGAGGTCGAGCGCGACGTGCCGGAAGCCGACCAGGCGCAGCTCCCGCACGATCGTATCTCGGACCCCCGGCTCCACGGCACGTGCCAGCTGGTCGGGGGCAACCTCGACCCGCGCGATCGCGCCGTGATGGCGGACCCGAGACTCCCGGAACCCGAGGCGGTGGAGGACACGCTCCGCCTCCTCGACCTGGCGCAGCTTCTCCGGCGTGACCCGCTCGCCGTACGGAATCCGGGACGAGAGGCAGGGCGCCGCCGGTTTGTCCCATGTCGCCAGCCCGAAGAAGCGGGCGATCTCCCGCACCTCGGCCTTGGTCAGCCCCGCCTCCGCGAGGGGGGCGCGCACGCCGGCCTGCGCGGCCGCTCGGGCGCCGGGCCGGTAGTCCGTCGCGTCGTCCGCGTTCTCGCCATACGCGATGGTCGCGATCCCGGCCTCATGCGCGATGCGTTCGAGATCCTCGAAGAGCACGCCCTTGCACACGTAGCAGCGGTTCACCGGGTTGCGCGCGTACGCTTCCAGCTCGACCTCGTGCGTCTCGACGCGGACCAGGTGGATCCCGATCGACTGGGCGACGGCGACGGCCGTCGCGAGCTCGTCGGACGCGAGGCTCGGCGAGATCGCGATGCAGGCGAGTGCCCGGTCGCCGAGTGCGTCGTGGGCGAGCCTGGCAAGCAGGCTGCTGTCGACTCCGCCGGAGAACGCCACCAGGACGGACCCGAGATCGCGCAGCAGGTCCGAGGCGGCGGCGAGCTTGCGCTCGAGCGCCGGCGCCAGCGGCCCCGTGTCCTGCCTCCCCGTCGGGGACGACGCACCCGGGACGGAAACCGCGGTTGCGGCGAATGCCACCGGAACCGCGGGGACGCGCCGGGTCATCGGAGCAGGTATCCGCCGTCGACGGTCACGCTCGTGCCCGTCAGGTAGCGTGCGTCCGCAGAGGCCAGGAACGCGACCGTCGCCGCCACCTCCTCGGGCTTCGCGGCGCGCCCGAGCGGGATGAGCGGCAGCGTCACCTCGGCCACGGCCGGGTCCGCGAGCAGGTCGGCCGTCATCGCCGTCTCGACGACGCCCGGCGCGACGGCGTTGACGGTGATGTCATGTGCCGCGAGCTCGAGCGCCATCGCCCGCGTGAGCATGCGGACGGCGCCCTTCGAAGCCGCGTAGTGGGCCTGGAACTCGATCGCGACCTCGCTGACGATCGAGCTCATGTTGATGATGGTGCCGGGCAGGTGGGCCTTCGAGAGCCGGCGCGCGACCGCCTGCGAGCAGAGGAACACACCCTTCGCGTTGACGGCCATCGTCCGGTCCCAGTCCGCGTCGGTGAGGCGCAGGAACGGCCGGTAGCCCATGATCCCGGCGTTGTTGACGAGGATGTCGATCGGGCCCAGCCGCTGCCAGGCCTCGTCGACGGCAGCCTCGACGCTCTCGCGCGATGCCACGTCCGCGGTGATCGGAATGACCGCCGCCCCGTCCTCGCGGAGCAGGGCGGCGGTCGCTTCCGCCGCGTCGGCAACGACATCGACAACGGCCACCGAGGCACATTCCCTGGCAAGGCGGACGCAGACCGCCCTGCCGATTCCCGAGCCCCCGCCCGTCACGAATGCCACGTGCCCCGACAGCCTTCCCGTCGGTGCCGACGCGTCCATGGCTCAGGTCCCTCCGACGATGATCGTCACCCGCCCGAGCGTGGCTCCGGCCTCAGCCTGCTCCCCGGCCTGCACCTCGATGCGGGCCAGCACGCCGCTGCCCGGCGATCGGAGCAGCTCCTCCGTGCCGTTCGACCGATACCGTAGCACCGGCTCGAGCCGCGCCACGAAGTCGCCTTCCTCCTTCAGCCATTCGACGACGGTCACGGGCCTGTCGGGCACGCCGATCCGGATGTCCGCCATCTGAGGTCAGACGTGCGCGAGGATGCCGGCCTCGGTTCCGAGGTCGATCAGGTCCTGGTTGATCTGGGCGAACACGTAGACCGGCGTGCATCCGGCCCGCGTGATGACCTTCCGCGCGAGGCCCAGCGCCTCGCGGATCTTCGGTGCGCTCGGGAAGTACTCCCAGCAGTCGCCGACGAGGAACACGACCTTGTCGCGGCAGTACTCCGGGTCGAGGTCGGGCTGGCCGCCGGCGATGAACACGATGTCGTCGAGCTTGGCCTTGTACTCGCCCAGATCGAAGCCGCTGTGCATCGCGAAGTTGTCGATCGCGCCGCGGATGTTCACGTAGCACCCGGGGCACGTCTGCTGCGTCAGGACGTCCAGGCCGGGCCACACGCCGACCGGGTTGCCGTTCGCCCGCAGGAAGTGCTTCCTGACCTTCTCGATCGGGGTGCCGACCACGTCGATGTGGTCGAGGCGCATCTCGCCGAGCCCGTCGTGGTAGGCGATGCGAGTTGACGGGACCTCCTTCGGCTCGAACCCCATGCACGCCCCGGTGACCGCATCGACGGCGACCGTGTCGGTCCCGGCGATGATCAGGTTCATCTCGATCGGCGTGCCCGTGTGTGGGCCCTGTCCCTCCATCCCGATGACCGCGTCGACGATGGTCAGGTCCGCCTTCCGGATGCGGTACTCGTCGACGACCTTCGGGTCGATGTCGTTGCGGTGCTGGCCCTGCTGGTTGGTGTGCAGGCCCTTGCCGTCGACCCCGTCCTCGGACGGGTGATCGTTGCGCAGGATGCCCTGCCAGTTCGCGATCCCGAGGGTGACGGTCTTGGCGAGATGGACCTTCATCTTCGGGACGTTGATCACGACGTCCGCATCGAGGAACGGCGCCCAGACGTCGGCCTCCTTGAGGTAGCGGCCGCCAGGGACCTTGACGTGGACCGTCTCCGTCTCGTCGAAGTAGATGATCCGGTCAGCCTTGCCGCGCTCCGCGGCCTCCTGCAGTCCGCTCTGCGCCATCGCGGGGCGGGCCCTGCCGACGTGCTTGCCGAGCGACGGGTTGTCACCGACGGCGATCTCGCCCGCCTTCGACTCCTCCTTCAGGTACAGGAGGACGGCCTCGAGCGTGCGGGGGTCGACGACGGCGAAGCTCGTCGGCGGTGCCTGGAAGGCCAGGTTCGGCTTGACGAGCACCTTCTGGCCCGGCTTGATGACGTTGTCGATGCTGCCGACGGCGAGCTCGACGGCCTGCTTGACCGCCGCCTTGATCTTCGCGACGTCTTCGTCGTATCGGACGTACTCGCCCCCCATGAACCGAGCGTTGCCTTTGAGGTCACCCGTCCGGGCAATCGCGACCCGGGTCTCCATCAATCACACCTCCGTGCCTTGAAGGAACCACCGGCCGCGGCCGAGAGACAGCCGCGGCCGGCGCAGAAGGACGCGAACAGCAGAGCTACTTCTTGCCGGCGGCGCCAGCGGCGGCAACCGGTTGTGCGACCGGAGCGGGTGCCTCGGCCCGCGGGTAGAACGGCTTCACGACATAGTCGAAGAACAGCGCGCCGATCGGGCCTCCGACAAGCGGTCCGAGCACGGTCACCAGCAGCGACCCGCCATCGCGGACGCCCGGGAACGCGATCGAGCCGTAGCCCTCGGCCAGGAGCATGATCCGCGGGCCGAGATCGCGGGCCGGGTTCAGGGAGGTCATTGTCAGCGGCGCCGTGACGAACACCAGCATGCAGACGGCGACGCCGAGCGCGAGCGGGAAGAACCACCCGCGCGGGACGTTGACGCTGCGCGCCTCGAGCAGCACCAGGATGAACATCATCAGCAGCGCGGTCGCCAGGGCCTCGGTGAGGAAGCCGCGCCAGATCGGCACCTGGGCGTACGCGGCCGGTCCGATTCCCACGAGGTACGGGTGCGGCGAGATCGGGATCAGCATGGCTGCGAGCTTCTCGCTGCCCGGCTGCCCGACAACCAGGTTGTTCTTCGCGGCGAAGGAACTGACGGCGTCCCCGAACATCAGGACAAGCGCGAGGGCGCCGAGGAACCCGCCGACGATCTGGGCGATCCAGTACTGGATCACCTTGCTCCAGGGGAAGCGGTTGGTGATCGCCAGCGCCAGCGTCACGGCCGGGTTGAAGTGCGCGCCCGACATGGACGCCCCGACGTAGACCGCCAGCGCCACTGCGAATCCCCATGCCAGGCCTCCGTCGAGGAGTCCTGGCACCGTGCCCCACATGAAGGCGCCAAACAGGATGCCGCACCCGAAGAACACGATGATGGCGACACCGATCGCCTCTCCGATGTACTTTCCCATCCAGGATTCCCTCATCTGGCCCCTCCCGGCCCGCGTGCTTCCACACGCGGGCAAGCACCTCGGAGGGGCCCATGTCGGCCGATGCGGCTGCGCGTCCCGGCGACCTGCATCGGCGCCCGGCTGAGCCGGAGGAGAGCCCGTGTCGCTCCGCTCACCCTGGCGGCATTCGCCGTCATCCGCCCATGCGGCGCGGCGGCCCCTCCCATGATCGCCGCGCGCCGAGGCTAGGTGCGTCGATTCCGGGAGTCCAGCCGGATTTCAGATGGTGCGAATCGGGGTCAGCTGGTGCGAACCAGGGTCAGCGTCCGGCCAGCATGGCGGCCGAGCGACGGGCGGCGGCGGCGACGAGGTCCACCAGTCTGGCCGTGCCCGAGCGCATCTGGTCGGGCGGGACGGCGACGGCGACCGCGATGGGCGACGTTCCCGGTGGGACCCGGATCCGCGCCGCGACGCAGCACAGGCCCGGCTCGCCCTCCTCGAGGTCCATGGCGATGCCGCGGGTGCGCGCCGTCTCGATCTCGGACAGCAGGCCGTCGAGGCTCGTGATCGTTCGCTCCGTCGTGGGCTCCAGCGGACGGCCCCGGAGGACGGCGACCGCGATGGCGGGATCGAGCGTCGCCAGGAGCACCTTCCCGAGCGCCATCGTATGCGTCGGCCCGCGCATGCCGGGATGCAGGTGACCGCCGTGGACCGCGCCGGACGCCGCGCGCACGGAGACGACAACGGTCTGCCGTCCGACCAGCCGCCCCAGAACCGCGACGTCGCCGCACCGATCCGCCAGCTCGCCGAGCAAAGGCTGGAGCTCCGGGAAGGGGTCCTGCCGGTGATCGACGCGCTCGATCAGCGTAGCCACCCCATCGCCGATCACGAGGCCGACACCCGGCACGCGCTCCAGGTAGCCCTCGTCGACGAGCGTGTTGACGAGGTGGTACGTGGTCGACAGCGACAGCTCGAGACAGGCTGCGATCTCCTTCGGGGCCGCTCCGTCGTTGGCTGCGACGTACTCGAGGACACGCAGCCCGTGGGCAAGAGTGGACAGGGCGTCGGAATGGCGCCGCCGCTCGGGGCCCTCGTCGACGATCTTGCTCACGGAGGAAGACATCGGCCGGCTCCGCTGGGAGTCCGTGTGGACGGGTAGTGTGGCGCACGCTGACATTGGCGCCGAAGTGCCATCCGGCTCGTTGCTGCGGCCCCCGGTGCGCTGCTCGTCGCCACCGCGGCCTCCCGCGACTCCTCGATACACTCGTTCTCGTGCCGGCGCGAGCGCTGCCTGTGCCCGGCCCCGGCCGGCCCGCGTCCGGAGCAGCGGAGGGTGCATGTCCAGGAGACCGCGTCGCCTCGTCATCCTCGCCGAGGGCGAGTTCCGGCCGCATGCCGCAAAGACGGCGCTCGGCGTCATCCGGTACGGATCCGACCCGGTCCTGGCCGTCGTCGACTCGACCCGTGCCGGCGGCAATGCGAGCCAGTTGCTCGGGCCGGGGTTCGACGTTCCCGTGGTCGCGACGCTCGGCGAGGTGCTGCCGCTCGGGCCTACCGCGCTCCTGCTGGGGATCGCGCCCACCGGCGGGCGCCTCCCGGGAGCGTGGCGCTCGATCATCCTCGAAGCGATCCGCGCCGGCCTCGACGTGCTGTCAGGGCTGCACACGTTCGTCTCGGAAGACCGCGAGTTCGTCGCGGCAGCGCGCGAGGCGGGAGTCGAGCTGATCGACTACCGGAAGCCGCCCGAGCGCATGGAGACGTCGGTCGGCCGGCTCCATCGGCCCGGGTCGCGCGTGATCCTGACGGTCGGCACGGACTGCGCGATCGGCAAGATGAGCGTCGCGCTCGAGCTCCGTCGGGCGGCGCGTGACGCCGGCCTCTCCGCCTCGTTCGTTCCGACGGGACAGACGGGGATCATGATCGAGGGCTGGGGTGTCGCGATCGACCGCGCCGTGAGCGACTTCGTGCAGGGCACCTGCGAGTGGCTCGCGGAGGAGGGCGAGGCGCGAGGCGACTGGGTCTTCGTCGAGGGCCAGGGCTCGCTCGACCACCCCGCGTACAGCTCGGTCACGCTCGGGCTCATCCACGGGTTCACGCCGCACGCCATGGTGCTGGTCCACAAGCCCGGGCTCGCCGAGCACGACTTCGACCACCTCCCTGGGCGCTCGTTCCCACTCCACCCGTTGCCCGAGATGATCCGCATCCACGAGCAGATCGCCGGGCTCGTCGCGCCCAGTCGCGTGGTGGCCGTCGCGCTCAACACCTCGCTGCTCGACGAGGCATCGGCCCGCCGCGAGATCGATCGCACGGCGGCGGAGACGGGGCTGCCGTGCGACGATCCCTTCCGGTTCGGCGGCGCGCGGCTGTTCGCGGCGCTCCGCGAACGCGCGGACGCGCTGCCGTGGGTGCAGGGCCCGGAGCGGATGGAGGCGACGGCGTGACGCGCCTCCAGCTCGAGGCCGAGACGCTGCGGATCCCGTTCCGCGATCCGTTCCGGATCTCGCGCGACATGAGCGGCGACGTTGCCGTCACGGTGATCGTCCGGCTGACGACCGACCGGGATCGCGTGGAGGATCGGCTGGGCCTCGGCGAGGGCTTTCCCGACACGTACTACGGCGAGAACCCGGACACGATGGCGGTCGTGATGCGGCTGCTGCTCGAGGCCGCCGATCCGTTCGAGCCACGGCTCGGACGCGACGTCGCCGAAACGCGTGCCGCGCTCGAGGCGGCCTCGGCGGCGATGGACGAGGCGATCCGCCATCACGGGGCGGCGAAGTGCGCGGTCGACATCGCGCTTCACGACCTCGCGGCTCGCCGGCTCGGCATCCCCGTGTACGAACTGCTCGAGCTGTCGCCCGACATCCCTCCGACCGACTTCACGATCGGCATCGACGCGCCCGACGTTGTCGGCCGGCGGGCGGCCCGTGCGGCCCGGTTCCCCGCCCTCAAGATCAAGGTCGGTGGACCGGCGGACCTCGAGACGCTCGAGGCCGTCCGTTCCGTGTACGGGGGACCGATCCGGGTCGACGCGAACACCGGGTGGATCCCCGAGCAGGCTGTGCGCCTGATCCCCGAGCTGCAGCGGCTCGGGGTCGTGCTCGTTGAGCAGCCCTTCCCGGCCCACCGGCTCGACCAGCTGCGGTGGCTCCAGGAGCGCTCGCCGCTGCCGATCGTCGCGGACGAGAGCTGCGTGACGTACGACGACCTCGAGGGCCTCGTCGGGGTCGTGGAGGGCGTGAACGTCAAGCTCGCGAAGTGCGGCGGCGTCGGCCCGGCCCGACGGATGCTGCTGCGCGCGCGAGAGCTCGGCTTCCGACGGTTCCTCGGCTGCATGGAGGAGACGAGCGTGGGGATCGCGGCGTCCGCGGCGGTCGCCTCGCTCGCCGATTGGGTCGACCTCGACGGCGCCCTGCTGCTCGCCGACGACCCCTTCGAGGGGCTGGCTCTGTCCGACGACTGCACCTGGCGGCTGTCCGACCGCCCGGGTCTGGGCGTCGCGCCGAGGGCGGCGTCGGGCGTCTGAGGTCTCGCCGATGCGTCCGCGCGGACGCCTCCCGGAGCCGTCGCACGCCATTCGCCCGTGTGGACAACTTGGTGGACAACGTGGTGGACAGAAGGCCTTCCGGCGTCTCCCCACGGCTCCTAGCATGTCGCCTCGGACACCAACGGCCGGACCGGCGCACACCGAGACCGCGACCCGGGCCGGCATGGATTTCACCCCAGCGTCCACCCCGCGCGTCGGGGAAGGGCGATCGCGCGAGGGAAGGAGGAAGCTCGTATTGACTGAGCCCGAGGAGTCCCGCAGTGCGGGAACGCCGTCCGAGGCAATGGAGTTCGTGCGGTTCTGCTACGCACGCCGCCCCGTGTCCTGGCCGCAGCTCTACGACGAGATGAGCGCTGTGGCCGCGCGTGGGCTGTACCGAGGGTGGGGGTACGCCGAGCTCGCGGAGCACGGGATCCGGTTCACGCTCCCGGACCTGCCCGGTCTGGCAGCGCTCGCGTCGATCGTGGCGCGTGCGGAATGCGCTCGAGCGGCCGAGCGAAGGGCCGCGCAGGGGCGGGGAACGACCCGCCGGCCTGCCATCGCACCGGTTCCGACAGGCTAGGAGGGGAACCGGATCCGGACGCCTCACCAGGCAGCGACCGTCACGACACTTGTTGCCGGACGCGGACGCCCCGTCGATCGACGGGGCGTCCGGTCATGTGCGAGGGGTCGCGCCCCAGGCTCGGTCGCTCCCGTCGTGCCGCCACGTATACTCGCCGCGATGCGGCAGATGTATCACCCCGAAGATCTCGCCTCGATGGACCCGCTCGTCCTCATGAAGAACCTCGACCACGTGCGGATGACGAGCCGGCGGCTGAGCTACATCCTCCAGCAGCAGGTGCATCTCTACACGCCCGAGGCCAACCGCCTGCGCGACGAGATCGACCGCTATGTCGAGGCGGAGCGGCAGATCGAGGGCGAGATGGCTCGCCGCTCGCTCCGCGTGTAGCGACGGTGCCGAGGTCGCGCGTCCCCGGCCCACGCTGACCCCGGTGTCGGCGGCCGCTCCGGCCTCGACCGATCCGTGAACTCCCGACCGTTCGCCCGATCCCTCCGGAGGGTCCGCCTGCCAGACGCGGGCGTCCTCGTCCCCGTGATCCTCTCGCTCGCGTTCTTCGCCCTCCTCGCCGTCTTTGTCCAGGTCGACCCCGCGCACGGCGTGACGGCGAGCACGAGCCCGTGGACCGACGAGGGCTGGAATGTCTCGAACGCTCGGGACCTCGTGATGTTCGGGACCTGGGCGACCGACGCGTGGCAGATGTGGCTGGTCAACCTCCCGTTCAGCGCCCTCCAGGCGGCCTGGCTCGCGATCTCGGGCGTCGGGATCGTGCAGGCGCGCCTCCTCGTGATCGCCGCCGCCGCCTGCTCACTCGCGGGGCTCGGGATCGGGCTCCGGCGGTCGCTGTCGTCGGCCGGCGCGGCGATCGCGGTCGCGGCCCTCGGCGGGTCGGCGCTGTTCCTCTACTACGGTCGCCTCGCGTACC
The DNA here is from genome assembly GCA_021785175.1 of Chloroflexota bacterium. Classification (GTDB taxonomy): domain Bacteria; phylum Chloroflexota; class Limnocylindria; order Limnocylindrales; family CSP1-4; genus JAJYNJ01. Next base: position 11,558 of record JAJYGH010000096.1, on the reverse strand, counting down.
TCGAGCCCCTCGTCACGCTCTGGCTCATCCTCGCCCAGGTCGCGCTCGCGCGCGAGCGAGCCTCCACGGGCGCCGGGATCGTCGCGGGCATCGGGATCGCGCTCGCGGTCGCGACGAAGGCCAGCGCGGCGGCCGCCGCGGCCGGGCTCGTCGTCGGGGTTGCCGTCGCCGGAGTCCGCGATCCGTCCACCCGCCGTGCCGTCCTCGCCGCGCTCGGGACGGTGGCGATCCTCGGGGCGGTCTGGGCCGTCGTGTTCGCGCTCCCCCGCACCGGTGCGGTCGCGACCGACCTCCGGATCTGGGCCTCCGAGCCGCTTCCTCGCACGTTGCCGGAGCTGCTCGTGCGCATCCGGACGTATGCGTACCGGAGCGACGGGGGGATCCCGCTTGCGCTGCCGCTGCTGGTCGGGGGATTCGCCGGCGCCGTCGCGTCGATCGCCCGGTACCGGTCGCTGACGCCGGCCCGGCGCCGGGTCGCGCTCGGCTCGATCGGCTGGTTCGTCGCCGGCATGGCCGTGCTCCTGGTCGTTCCCTATCGGCCGAACCGGTACCTTGTGCCGCTGCTCCCCCCGCTCGCGGTGCTCGCCGGGCTCGGGTTCGCGGTGCTCACGGCAGGCGCCGCGCCCGGGCGGCTGCAGGGCCGCGCCGCCGCCCCGCTCGCTGGCGCAGCGCGCGCATCGACCGCCAGCGACCCCCGATCGGTCGGCCGCGATCGCCGACGTCTCTCGCTCGTGCCGTTCGCCGCGCTCGCGCTCGCGGTCGCGCTCGCAGCGCCCGGCCTGGCGCTGTTCGGCCGGTGGGTCGCGACCTCGCCGTCGACGCTGCCCGGGATTCAGGCCCGCATTGCCCTGCTGATGCCGCCCGGATCGGCCGTCCAGGGTGACCTTGCGCCGATCCTCGCGATGCGCGCGGACGCCGTGACGATCGTTTCCCGTCCCTCGTCCGGGGTGAACGCCGGCGATCTCTACGCGACGCGGCATGTCCGCTGGGTGCTGACCACGGGGGCCGCGCCACAATGGGCCGCACTGCACCCGCGGGCATGGTCGAGCCGCCTCCGGGAGCTGTGTGTCTCGTGGGGTCCGGGGGAGACCTGCCTGTACCGCCTGCCGTGAGGTCCGCGCCCCATCCGTCCGGCGCTAGGATTCGCATGCGTCCCCGTAGCTCAGTGGATAGAGCAACCGCCTTCTAAGCGGTCGGTCGCAGGTTCGAATCCTGCCGGGGACGCCACGCCGAAGGAGATGGGTCGTTGGCCGAAGAGATCGGCGCGCTTGCCGCCGAGTACTGGGATTTCAAGCTGCGGACGGGCCCGACGTGGGCGCACCTCGTCGGCGATTACCGGCACGCCGGGGAGTTCGAGCGGGTGAGCCGCGCGGCCGAGGACGCCGAGATCGCCGAATCGCGCGAGTTCGAGCGGCGCGCGGCAGCCCTCGACCCGGAGCGGCTCGGCACGCAGGACCGGATCACGCGCGATCTTCTCGGGTTCGATGCCGGCGCGACCGCGGACTACGCTGCGACCCGCCTGATCGAGGTCGCCGTCGATCCCGTCAGCGGCCCGCAGGCTTCGCTGCCTGTCACGCTGCCGCGGCTCACGATCCCGGACGACGTGGTCGCCGAAGCGATGCTCTCGAAGCTCGAGGGAATCGCGCGGATGTTCCGTGACCTCGGGGACCGGCACAGGGACGGGCTGACGCGGGGCTGGGCAGCGCCGCGGTTCGCGGTCGACGCGACCACGCGGCAGATCGACGAATGGCTGGCACGTCCGCTCGACACCGACCCCATCCTCGAATCCCTGCGACCGCGGCTCGTCCGTGACGGCCGGGCCGACCGGGCACGGGCGATCATCGAGCGCGAGGTGCGTCCGGCGCTCGCGGCATACGGTGCCGTCCTCCGCGACGAGGTCGCGCCCGTGGCCCGACCCGACGAGCGCCCGGGGCTGGCGTGGCTGCCGGGGGGCGACGAGGCGTACGCGGCGGCGATCAGGCTGTTCACGACGCGCGACCGATCTCCCGAGGAGGTCCACCGCATCGGCCTCGAGCAGGTGGCGCGGCTCGCGGACGAGTACCGCCAGCTCGGGCGCGAGGCGCTCGGCACCGACGACCTGGAGACGATCCTCGAGAGTCTCCGCTCCGACCCCGCGCTCCACCACTCGGACGGCGCCGAGATCGTCACCGCGGCCGAGGCCGCGATGGCGCGCGCCCGGGCCGCCATCCCGGCGTGGTTCGGGACGCTGCCGAAGGCCGACTGCGGCGTCGAGGAGACGATGCTCGGCCCCCAGGGCTTCTACTTCCCGCCGGCTCAGGACGGTACCCGCGGCGGCGTCTTCTTCCTGAACACGTCCGATCCCTCGGTCTGGGGTCGCTTCGAGATCGAGTCGACCGCGTTCCACGAGGGGATCCCGGGCCATCATCTCCAGGGAGCGATCTCGAGCGAGCTCACCGGGCTGCCCGATTTTCGGCGTCACGTGTGGGTGACGATCTACGGCGAGGGCTGGGGCCTGTACTCGGAGCGCCTGGCGGACGAGATGGGTCTCTACGGAACGCCGCTTGACCGGATCGGAATGCTCGCCAACGATTCGCTGCGCGCATGCCGTCTCGTGGTGGATACGGGGCTCCACGCGCTTGGCTGGACGCGCCGGCAGGCGATCGACTACATGGTCCGCAACTCGCCCATGCGCGAGGGGCACGTGCGGGCCGAGGTCGACCGGTACATCTGCTCTCCCGGCCAGGCGCTCGCGTACATGCTCGGGCGCCTCGAGATCCAGCGCATCCGGGCGCAGGCCGAGCAGGCCCTCGGCGACGGCTTCGACATCCGCGAGTTCCATGACGTCGTGCTGACGTCGGGCTCGGTGCTCCCCGAGACGCTCGCGAACCTGGTCGACGACTGGGTCGCACGGCGTTCGGCGAGTCGGACCGGGACGCCGGACGCCGTCTGACACTGCGGGGTCCGGGGCTGGACGCCACGCGGCACGCAGCGTGACTCGTCCCGCCGCCACACTCGTCCGCCGCGCGATGTCCGCGCGGTACCCTGACAGGTCATGCCAGCTCTGCACGCGACCTGGGGTCCCGATCGTCACCTCCATCTGTGGGGCGAGGATCCCGAGGCGTACGAGCGCCTTTCCGCGCGCCGGGCCGGATCCCGACCCGGCCATCGCCTGCCGCCCGCCCATCCGTTCGCGCTCGGCCCGCAATCCCTGCGTGACGCGCTCGCCGCGCAGGTCGGGGACGCCGGGGCAGGCATTGCGCGGCTCGAGGTGCTGCTGCCGTCGCGCGGCGGCGCGCCACTGCCGTCGCCAGCGCTCGCCGTCACACCGCGCGCGGCTCGTGGCCGGGCAGAGCCGGCGCCGTGGCGCGTGACGAGCCTTGCGCTCGACGGTCCGGCCGCGCTGCGCGCGCTTGCCGGGCTCGGCGGCGACGAGCCGGACCGCGGGGGTGGCCTTCCGGGCCTCGGCGAGGCGTCCGTCCGGTTCTATTCGCGGCTCGCCCGCGTCGCCCTCGAGATCGTCGCACGGGGCCGGGTGCTGCCCGGCATCCGAGAGGCGGGGCGCGGCCGCTTTGCGGCACGCTGGGAGCCGGTGCCGGGCGCCGCGGACGCCGCCCGGCTCCGCGCCCTCGCCCGCGCGATGCCGCCGGTGTGCCGGTGCGCTGCCCTCGACGGAGCGGAGCGGCCGGCGAACGACGTCGCGGCCGAGGCGCTCGGCGTGCTCGTCGATGCGTCCGTCCGGGCGGCCGCCGCGCGGGCGCAGGGGGACGAGACGGGGCCGACTGCGGGCTCTCACGCGGCCCACGCCGTCGCCATGGCGTGGTCGGGGAGCGACGGCGGCGACGCCGGCGCGGCGCTCTCGGGCGCGCTGCTCGGGCGGGACGCGGCGCTCCCGCCGGGCGATCCGGCGGCCATGCGCCGCCTCGCGCGTGCGCTGGCCGGGTGGCGGGCGGCGTCGCTGCCCGACGAGGGACCGCTGCGCACGGTGTTCCGGCTGGCGGAGCCGCGGCCCGACGAGATGGCGGACGTCCCTGCCCCGGGGCCGGATGCGCCATGGACGATCGAGATCCTCGTCGGGCCCCGTGACGAGCCCAGCCTGCTCGTGCCCGCACGCGACGTCTGGGTGCGTCCGAGCCTGCTCGGGGCGGCCCCGCGGGACGTGCCGGCCGACGAGGCGCTGCTGGCGGATCTCGGGCGCGCGAGTCGGCTCTATCCGCCTCTCGACGCCGCGCTTTCCTCGCCGCGGCCCGACTCGCTCGGGCTCGACGCCAAGGGCGCCCACGCGTTCCTCCGTGAGGGCGCGCCGCTCCTCGCCGATGCCGGCTTCGGCGTGCTCGTCCCGTCCTGGTGGCGGAACCGCCGACGCCGGCTCGGGCTGCGCGTCCGGGCGCGGGGACGGCCGGGTCAGCCGAAGACGTCCGTCGGGCGCGGGGTCGACGCGCGGGCGATCGTCGAGTACGAGATCTCAGCGGTCCTCGGCGACGCGACCCTGTCGGAGGCCGAGCTGCGGGAGATCGCCAGGCTCATGACGCCGCTGGTCCAGGTCCGCGGCGAGTGGGTCGAAGTGCCGCCGGACGAGATCTCGGCCGCGCTGGCCGCGATGAGCTCCGGGGCTGGGAGCGGTGTGCGGACCGCCACTGTCGCCGAGTTCCTGCGGGATGTGCTGGCCCCTCGCGCCGACCTGCCCGTGGTCGAGGTCGATGCGAGCGGCTGGGTCGAGCGGCTCCTGCCGGCAGGTGATGGCGTCCGGAATGCGGTGGGCGAGGGCGCGGCGGACCAGGACATGGCGACGCCGCCCGGGTTCCACGGCGAACTGCGCGGGTACCAGCGGCGCGGCCTCGCGTGGCTCGCGTTCCTCGATCGCCTCGGGCTCGGGGCCTGCCTCGCCGACGACATGGGGCTCGGGAAGACGGCGCAGGTGCTCGCGCTGCTGGTGGCCGAGCGGGCCGCAGCCGGCGAACCGGCGCCCGAGGGCGCCGCCGGCGCCCCGACGCGAAGTGACGCGATCTCGGGCCGAGGTGACGGTGGCGGCGAGGGTGCCGACGACGGCGACGCCGACCAGATGCCCGCGCCCGGCGGGCCCACCCTCGTCGTCTGTCCCATGTCGGTCGTCGGGAACTGGCAGCGCGAGGCGGAGCGGTTCGCACCCTCGCTGCGTGTCCACGTGCATCACGGCGCGGAGCGTCTCGCCGGCGACGAGCTGGCGACCGCCACGCGCGACGCCGACCTCGTGATCACGACGTACGCGACCGCGGCACGCGACGCGCCCGACCTCGAGCGTGTCGAGTGGCGGCGGGTCGTCCTCGACGAGGCGCAGGCGATCAAGAACAGCGACACGCGCCAGTCACGGGCCGTCCGCCGGCTGCCATCCGCTGGTCGGGTCGCCCTCACCGGAACGCCCGTCGAGAACCGCCTGACGGAGCTGTGGTCGATTCTCGATTTCCTCAATCCGGGCCTGCTCGGGTCGGAGGCGGCCTTTCGTGACCGCTACGCGATCCCGATCGAGCAGGACGCCGACGACGAGGCGGCCGAGCGGCTCCGACGGCTGACGGGCCCCTTCATCCTGCGGCGCGTCAAGCAGGACCCGGCGATCGGGCTGGAGCTGCCGGCGAAGCTCGAGATGACGGTATCGTGCAACCTCACACGCGAGCAGGCGAGCCTCTACCAGGCGACGGTCGACGACATGCTCGAGCAGATCGAGGGCGCCGAGGGCATCCGGCGCAAGGGCCTCGTGCTCGAGACGATCGGCCGGCTCAAGCAGGTGTGCAACCATCCGGCGCAGGCGCTCGGCGACGGCTCCCTGCTGGCCGGTCGGTCCGGGAAGCTCGCCCAGCTCGAGGACATCCTGGAGGACGCGCTCCCGACGGGCGACCGGGTGCTGGTCTTCACCCAGTACGCGTCGTTCGGCGAGATGCTGCGGCCGTACCTGCGGGACCGATTCGGCCGCGAGGTGCTGTTCCTGCACGGCGGTACGCCGCGCGGCATGCGCGACCGCCTGGTCGAGCGGTTCCAGGCCGGACTCGCGCCCGTCTTCATCCTCTCGCTCAAGGCCGGCGGGAGCGGCATCAACCTGACGGCGGCAAACCAGGTCGTCCACTTCGACCGGTGGTGGAACCCGGCGGTGGAGGACCAGGCGTCGGATCGCGCGTACCGGATCGGCCAGACGCGGCAGGTGCAGGTCCGGAAGCTCGTCTGCACCGGGACCATCGAGGAGCGCATCGCCGAGATGAGCGAGGCCAAGCGCGAGCTCGCCGCGCGGATCGTCGGGACGGGCGAACGGTGGCTCACCGAGCTCTCGACGACCGAGCTGCGTGAGCTGCTGGCGCTGTCGGCGGATGCCGTGGCGGAGGGGTGACCATGGGCTCGACATCCGCGCACCGACCACTGCCGTCGTCGCCGGTGTCGGCGGCCTGACGATGGGCTGGCGCGACTGGGAGGAGTGGCCGCGGCCGATCCCGGTGGAGCACGGGATACGGGCGCGCAGCCAGCGCGGGCGGATCGGCGAGCGGTGGTGGTCGCGCCGCTTCGTCGAGGCGCTGTCGACGCGCGTGGACGAGGGCCGGCTGGCGCGCGGCAAGCGCTACGCACGGGTCGGGCAGGTCGTGTCGCTCGACATCGGGCAGGGGAAGGTCAGCGCGAAGGTGCAGGGATCGCGTCCCGCGCCGTACGTCGTCGCGATCACCGCGCCCGTCCTCACCGACGAGCGCTGGCGGTCCGTCGAGACGCACATGGCGTCGCGGGCACGCACGCTGGCAAGCCTCCTGAACGGCGAGATGCCGCACGAGGTCGAGGAGTCGTTTGCGGCGGCGGGCGCCGACCTGTTCGGCATTGCCGGAATCAGGGCCGCCTGCACGTGCCCCGACGCCGCCCCCCTCTGCAAGCACATCGCCGCCGTGTTCCTGCTGATGGCCGAGGCGTTCGACTCGGACCCGTTCCGCATGCTCGCGTGGCGGGGCCGCCGCCGGGAAGATCTGCTGCGGGAACTGCGGGCGATCCGCGCGACCGAGACCGGGCGCGAGGAGGCGGCTTCCCCGGCGCAGCCCGAACCGAAGGGAACGACGTCCGTGGCGACGGCTGCGACGGCCCCGGAGGCGACGCCGGATCCCGCCGGCGCCCCCGTCGCGAACCCCGACGACCCGGCCGCCTTCTGGGGAGCCGACGCCGATCCGGTCGAGCTGCGCGTGCTGGTCCGGCCGACGACGCCGCCCGATGCCATCCTGCGCGACGCCGACGATGACACCGTGGCCGCCGTGGGCCGCCCGCTGCTCGACCGCCTGCGCCCGATCTACGAGGTCTTCGTCCCCGCCGCCCGCCGCCGCCTGGATCCCGCCGCTGCACAACCAACGCGGCGCGATCCGTCCGCCGCCCGCCGCGCGACCCGCCCGAGACCGGCGCCGGGTCGCTCGCCGGTGGGCGTCGACGGGATCACCAGGTCGGAAGCGTCAGGATCCCACCGTCCACGACGAGGTTGACCCCGGTCACGTACCGCGCCAGGGGAGAGACCAGGAACAGGACCGCGTCGGCCACGTCACCCGGCTCCACGAGTCGCCCGAGCGGCACCTTCGCGAGCCAGCGGCGCACCCCATCCGGCCAGTCGTCCTCCAGGCGCGGCCGCCGCACCAGACCCGGCGACACCGCGTTGACCCGGATCCCGTGCGGCCCCAGCTCGAGCGCGGCGGCGCGCGTGTGCATGAGCACGGCTGCCTTGCTCGCGCTGTAGTGGCTGTGGCCGGGCGCGGGCTGCAGGCCCTCGATCGAACCGACGTTGACGATCGATCCGGCGATGCCGTTCGCGGTCATGACCCGGGCAGCCTCGCGGGTGCAGAGGAACACGCCGCGTGTGTTCACGTCGAACATGTCGTCCCAGTCCGAGGCGGACAGGGCGACGAGTGGCTCGACGGGCTGGACGCCGGCGCAGTTGACCAGGATGTCGAGGAGACCGAGCGCATCGACGGTCGAATCCACCGCCTGCCGCACCGACGCCTCATCCGACACGTCCACCCCGATCGCCTCCGCCACGCCGCCGCGCGCCCGGATCCGCCCGACCGTCCCCTCCGGACCGTCGTCGGGATGGCGGGCCGCGACGCCGACGGCGGCGCCCGCCTCGGCCAGCCGCGCGGCGATGACGGCACCGATCCCCGACGTTCCGCCGGTCACCAGCGCGACGCGGCCTGAAAGGTCCAGCGCGCGGACCAGGTCAGGCTCGCCTCCGCTCGCGGACCGCGTGTCGTCGACCGCGCTCACGCGACCTCCCGCTCCGGAACCGGCACGGCCGCGGTCCTCAGAACCGGCACAGCCGCGCGATCCGTTCTGCGTGCGCGGGGTGCGCGGGGACGATGTCGTCCCGCCGGGCGAACGTGACGATGTCGGACGCGTAGGGCGGCGCCATGAACGTCGACACGAGCGTCCAGTCGCCAAGCGGCTCGGCTGCCTGCCACGTCCCGGCCGGCACGACCACCTGTGGAGCCTGGCCCGCCTCCAGATCGGAGCCGAGGATTGGCTCCGTGACGGACCCGTCGGGGTGGATCAGCAGCATCCTGGCAGCGGCACCGGCGTGGTGCGCCCAGATCTCGAGGTGGTCGAGGCGGTGCAGCGCGGACCACTCGGGTCGCGCCATCAGGTAGTAGATCGCGCTCGACCGCTCGTCCCGCCACGTCTCCGCCACGTGCCCACCCTCGGGTTCCAGCGGCCTGAGCTCGAGGCGCCGGATCACGTCCGCCGCGGTCATCCCCGCCATTCCGATCCTCCTGGCCCGGGCCGCGGGCCCGACCCGTCCGCCGGTCCCGACGCCGCATCCGTTGTCGCTTGTGCGGACCGGCTCGCTGCCTGCCCGACCCTACCGCGGCCGGAGGCCGCCCGCCCGGTCGCGCCCCGTTCCTCCCACGCGAGCGCGAACCGGAGCGACACGTACGCGACGAGGTCCACGGCGAGGCCGCCCAGCCCCGCGAGCTGGGACGTGTAGAACACGAAGACCTGGGCGACGAGGATCCACACGAGCAGGCCGCGGAGCATCCAGTGGTACGCCGCGGCACGCGAGGTGGCGAGGGCGGGAATGGCTCGCACGACGAGCACGATGCCTGCGAGCGTCGCACCGGCCTCCCCGACCTGGGCGACCGTGCCCGTCTGCCCGTGCGCCGAGGACGCGGTCGCGACCAGCACCGCGACGACGCCCACCACGGCGGCGGCGGTGTACGCGAGGACGCCGGCGATGAGCGCCATCTCGAACCACTCGCGCGACGCGAGCCGCGCGTAGGCGCGGGCGAGCCGCGAGGGGAGTGACTCGAACGAGGCCCACCGGTCCGGTGTCGAGGGGAGGTTCTCGACGTAGCGCCGGAGATCGCTCGCGAGCTCCCCGTCGGGCACGCCGTCCAGGAGGGCCAGGATCCGCGCCCGGTCGTCCGGCTGGATCGGGCGGTCGACGTGCCCCGCCACGAGGTCGAGCGCGTTCGCAAGCCGCTCGCGCGGGCTGAGGGTCCGGCGTCCGGCTGCCGCGCGCCCCACCAGGAACACGGCCACGAACACCACGTAGATGAGTGCCACGGCGGGTCGGAAGAAGTAGTTGTTGTTGGACGTGAGGAACTTGCCGATCTCGTCGATGAACGTGCCGAAGCCCAGGCCGGCGACGATCGCGGCCACCCACTGGAGCCAGCGATCGAGGAACAGCAGCAGCATCCCGAGCGCGACGAGCATGAGCAGCCCGCCCCACAGCATGTGGGCGATGTGGAGCCCGTTGCCGCCGAGGCGGGGATAGCCGGTCAGGGCGAGGAAGCCCCGGATCGAGAGGAACGAGACGACCGCGGAGACGAGGAACGTCTCGAGCAGCCCGGGACCGTCGACGCTGCGCATCCGGTGGGCGCGGGGGATCCCGGGGATGCGGGCGTGCGGCTGGCGCACGGGGAAGAACGAACCCACGCACGGCAGCATACGTCCGTCGTCCGCTCCGCCTGGGGAACGTGCCGCCGAGCGGATGTGGTCGACGCGCCGGCCCGGACTCCGATGACCTGCGCATGCCCGCGTCGCAGCAGCCCCACAAGATGCAGATGTGCTGGCTCGTTGTGGCGTTCATGCCCCAAGGAGCCAGGCAAGTAGCGCGAGTCGGGCACCGCGATACAGTCCTGGCTGCAGGACGACCCGGACGCGCCGCAGGACCTCGGGTCGCTACCATCTGGTCTCCGCGGCCCACATCTGGTCTCCGCGGCCCACACCCGACGAGCGAGGAGCGCAGATGGACGATCTCTTGCCCCACGTGCTGGCGATCCTCTCCACGACGCCGCAACGCTGGAACACGCTCGCGCACGCAGTCCCGCCCGACCTGCTCGATCGGAAGCCGAGACCGGGCGAGTGGTCCGCGATCGACTGCCTGCGCCACCTGGTGACGACCGAACGCGACGTGTTCCCCGTGCGACTGGCGGCGTTCCAGGCGGGCAGGGACTTCGCGGCGCACGATCCCGACGCGGCCGGCGCGGTCGAGGGTCCTGACGATCCGGACGCCTTGGTCGCGGAGTTCGAGACGCTGCGCGGACGCAGCCTCCAGGACGTCGCGGCGCTCTCGCCGGACGACCTGCGACGCACGGCGAAGCACGCCGAGCTGGGCCAGGTGACGCTCGGCGAGATGCTCAGCGAGTGGGCCGGACACGACCTCATGCACACCGTCCAGGGCGAGCGGGCGATGATGCAGCCCTTCATCGCCGGCAGCGGCCCGTGGCGGTCCTACTTCAGCGACCACGACGCGCTGCCGCCCGCCGCGGAGGCATGATCGGGGTCACGCGGGCGCCGGACGCAGCCGAACGTTTCGCCCGAGCGCGCCGTCCTGCCTACACTTGAGCTATGCCCACTGCAACACGGGACGACCTGCGGCGCTACCGGGACAACCTCCAGGGCGAGATCGACGGTGTGGCCGTGTACCTCGCGATGGCCGACGGGGAGAAGGATCCGCTGCTGAAGGAGCTGTACCGGCGGCTGGCGGACACCGAGCGGCGGCACGGCGCGGTGTGGGAGCAGCGCCTGAGGGACGCCGGTGTCGACACGTCCGGCATGGGCCCGTCGTGGCGGGCCAGGGTGCTCGGTACGGTGGCCCGCCGCTTCGGGTCGGGCGTCGTGGCCGCGACGGTCGCGGAGCAGGAAGGCCGCTCGCAGGACATGTACGACACGCAGCCCGAGGCCGCGGGGACGAGCCTGCCACAGGACGAGCGATCGCACGCGCGGCTCTTCCGCGAGCTTGCCGGCGGGACGGGGCTGGCCGGCGGCCAGCTGGCGCGGATCGAGGGCCGCCATCGGTCCACCGGGGGAAACGCCCTCCGGGCCGCGGTCCTCGGCGCGAGCGACGGCGTCCTCTCCAACACGAGCCTGATCATGGGCGTCGCGGGCGCCGCGGTGAGCAACGGCGCGGTCGTCGTCGCCGGGCTGGCCGGGCTCCTCGCCGGCGCGTTCTCGATGGGCCTCGGCGAGTGGCTGTCCGTGCAGAGCGCTCGCGAGCTGTACTCGCACCAGATCCGCGTCGAGCAGGAGGAGCTCGAGGCGATTCCCGAGGAGGAGGAGGTCGAGCTCGCGCTGATCTACCAGTCGAAGGGCGTGCCGGA
>JAJYGH010000009.1 GCA_021785175.1 Chloroflexota bacterium | reverse complement strand
CGCGGCCATGCCGCCCCGGGCGGACGGCGATCACCTGACGGAAGGTGCGCGCGTGACGGACGACGCGGCCCTGGCGGACGGCGCGCGGGAGTGGGCATGATCGGCCGCATCCCGAGGCGGCCGCGGCCGCGGTCGCGATCCGACCGCGGCTGTCACCCCGCCTCGTCGGCGGACGCGTCCCGCGATCGCCGGTCGGCGGACGGCCGGGACCGGCTCCCAGTCGTCGCGCTGGTCGGGCGCCCGAACGTCGGCAAGAGCACGCTGTTCGCACGGATCAGCGGCGCGTGGGCGGAGTCGGTGAACGCTCCCGGCACGACCGTCGGGACGGAATGGCGGCGCGTATCGAGCCGCGCGGGGGACGCGTGGGTGGTGGACCTGCCGGGAACGCTCTCCCTTCACGACCGCCCGACGTCCGGCGCCCCCGCCTGGGAGATGCTGCTCGATTCGGCGCCCGACGCGATCCTCGTCGTCACCGACGCCGCCGACCTCGCGCGTCACCTGCCGCTCGCGCTCGCCTGCCGCGACCTCGGCCTGCCGATCGTCGTGGCGGCCAACCTCGCCGACGAAGCCGCGCGCCAGGGGATCGAGGTCGACCGGGGGCGCCTGTCGCAGCTGCTCGTCGCCCCGGTCATCGAGACGAGCGGCCGGACGGGCATCGGGGTCGACCGGGCGCTCGAGGCCGTCGTGCGGCGCGCGCAGCAGCGACGAGCGTTCCGGGCGCACACGGCGTCTCCGCGCGGGACGCTCCCGGCACCGGTCTACGGTCCGGCACTGGAGCTCGACCTCGAACGGACCGGCCGGCGGCTCGCGGCCGCAACGTCGCTCGGCGCGGCCGCGCTCGACCTCAGCGGCGCCGGGGCGGCACTCCACCGCGGCCTGGTGTCTCCGAGGGGCGCCGCCACGATCGAGCTGTCCGAGGCGCTCGAGCCGATCCGGTGGCGGGTCGCCGGGGAGTGGGTCGGGCAGGTCGAACGGCGACGGGGCGTGCGGACAGGTGCCGAGCGTGCGCGCGAGACGGCAGGCGAGCGGCTGGCCCGGCTCAGCACGCAGGCGTGGCCGGGGCTGCCGATGTTCGCCGGGCTCGTCATCGCAACGCTGCTCGTCATGATGGCCATCGGCGGGCTCCTCTCCGCCGCGCTCTCGGCCGCGTGGGCGGCGACCGCGTCCCCGGTGCTCGCCGCGGTCGTGCCCGCGCTCGTGCCGCAACCGGTGCTCGCGCGAACGCTGCTCTGGGCGCTCGACGGCGGCGTCCTCGCCGTCCTCTCGGTCGGCGTCCCGTACGTGCTGACGTTCTACGTCCTGCTCGCGATCCTGGAGGACTCCGGGTACCTCACGACGGCCGCCGTCCTCACGGACCGGCTCTTCAACGCCCTCGGGCTGCCCGGCCGTGCGGCCATTCCCCTGATCGCCGCGACGGGATGCAACGTGCCGGCGATCTACGGGACGCGGGTCCTGGCCACGCGTCGCGAGCGGCTCCTCGCCTCGTTCCTCGCGACCCTGACGCCGTGCTCGGCGCGGTCGGCGGTCATCGTCGGGGCGCTCGCGCCGTTCGTCGGCCCCGGTGCCGCCCTCGCGGCGTTCGGCGTCGTCGCGCTGCTCACGCTCGGCGGCGGCCTGGCCGCGAACGCGATGATCCCCGGCCGGCAGCCGCCGCTCGTGCTGGAGCTCGCGCCGCTCCGCCGCCCCGTGCCCGCCCTCGTCGCCGCGCGGGCCTGGCACCGGTTCCGTGCGTTCGTGACCGCGGCCGCGCCGTTCATGCTCGTCGGGTCGCTGGTGCTCGGCTTCCTCTACGAGAGCAACCTCGTGTGGCCGCTCGCGACGTTCACCGACCCGGTCGTCCGGAACTGGCTGGGCCTGCCGTCGGTGGCCGGGCTCGCACTCGTGTTCGCGTTCCTCCGCAAGGAGCTTGCTCTGCAGCTGCTCGTGTCGCTCGCGGTCGTCCAGTTCGGGCCGCAGGCGGCCAACCTCGCCAGGTTCATGTCGCCCGCGCAGCTGTTCACGTACGCGGTGGTCGTGTCGGTGTCCGTGCCGTGCGTCGCGACGTTCGCCGCGCTCCGTGCCGAGCACGGCTGGCGGCCGGCGCTCGCGATGTCCGCGGGCAGCCTGGCGCTCGCAATCGGCGCAGGCGGGCTGATCGCGCGCGTGCTGGGAGCGGCGTAGCTCCAGGATTCCGGCAGCGGCGGTCCGGCTCAGCCAAGGGAGCGGGCCGCGGAAATCTCGGCAGAGCCGGACCGAAGTCGCGGTGAAGCCGGCGCGAACGGGTCCTGGTCCGCTCCAACTCACCGCGGCAGAGCCGGACCGAAGTCGCGGTGAAGCCGGCGCGAAGGCCGGTCGGTCACGATCGACTCGTGGACGACGCACGAGTGGGCCTCGGACTGCGGGCGATCAGGAGCCGTCGGGGGCTCCGGCAGGCGGACGTCGCCCGCGCCGCGGGCGTGAGCCAGGAGTTCGTGTCGAAACTGGAGCTCGGGAGGCTCGAACGGGTCGGGCTCGGGAGTGCGAGGCGCGTCGCGTCGGTCCTCGATGCCTCACTCGACGTGCAGCTGCGGTGGCGAGGGGGCGACCTCGACCGGCTGCTGGACGAGCAGCATGCGCGTGTGGTCGGCCTGGCGGTCGCGACCCTGCGCAGGTCCGGGTGGGAGATGCTGGTCGAGTGGTCGTTCGCCAGGTACGGAGAACGCGGCAGCGTCGACGTGGTCGGGTGGCACGCACACCATCGCGCACTGCTCGTCGTCGAGGCGAAGTCGCGACTCGTCGACCTGCAGGACCTGCTCGCGACGCTCGACCGGAAGGTGCGGCTCGCCCGGCTCCTGCTGGCGGAGGAGCGGGGGTGGCGCGCGCGACAGGTGGGCCGCGTCGTCGTCGTGCCGCGCACCACGCACACCCGAACGCTGCTCGCCAGGCACGCCGCGATCTTCGAGGCCGCGCTTCCCGACCGCAACGATGCTTTCCGCGCATGGCTTGCCGCGCCCGAGAGCCTGCTCTCCGCCCTGTGGCTCGTGTCGCCCACCACCCTCCGTGGTGGTACGCACGCCGTGGTCGGTCGCGGACGCGTCAGGCGGGCCGGCCCGAGGAGCCAGGGCGCCGTGCCGAGGTGACATGTGCCGGCGCCGCGCACGCGGCCGCTCGGCTGACGGCCGATTCGGATCGCAGCGATCACGGCTGCGGGCCGCGCGGCCACTTACCCGCCCGGCCGCATGCGTAACACCACGCACCGTGGTGAACGACACGAAGAGCGTCCCGAACGACGGCTAACACCACGGAGAGTGGTACGCGACACTGACGGCGAGCGTGGGCGGTTGACGGCGAGCGTGGGCGGTTGACGGCGAGCGTGGGCGGTTGACGGCGAGCGTGGGCGGTTGACGGCGAGCGTGGGCGGTTGACGGCGAGCGTGGGCGGTTGACGGCGAGCGTGGGCGGTTGACGGCGAGCGTGGGCGGTTGACGGCGAGCGTGGGCGGTTGACGGCGAGCGTGGGCGGTTGACGGCGAGCGTGGGCGGGCAAACGCCGCGCCCGCGCGCCAGTCAGGACTCCTGCCGATTCGCGGCCACGAGGCCGACGGGCAACCTCCATACAATGGTCGGGACGATCCGAGGAGGAACCATGCCCCACCAGCCGCTGTCGACGAACGAGCCTGACGACGAGCGCCGCCCTGACAGCCCAGGGCCGGCCCTCCCCTACGACCTCCCGACCGACCCCGCCAAGCGCCACTCGGCCGCGCTCACGGACGGCCCCGACCGCGCCCCCGCGCGCGCCATGCTCAAGGCGATCGGCTTCACCGACGAGGACCTCGCCCGGCCGCTGATCGGCGTCGCAACGACGTGGATCGAGACGATGCCGTGCAACTGGAACCAGCGCGAGCTGGCCGAGCAGGTGAAGGCCGGCATCCGGGCGGCCGGCGGGACGCCGATGGAGTTCGACACGATCGCGATCAGCGACGGCGTCTCGATGGGCACCGAGGGCATGAAGGCCAGCCTCGTCAGCCGCGAAGTCATCGCGGACTCGATCGAGCTCGTCGCCCGTGGGCATCTCTTCGACGGCCTCGTCTGCCTGGTCGGGTGCGACAAGACGATCCCGGCCGCGGTCATGGCTCTCGGCCGGCTCGACATCCCGGGCGTCGTCCTCTACAACGGCACGATCCTTCCGGGCAGCTTCCGCGGCCGCGACGTCACCGTCCAGTCAGTGTTCGAGGCGGTCGGCGCGTACGAGGCCGGCACGATGAGCGGTCGCGACCTCTGGGAGCTCGAGAACGTGGCCTGCCCGGGCGCGGGAGCGTGCGGCGGGCAGTTCACGGCCAACACGATGAGCACCGCGCTCGAGTTCCTCGGCATCTCGCCCGGCGGCCTGAACGGCATCCCCGCGCCGTTCCCCGAGAAGCTCGAAGCGGCTCGGAGGACCGGCGAGCTGGCGGTGAAGCTCGTGCGGGAGGACACCCGGCCGAGCTCGATCGTCACGCGTGCGGCGCTCGAGAACGCGATCGCGTCGGTCGCGGCGACCGGCGGGTCGACCAACGGCGTGCTGCACCTGCTCGCGATCGCGCACGAGTTCGGGATCCCGGTCAGCATCGACGAGTTCGGCGAGATCGCGGACCGCACGCCGATCCTGGCCGACCTGGTGCCCGGCGGTCGCTTCGTCGCGTACGACATCTACCGCGCCGGCGGCGTCGCGCTCGTCATGCGCGAGCTCCTCAAGCGCGGACTGCTGCACGGGGAGGCGCGGACCGTCGACGGACGGACGATCGCCGAGATCGCGGCGGACGTCGTCGAGACGCCCGGCCAGGAGGTCGTGCGCCCGATCGACCGCCCGCTCATGGAGCGCGGCGGCCTCACGATCCTGCACGGCTCGCTCTCGCCGGAGGGAAGCGTGATCAAGCTCGCCGGCCACGAGCGGCGCCAGTTCCGCGGCCCGGCGCGCGTGTACGACTCCGAGGACGCGTGCTGGGCGGCGGTGAAGGCCCACGAGATCGGGCCCGGTGACTGCGTCGTGATCCGCTACGAGGGGCCGGCCGGGGGCCCCGGCATGCGCGAGATGCTGCACGTGACCGCGGCACTGGTCGGCGAGGGACTCGGTGACTCGATCGCGCTGCTCACCGACGGGCGGTTCAGCGGCGCGACGCACGGGCTCATGATCGGGCACGTGGCGCCCGAGGCGGCGCTGGGCGGCCCGATCGCGCTCGTCCGCGAGGGCGACCCGATCGTCATCGATGTCGACCGGCACGCGCTGGACCTCGACGTGCCCGAGGACGAGCTGGAACGGCGTCGCGCGGCCTGGACTCCGCCCGCCCCGCGCTACACCGGCGGGGTCTTCGCCAAGTACGCCGCGCTCGTCTCGTCGGCGAGCCGCGGCGCGGTCACGGATCCGGCAGCGAGGGCTGCGACCGGAGTGCCCCCGATCCCCATCCGCGGCTGATCACGACCCGTCTCGCGCTCAGTGGGCCGCGGCTCCATCGCGTGCCCGCGATCTCCGCGCGTCCGTGACGCTGGATGCTCACGCCGCTCGCGGGCCCGACGCAGAGCCGACGATTTCGGGGCGCGCGTGTCCACCGCTTCGCGGCGGAGCCGCACGCGCGCCTGCCGCCGGCGGCGGTTCGTCGACGCGCGCCCCTCGATCAGCCCGTCGGCGCGATCCCGAACAGCTCCAGGCACGCCTCGAGCCCCTGGATCCGGATCTTCGGCCGCGGTCGCGACGCCCATCGCTCGCGCGTGAGCCGGAACCGCAGCGTCTCGGCCGGTTCTCCCCGACGGGCGATCAGGCCACGCCCGTTCTCCTCGTAGCCGAGCCGACGCGACACGCCGATCGACGCGACGTTGTCGGTGAACGCCTCGCTCAGAGCGACCCAGGCGCCCAGACCGTCGAACGCGAGCGCGAGCATCGCCCCGCGCATCTCCGTGCCGATCCCCCGGCCCTGATGCTCCCGCCCGAGCCACGATCCCGACGACACCGAGCGGAGCGTCGCGAAGTCAGCCGCGAACATGTTCTGCATCCCGATCGGGTCGGCCGTGCCGCCGGGCTCGCCCTTCAGGAACACGCCGAGGCCGAGGTTCCACCGGTCCGGTCGCCAGTCGCCACGGCGACTCCACTGGTACTGCGCGAAGGACCGCTCGAACTCCGGGCTGGGAAGGTCCGTCCACGGGTGCGCGAACGGCATCTCGGACGGATCGTGGATGCCGGCGCGCGCCACGGCCAGGAGCCGGACGAGGTCGTCGTCCACCGGCACGCGCAGCTCCAGGCGCGGCGTGAACATGCGCAGGTCGAAGAGGGGCCAGAGCGGGTGCGACATGCGTGGATCATCGTCGACTCCCGACGAGGGGACAACGGGCAGCCGCGACGGATGGACCACAATGCGCCGGTGACCACCGACGATCCCCTCCTCACGCCCGCCCGCCGAGCGCTGCTCGCCGAGACCCGCCGCGCGGTCCTCGTCACGCTCGGTTCCTCGCGGCGGCTGCGGCCCGTGCCGGTCTGCTTCGCGGTTTCGCCGCCGCCGGCCGACGTCGTGTGGACCCCGATCGACGAGAAGCCGAAACGCTCGGAGGGCGCTGGGAGGCTGGCCCGAGTCCGCGACATCCTCTCGAACCCGACCGTTGCCGTCCTCGCCGACCGCTGGGACGAGGACTGGTCGCGGCTCGCGTGGCTGCGGCTCGAGGGAGAGGCGACGCTGCTCGAGCCACCCCGTGAGACAGGCGCGTCCGGCGAGAACGAACGCGAGCACGCGAGAGCGGTTGTCGCACTTCGCGCCCGGTATCCGCAGTACGCATCGCACGCGCTCGAACGTCTGCCGGTCATCCGCATCGCCGTGACGCGTGCCGTCGAGTGGGAAGCGGCCGGCGACGCATCGGGTTCCGCGGCCGGGGCGACGCCAACCCGGAGCGACGGCGGCGGGCTGGGGGAGCGCGATGACGGGAGATGACGGAGCGAATCCCACCCTCGGTCGCGACCTCGAATCCACCGAGCGCTCAGGCGCGCATGGGTCGACCGGCCGTCGCGGGTCGGTCGGGGCCCGCGGGTCGGTCGGCGGGCCCGCGCCTACTCTCCCGGTCCCGCCTTGATGAGCTTGCCGCGCCGCGTGATGGCCCGGTCGGCGAGCGCGGCAACGCCCATCGCCACGAGCGCGCGCTCGGGCGGCGGCAGTGGCCGCACGACGGCCAGGAACTGCTCCGCGCGGCCGCGGTCGATCTGGCCGAGCAGCGTCACGCCCGCCTCGGTCAGCGCCACCGTCCGCTCGCGCCGGTCGGCCTGCTCCTCGTGGCGAACCATCAGTCCCTGGCGCTCGAGCCCCGACACGATCCGGCTCGTCGCCGACGCCGAGCGGCCGAGATAGCCGGACAGCTCGCCGACGGTCAGCGTCACGGTCCCGCTGACGGCGTACATCGCCGCGAGCTGCGTGAAGCCGAGCCCGAGCTCGGCGAGCTGCGCCGCGAACCCGATCACGAGCTCCCGCCACAGCGCCCGACCCATCGCGATCCGGTCGGACAGCTGGCGCGGATTCTGCAGCTCGGCGCCCGCCGCCTCGACGACCTGGCTCAGCAGCCGGTCGACGGTGCTCGCGGCGTCCGGGCGCTGCGGCGCCCGTTGCGGTCGTCCCTGGTCCATCGGCGGCAGCATACGCACGACCCCTGATGCGTGCAGGCGTGCACACGAATCGCCGCGACGCCCCCGAACGGCTGCTACCGTGGGGCCGCATGCCGTCGATCGTTGCGCCGCGCCCCCCGCGCCGCCGGCCGTGTGCGCCAGAGGGAGGTCCATGGGCAGGGTCGCGTTCGTCTTCCCGGGCCAGGGATCGCAGTACGTCGGGATGGGCAAGGCACTGGCGGACGTTTCCGCGGCCGCGGCCGACGTCTTCGCAGAGGCCGACGCCTCGCTCGAACGTCCGATCTCGACGCTCACCTGGTCGGGCGACGCCGCCGACCTCGACCTCACGGAGAACGCCCAGCCCGCACTCGTCACGACGTCGATCGCCTACCTCCGCGCGCTCGAGGAGCGGCTCGCGGCCGACGGCCGCCCACCCCTCGAGCCGGCGTTCGTCGCCGGGCACTCGATGGGCCAGTACAGCGCGATGGTCGCCGCCGGAGTCCTCTCACTCGCGGACGGCGTCCGGCTGGTGCGCGAGCGCGGCCGGTTCATGCAGGCCTCCGGGTCCGGACGGGACGGCGCCATGGCGGCGATCATCGGGCTCGACGACGCGCGGCTGCCCGAGCTCGAGACGACCGCGAGCGAGGCAGGCGCCTTCACGGTCGCGAACCGGAACTCGCCGGGCCAGGTCGTCGTGAGCGGCGAGCGGGCCGCGATCGACGCTGCCGTCGCCGCCGCGAAGAGCCTCGGGGCGCGTCGAGCCGTGGTCCTGCCCGTGAGCGTCGCCGCCCACTCGGCGCTGATGGCCGAGGCTGCGGCCGGGATGCGCGCGGTGCTCGCCGACGTGGAGTTCCGCGACCCGTCCGTGCCGCTCCTCGCCAACGCGGATGCCCGCCTCCTGACGACCGGCGAGGCGTGTCGCGCGGAGCTCGTCGAGCACCTGACCACCGGGGTCGACTGGATCGCCGCGGTCCGCACGATGTCCGATGCCGGCGTGATGACGTTCGTCGAGGTCGGGCCCGGCCGCGTCCTGACCGGGCTCGTCCGCCGCATCGTTGCCGATGCCGAGGCGATCGCGCTCGACGAGGCCGACGCGCCCGGCCGGCTCGCCTTCGACGCCGTCGTCGAGGCGTTGTCCCCGACGTCATCCAGCGGTGCGGCGACGGCTTCGCCTTCCCTCCGACCGCCCACTGCATGACCGTCACTCGTCTGCCCACCCCCCAAGCAAACTCGAGGAGAAGCTCGCGCCATGCGTCGACCTGACTACGACCGCCGGATCGCGGTGACCGGACTGGGGACCGTGAGCCCCATCGGCAACGACATCGGGACGGTGTGGAGCAACCTCGTGGCAGGCTGCAGCGGGCTCGCACCCATCACCCGATTCGACGCGTCAGGCTACGAGTCGAACGTGGCAGGCGAGGTCAAGGGTTTCGACGCGCGCGAGTGGATGGACTTCAAGGCCGCGCGGCGGACGGGCCTGAACGTGCAGTTCGGCGTTGCCGCTGCAAAGCAGGCGCTGGCGGACTCGGGGATCCAGGTCACCGCACAGAACCGCGACGACCTCGGGATCATCTTCGCGTCGGGCGCCGGCGAGCCCAAGCTCATGATGGACAACAAGCAGATCTGGGACACGAAGGGCGCCCGCCTCGTCAGCCCGTTCTTCATCGCGAACATGCTCGTCGACACCGCGTCCGGCCAGATCGCGATCGAGACGGGCATCCGCGGCCACAACATGGCGGTCGTGACGGCGTGCTCGACGGGCACGCACGCGGTCGGCGAGGCGGCCGAGGCGATCCGCCGCGGCGACTGCACGGCGATCATCGCCGGGTCGACGGAATCGCCGATCTACGAGATGGTGTGGGTCGGCTTTGGCAACATGCGGGGGATCGGCTCCCCGCGTCCCGGCGAGCCGATCCAGACCGTGTCGCGCCCGTTCGACCTGACCCGCAACGGGTTCATCCTCGGCGAGGGCGCCGCGGCGCTCATGATCGAGGACATGGAGCTCGCGAAGGCGCGCGGCGCGAAGATCTACGCCGAGGTGGTCGGCTACGGGTCGACGAACGACGCGTGGGACCTCATCCAGCCGATCGAGGGTGGCGACGGCGTCGCCCGGGCGATGCAGATGGCGCTCGACCGCCGCGGGGTCCCGGCGGACGAGATCGACATGATCAACCCGCACGGAACCTCGACACCGGTCGGGGACCTTGCCGAGGCACAGGCGATCCACCGCGTGTTCGGCGAGCGCGCGGGCGAGATCGCGATCAGCGCGACGAAGTCGATGACCGGCCACATGATGGGCGCCGCGGGATCCTTCGAGGGGCTCGCGACCGTCCTCAGCGTCTACCACCAGATGGTCCCGCCGACCATCAACTATCGCGACCCCGATCCGCAGATCCAGCTCGACATCTCGCCGGTCTCGCGGCCACGCGAGCTGCGCTACGGGATGTCGGCGAACGTCGGCCTCGGCGGCCACAACGGTGCCGTGATCTTCAAGCGGTTCGACGGCGAGTGAGGATGACGGGTCCTGGCGAGAGGTCGACCGCCCTTTCCGCTCCGCTCGGGCGGTGCGACCGTCCCTCCACCCGTCCTCGTCGCCGCGAAACGGGGCTATTCGTTCGGCGGGAGCGGAGAACGTCCCGCCCGCCTCGCGTCGCGCAAGGGTGACCAAGGACCACGAGGCCCGAGGGCTGTACGGGCCGAGGAGCGAGGCGTGGCGCCTGAACCGCGAGGCGTTCCTGCTGCTCGGGGCGGGCCCGCGGGCCCTGCTGCTCCAGCTCGCGCATCCGCTCGTGGCCGAGGGCGTCGACCAGCACAGCACCTTCCGGCAGGACCCGTGGGGCCGGCTCCACGGGACGCTGACGAGCTATCTCCGGATCGTGTACGGGTCGCGGTCGGCCGGGACCGGCGAGATCGCGCGGCTGAACCGGCTGCACGTGTCCGTCCGGGGGCCGGTGCGCGATCCCGTCGCGCGCGACGTGACGGGCGCCAGCGAGTACCGGGCCCGGGAGCCGGAGCTGTCGCTGTGGGTGCACGCGACGCTCGTCGAGTCGACCATGACAGTCTACGACGCGTGGTACGAGCCGCTGTCAGCCGAGCGGAGGGCAGCCTTCTACCGGGAGACGCTGCCGGTCGGGCGGGCGTTCGGCATCCCCGACTCGCTGCTGCCGCAGGACATCGAGGCGTTCGACCGGTACTGGAACTCGATGCTCGCACCCGACGGACCGGTGCGCGTCACGCCCACGGCCCTGTCGCTGATCCCGACGATCCTGCACCCGCCGGTGGGGCCACTCCCGCCGGTGCTCTACGACTGGCTCATGTGGCCTGCCATCGCGCTCCTCCCGACGCGCGTCCGCGAGGAGTACGGGATCCCCTGGACGTCCGAGCGGGAGGCGGTGGCGCGATGGCTCCGCTCGACGTTCGCCTTCTGGGGCCACACCCTCCCCCGCTCGTGGCGCTGGATGCCGCAGGCGAGGGCCGCCGACCGCCGGATGCGCGCGACTACAATCGAGACGTGACCGCAATCGAGACGGCCTGACCGAGAGGTCCCGACCGACCCGACCCCAGGAGGACCGATGCCCCCCAGCCCAGATCCCGCGCGCCGCGCCGTCGTCACGGGCATGGGCGCCGTCACGCCCATCGGCAACGACTACCCGACCTACTGGCGCAGCCTGCTCGGCGCCGTCAACGGTGGCGGCCCCATCACGTCGTTCGACGCGACCGGCTTCGACGTGCGCATCGCGGCCGAGGTCAAGGACTTCGACCCGACGACCGCGATGGACCGCAAGATGGCCCGGCGGATGAGCCGCTTCATCCACTTCGCGATGGCGGCGGCGCAGGAGGCCGTGCAGGACGCCGGCCTCGACTTCTCGACGTGGTCGGCGGAACGGCGGGACCGCGTCGCCGTCGCGATCAACACCGGCGGCGGCGGTCTCGAGCAGATGGTCGACGGCACGCACGCCCTCGAGCAGAAGGGGCCGGGGCAGGTCAGTCCGTTCGCGATCCCTGCCCTGTCCGGGTCGATGGGCGCGTGCATGGTCTCGATGCGCTACGGGCTGACCGGCCCCGTCGTGACCCAGGTCGCGGCGTGCGCGAGCTCCGTCATCGCGTTCCACGATGCGCTCCGCATGATCCAGGACGGGGAGTGCGACGTCGTCCTGACAGGTGGCAGCGAGGCGCCGCTCCTCCCGGTCGCATTCGCGGCGCTCGGCAACATGGGCGCGCTGTCGAAGCGCAACGACGACCCGCAGCACGCCTCGCGGCCGTTCGACCGGACCCGCGACGGCTTCCTGTTCGGGGAGGGCGCAGGCGTCGTGGTCCTGGAGTCCGCGGCGCACGCGATGGAGCGGGGCGCCCGGATCCGCGCCGAGGTCATCGGATCGGCGCTCACCGCCGACGCGTTCCACATCAGCGCACCGGAGCCGACCGGTCGGGGGGCTGCCCGCGCCATGTCGCTCGCGCTCCGCAACGCCGGCATCGGGCCCAGGGACGTCGACCTCATCGTCGCCCACGGCACGTCGACGCCGCTCAACGACGTCACCGAGACGCGCGCGATCAAGACGACGTTCGGCGAGCACGCCCACCGGGTCGCGATCTCCTCACCGAAGTCGATGATCGGGCACCTGCTCGGCGCGGCCGGCGTCGCCAACGCGATCGTCGCCGTGTCCTCGATCTGCGAGGGCATCATCCCGCCGACGGCGAACCTGCACGACCCCGATCCGGAGTGCGACCTCGACTACACGCCGCTGACGCCACGGAAGGCACGCGTCGACACCGCGATCGCGAACGGGTTCGGGTTCGGCGGGCAGAACGCCGTGGCCGTGTTCCGGCGGTTCGAAGGCTGATGCCGGGCCGGCGCAGCCACCGGCTTCCCGCCCGGGGGCTCGCGCTGCCGCTCGCCGTGGCGCTCGTCGCGTCCTCGTGCGCCTCGTCGACGACCCCGTCGAGGACGATCGCCACGCCTCGCGCGCCAGCGCAGTCGTCGGCTCCGATCGCGTCGCCGCAGGGCCAATCGGGGCTTCCCGCGGGTCCCGGGCAGCCGGCCGGGGCGAGTCCGAGCGCGCCCGGTGCGCCGGGGACTCCCGGACAGCCCGCGGCGTCGGGGCAGCCATCGGCCGGCCGCCTTCCGCTCGCGGTCGTCACGGGCTTCGCCAACTACCGCATCGACTCCGTGACGGCGGGTACCCTCGCGACGGCCCTCTCGAGCGGCTCGCTGCTCGTGCCGTGCGGGGCCGAGGCCGCGGTCGCCTCCGCTCTCGGGGTGGGGGCCGCGTCCGGCGCTGCCGTCCCCTCGTCCGCCGCCTCGCCGGCGCCCTGCGTCCCAGCGACCACGATCACGGCCCGGCTGCCGTCCTCATCGACTGCGCTCGCCCTGATGCCGCCCGGCCTCGTGACGCCGGCCGTGCGCGTGGTGCCCATCGGCGTCGCCGACCCGTTCGGCGAGACGCCCGCCCGGACGGCGCCGTACCCGCTGTCGATCCCCGTGCCACCCGGCTGGCCGGCGGCCTGGACGGCGTACGACTCCTCGAACGTCCGGGTCGTGCTGACGACCGGCGTCAACTGCCCCGACCGCGGGGTCAGCTACCAGACGAACGTGCGCGGCAGGGGCTGGGACTGGCTGCTCCAGGCGGGGACGGCCCGGTACACGGGCAGGCACTGGGACCCGCAGTTCGGGTGGTGGGTGGTCGATGCCGAGCGGACCGACCACGCGGGCGCAATGTGGGCGCTGATCCGGGACGCGGACGTGGCCGTGAGCGACTTCGAGTGCTCGATGACGCCGAACTTCACGCAGCACGACAGCGGCACCGACTTCACGATCGACCCGAAGGTCGCGCCGCTGATGGCGAAGGCCGGGTTCGACGTCGCGACGATCGCCGCCGACCACAACACGAACCCCGGGCTCGCCGCCGTGCCCTACACGGTGAAGGCGTTCGCGGCGAACGGGATCAGGGCAGTCGGAGGCGGGGCGGACCTCACGCAGGCGCTCCGGCCGGCCGTGCTCGACGTCCGGGGCATCCGGTTCGGGTTCGTCGGGTTCGACGCGATCGGCGGGTCGGCCAGCGCGACCGCGACGAGCGCGGGCGTCGCCCCGTTGACGCCCGCAGACGCCCGGATCGCGATCTCGGCCGCGCGGGCGCAGGGCGCCCAGGTCGTGTTCGCGCTGCCGCAGTGGAGCTCGGTCGAGTACCGGGCGGCGTTCACGGCGTTCCAGGACCGGCTTGCCGCGCAGCTCGCGGCCGCCGGCGCGGACGAGATCATCGGCGCGGACTTCCACTGGGCCGGCGCGCTCTCGATCACGCCCGGCGGCGACGCCGGGTACCGGCTGGTGACCGCGAGCCAGGGCAACTTCTGGTTCGGGCAGAGCTGGAGCCGCCAGACGCAGGAGGCCGTGATGACCATGCTGACGTTCGTCGGCACGCGGCTCGCCCAGGTCCGCCTCATCCCGACGGTCGTGCTGAACGACGCCCAGCCGAACCTGACCGACCCTGCGACGGACGGTCAGTTCGTGCTGCACCAGGTGCTCTCCGTCTCGCGGCTCCTCGAGCCGTGACGAGCCCTCGCGGGCACTTGCGGCACAATGGCGGCGTGACGATGGACACGGTCGAACGCGAACGGCTCGCCGAGCGGCTGCTGCGGGGGCACAGACGTGGGCTCGGCGGGCTCCCGGCCAAGCCGGCCGCCGCGGCCCTGGCCGACTGCGCGCTGCGCCTCCTGTTCCCCGAGGCTGCCGGCCACGACGCGCGGGCGGATGACGCCGCTACGGAGATCGAGCGGCTGCACGGCGGCCTGCTGGAGCTGCTCGAGCCGCTGCGCGGGCTCCGGCCGCCGATGCCGCTCTCGCCGGAGGAGACCGCGTCGCGTGTCCTCGACGCGCTGCCCCGCATCCAGGCCGCGCTCCAGCGCGATGCCGACGCGATCTGCGAGGGCGACCCGGCTGCGGAGAGCGTCGAAGAGGTCATCCTCGCGTACCCCGGTTTCCTGGCCATCCTCCACTACCGGCTCGCGCACGAGCTCAGGGCGCTCGGTGTCCCGCTGCTCCCCCGGCTCATCACGGAATGCGCGCACGACCGGACCGGGATCGACATCCACCCGGGGGCCACGATCGGCAACCCGCTCGTCATCGACCACGGGACCGGCATCGTCATCGGCGAGACGACGACGATCGGCGACAACGTGAAGCTGTACCAGGGCGTGACACTCGGCGCGCTGAGCGTCGACAAGTCGCTCGCGTCGCAGAAGCGTCACCCGACGATCGAGGACGATGTCGTGATCTATGCGAACGCGACGATCCTGGGCGGGCAGACGGTGGTCGGACGCGGCAGCGTCATCGGCGGCAACGTATGGCTCACCCAGAGCGTCCCGCCCGACTCCGTCGTCTACCACCGGAGCGAGGTCCACGTCCGAAGCGGCCCGGTCGAGCCGCAACCCATCGACTTCACGATCTGAACCCGGAACCGCGGCGGCACGCGTCCGCCGGCGTCAGTCGCAGCACTCCGCTCACGGGAGGGAGACATGAAGGCCGACAACATCCTCGAGGTCATCGGAAACACGCCGGAGGTGCGGCTGCACCGCCTGTTCGGCGAGCGGGTCCAGGTCTGGCTGAAGCTCGAGCGGCAGAACCCGGGCGGCTCGATCAAGGACCGCATCGCGGTGTCGATGATCGAGGACGCGGAGGCGCGGGGCGTACTGCACCCCGGGTCCGTCGTCATCGAGCCGACCTCCGGCAACACCGGCGTCGGGCTCGCGCTCGTCTGCGCGGTCAAGGGCTACCGGCTGGTGCTCGTGATGCCGGAATCGATGTCGGTCGAGCGGCGACGGCTCATGGCGGCATACGGTGCGACGTTCGAGCTGACGCCGCGGGAGCTCGGGATGCGCGGATCGGTCGAGCGGGCCGAGGAGCTCGTGCGCGAGACCGAGAACGCGTGGATGCCGATGCAGTTCGCGAACCCGGCCAACGTGGAGGTCCACCGCCGGACGACGGCGCAGGAGATCCTGCGCGACTTCCCGGACGGGCTCGACGAGATCGTGGCGGGGGTCGGGACAGGCGGCCACCTGAGCGCGTGCGGCGAGGTGCTGAAGCCTCTCTGGCCGCACCTCCGGACGGTGGCGGTCGAGCCCGAGGCGTCGCCGGTCATCAGCGAGGGGCGCGCGGGCCCGCACCCGATCCAGGGCCTCGGCGCGAACTTCGTGCCGGAGAACTTCCACCGCGATGCGGTCGACGAGGTCGTCACGGTCGGTGCGGCCGACGCCTTCGAGTTCGCCCGCCGCTGCGCCCGCGAGGAGGGCATCCTCTGCGGGATCAGCACGGGCGCGGTTCTCGCCGCGGTCGGGAAGCGGGTCGAGAGTCTGCCCGACAACGCACGCGTGCTGACGTTCGCCTACGACACCGGCGAGCGCTACCTGTCGGTCGAGGGGCTGTTCGCGTAGCGGCGGGCAGGGCGGCGGGCAGGGCGGCGGGCAGGGCGGCGGGCAGGGCGGCGGACGCCCGCGGCCCGGCCAGGCGGCCTGTGCACGGATCGTGTCCGGCCGCCGGAACCCTGTGAAATGGCGCGGAACTCAGGGTTCGGAGGTGGTCGGGCTGGCCGCCTCGGAGGCACCCGCCTCGTACGCCTCGAGCATCGCCAGCAGGTCGGCAGGGAGCGGCATCACACGGCCGGCGGCGTAGTCGTACATGACCTGGACCGTCTCGCCGTACGCGACGAGCCGCGGGCTGCCGGACGGGGACACGTCGACCGAGAGGCGGTACTCCATCGAGAAAGCTGAGCGGGACGCCCAGCCGACGCGGCACTCGCAGACGAGGCGCTCGCCGAAGAGCACCGGGCTCGCGTACGTGACGCGCGCCTCGGCCAGGATGAAGCTGCGGTCGTGGGTCTGCGCGCCGATGCCGAACGTCGAGCCCGTGACCTCGCGGTAGTAGCCGGCGCGAGCCAGCTCCA
The DNA here is from genome assembly GCA_021785175.1 of Chloroflexota bacterium. Taxonomy (GTDB): domain Bacteria; phylum Chloroflexota; class Limnocylindria; order Limnocylindrales; family CSP1-4; genus JAJYNJ01. The sequence goes on along the minus strand of JAJYGH010000009.1, from coordinate 33,597 downwards.
TGTAGGTCAGGTAGACGGCGTTGTTCACGTGCCCCATCGCGTCGGTGTCGGCAAAGCGCACGTCGATGGGCCGGCGGTAGCGGAACGTCCCCGTCGGTGGACGCGAGCGGCGGATCGACGGCTCGTCACGGCGGAGGCTCATGCGGGGATTGTGCCCGATCCGGCGTTTTCAGGGCCGCCGCACGGCCACCGGGTGGAGTCGTGGGCGGCGGCGGAATCGGGCCGCCGGTCGGATGGCAGGCCGTGGGCCGTGACCGGCTACCCGGCCGGCTCGACGACGAGCGTCCCCGGCGTCCCCTGCCCGAGGCTCCCCATCCCGGTGTCGACCTGGAGCACGTAGCGGCCGGGGGCGGGCGCCATGAAGCGGACCGACGTCGTCTGCCCCGGGCGGGCCGGGAGGTCGACGTTCGGGATGCCCTGCACGACGAGCTCGCGGTAGGCGGAGGCCTCGTTGGTGAACCGGAGGTACACGAACGAGCCGGTGCGGACGTGGACCTCGGCCGGAACGGCCGCCGTTCCCGACGCCGTGACGGCGACCTGCTGTGCCGACGTGTCGAGCCACCGGTTGGTCGCGATCACTGCCGCAGCCAGCACGAGCCCGGTGACCGCGATCGCGACGAGGTACCCGGCGTCCCGCACGCGGACCGCGAGCGGTTGCCGGCCGAGCCGGGGACGGCCGGGTCGCGCGTCGAACCCGCGCAGGCGGAGCGAGTTCGTCACGACGCTGACCGAGCTCAGGGCCATCGCGCCGGCCGCCAGGGCAGGGCTGAGGGTCGTGCCCGTGAACGGGTACAGCAGCCCCATCGCGATCGGGATCAGCACGACGTTGTAGCCGAAGGCCCACGCGAGGTTCTGGCGGATCACCGAGATCGTGCGCCGCGACAGGGCGATCGCCGACGCGATCCCGCGCGGGTCGCCGCCGACGAGCGTCACGTCGGACGCCTCGATCGCGACATCGGCGCCGGTTCCGATCGCGATGCCGAGGTCGGCCTGGGCGAGCGCGGGCGCGTCGTTGATGCCGTCGCCGACCATCGCGACGCGGCGCCCCGCAGCCTGCAGCTCGGCGACCTTCTCGGCCTTGCCGCCCGGCAGCACCTCGGCGAACACGTGATCGGGCGCGATACCGACCTGGCGCGCGACAGCGTCGGCCGTGGCACGCCGGTCGCCGGTCACCATCCACGCCTCGATGCCCTGCGCCGCCAGGCCGCGGACCGCCTCGGCCGCCTCGGCCTTGACGGGATCCGACACCACGACGAGGCCCGCCGGGGCGAGGTGCGCATCGCCGGGTTCCGCGGCCGCGACGTACACCGGTGTCCGTCCTTCCGCCGCCTCCGCCTCGGCGACCGGCTCCAACGAGGACACGTCGACGCCCCGCTCGGCCATGAACCGCCCGTTCCCGACCGCCACGCGCCGCCCGCCGACGAGCGCCTCGACGCCGTTGCCCGCGACCGCCTGGAACTCCGCCACGTCGAGGCGACCGAGCGCATCCGCGTCCGACGCCGCGACGATCGCCGCCGCCAGCGGGTGCTCCGACCGGCGCTCGATCGATCCGGCAAGGTCGAGCACGTCGTGCACCGTCGTCATCCGCGCCGGGACGATCGCGGTCACCGCCGGCCGGCCGAGCGTGAGCGTGCCCGTCTTGTCGAGCACGATGGCATCGACACGGTGCGCCTGCTCGAGCGCCTCTCCGCCGCGGAACAGGACGCCGCCCTCGGCGCCCTTGCCGGTTCCGACCATGATCGCGGTCGGCGTCGCGAGGCCCATCGCACACGGGCAGGCGATGACGACCACCGAGATGAACGCGGTCAGGGCGAGCGTCAGCTTCGGCTCGGGGCCGAGCAACATCCAGAGCACGAACGTGAGCGCGCCCGTGGCGAGCACGAACGGTACGAAGTACGCGCTGATGAGGTCCGCCGTCCGCTGGATCGGCGCCTTCGACCCCTGCGCGACCTGCACCATCCGGACGATCTGTGCGAGCGCGGTGTCGCGCCCCACGCGCGTCGCCCGGAACACGAACGACCCGGTCGTGTTGAGCGTCGCGCCGATCACCTCGTCGCCGGGACGCTTCTCGGCCGGGATCGCCTCGCCGGTCAGCATCGACTCGTCCACCGACGACGAGCCCTCGACGACCACGCCGTCGACCGGGACCTTCTCGCCCGGCCGGACGCGCAGGAGGTCGCCCGCCTGCACCTGCTCGAGCGGGAGATCGACCTCGACGCCGCCGCGGACGACGCGCGCGGACTTCGCCTGGAGCCCGATCAGCGCCTTCACGGCACCGACCGTCTGGCCCTTCGCGCGCGCCTCCAGCCAGCGCCCGAGCAGGATGAGCCCGACGATGATCGTCGAGGAGTCGAAGTACGTGTCGGGGCGGATGCCGGCGCGCATGATCACATCGGGGTACATCGTCACGAACACGCTGTAGCCCCACGCCGCGCTCGTCCCGACCGCGACGAGCGTGTCCATCGTCGCGCTGCGGTGCCGGAGCGCGCGCCACGCGGCACGGTAGAAGCGGCCGCCCGCCCAGAACTGGATGAACGTCGCCGGCCAGAGGACGAGCTTGTTGAGGTCCTCCATGGCGATCGGCATCCAGGGCCAGAACATCAGCAGCATGATCGCGGCGGCGACCGCGAGGCTGACGAGCGACTGGATTGCGAGCTCCCGGCGCTCTCGCGCGCGCTCCAGATCCTCGGCGGTCGGCTCATCGAGGAGCGCGCCCGCGGCGTCGCCCGCGCCCGCCACGGCCTCGGCGCCCACGTTCCGGACCTCGTAGCCCGCCGCCTCGATCGCCCCCACGAGCTCCGCGCGTCCCGTGACCGAGGGCAGGAACCGGATCGTCGCCCGCTCGGTCGCAAGGTTGACGCTCGCCTCCTGGACGCCGTCCGTCCTGCGCAGGAACCGCTCGATACGGTTCACGCACGACGCGCACGTCATGCCCTCGATGGGCAGGACGACCTCGATCGGCTCGGCGGCCGGCGGGCGGGAGCCCGGAACGACGGATGGCTGGACTGACAAGGAGGCTTCTCCCGCGGCGGGCGCGCCGGCGACGCCGGCCGTTTCCGCATGCTCTGATACTCCCCCCAAGTATATGGCAACGGTCCAGTCGGCGAAGGGACCGTCGGCAGGCCGCTGTGGGCCGGGCCGCCCCCTGCGATCGGCGGGGATCAGCCCCGCCCGGGCAGCCAGAGCAGCACGCTCAGCGCGATCGACGGCGGCACCCTGATCCCGAGCGGGACGAAGACCCCGGGTCCGCCGGAGTGGATCGAGATGTCGCCGCGAGATGTCCGCGCCGGCTCAACTTCCGCGCACGAAGCCGTCGGGTACGAGCGGCATGCTGCGCAGGCGGACGCCGCTCGCCGCGAAGACCGCGTTCGCGATGGCCGGCGCGACCGCGACCAGCGGCACCTCGCCTCCGCCCGCCGAGGGCACGTCGGGCCGGTCGACGAGCACGACCTCGATGGGCGGCACGTCGCGGAACCGAGGCACGCGATACTCCGAGAGCTTCGCGTCGAGGATCCGTCCGTCGTCGAAGTGGACCGCCTCGAACAGCGCGCCGCCGAGCGCCATGACCGCCGCTCCCTCGACCTGATTCGCGAGTCCTTTCGGGTCGACGATCCGGCCCGCCTCGTACGCACTCACGAGATGCAGCAGCTCGAACCGCCCGTCCGGGCCCACGCGGACATCGGCGACGGTGGCGATCCGGCCCCATTTCTCGCGGCAGCACGCGATGCCGAGCCCGCGCCCGGGCTCCGGATCGCGGCCCCACCCCGCCCGTTCCGCCGCCGCGACCAGGACAGCGGTCAGCCGCTCGTCGCGCAGGTGGCGCAGCCGGTACTCGAGCGGATCCGTCCGCGCGCGCGCCGCGAGCTCGTCCATGTGCGACTCGCGCGCGAAGGTGTTGGCGGTCGCCGCGAGGGCCCGGTAGGAGCCCACCCGGAGCGGCGAGACCGCGGGCTGGAACCGGATGTGCCGGTTCGGCGCCTCGTACGGCGTCCCGATCGCGTTCGGGCCGGAGTTCACGTTCGTGAACTCCCACGCCTGCAGCGTCCCATCCTCGGCGGCTCCGCTCCGCACGTCGATGACGGCGAACGGCCGGAAGTAGGCCCAGGTCGTCTCCTCCTCGCGGCTCCAGCGAACCTTGACTGGTCGCCCGACTGCGCGGGCGAGGCGCGCGGCGTCGACCGCGGCGTCGCCCGTGTGCTTGCCGCCGTACGCGCCGCCGGTGTCCGGCACGATCACACGGACTCGCTCTTGCGGCATCCCCAGCGCGGCCGCGAGCTGTTCGCGGACCCCGAAGGGCCGCTGCGTCCCCGTCCACACCGTCAGGCGGTCGTGGTCCCACTCGGCGACCGCGGTGCGCGTCTCGAGCGGCACGTGCGCGATGTACGCGGCGGTGTACGTGGCGTCGAGCCGAATCGGGGCCGAGGCCAGCGCGGCGTCCACATCGCCGGCGTCGTCGGAGAACTCGCTCTCCCAGCCCTGGCCCTCGGCCGGGTGCGACCGCAGGTACTCGACGATGTTCCCCTCGGACGGCTGCGCCTCGTGCGTCCACTCCGCGCGGAGCCCGCGCAACCCGCCGAGCGCGCGACCGAGCGTGGGGGCGACGACGCCCACGAAGTCGCCCTCGCGCACGACGTGCACACCGGGCACCGCCTGCACCGCCGACGCGTCGAGCGACACCAGCCGCGACCCGAACGCCGGCGGCCGCAGCACCTTCCCGTGAAGCATGTTGGGCCGCTCGACGTCCGACACGTAGCGCAGCGACCCGCGCACGACCTCACCGGCCGTGAGCTTCGATTCGCCGCGCTCGGGCCGTCCCGTCCCCGGCTGGGCCCCGCCTGCGGCCGCGATCACCGCCTCCTCGATCCGGCGCTCGCCCTGCAGCAGCGTCCCCACGCGGACCGAGCCCGCCCCGTCTGCTCGCGCCACGACGCACTCCGACAGCACCACCTCCCCGGCCGAGCGCGCTCCCAGCCGCGAGGCCGCCGCGTCGAGGATCACGTCGCGGGCCGTCGCTGCGGCGGCGCGCAGGTACTCGCCTGCGTCGGGCATCGACCGGCTCCCGAACGTCCCGACGTCGTACGGGCAGACGTCGGTGTCGCCCATCACGACACGGATCGACCGGAGCGGCATCCGCAGCTCCCCGGCCACGAGGCGTGCGAGGCCGGTGCGGTTGTCCTGCCCCACGTCCACCTTGCCGGTGAACGCCGTCACGATCTCGTCCGCGCCGACGTGGATCCAGGCACCGCCGTTGCGATGCCACGGTCCGGGTTGGTCCGGGTGGTTCGCCGTCGCCTGGGCCGGCGGCAGCACGACCACGAGCCCGTCGCCGAGCACGTCGAAGTACGCGCGCCGATCCGGGGGTGTCAGGTCCCACGGGGCCGGCGGACGCGGCATCCAGCCGGCCTCGAGCGGAACGGGCATCGGGGGTTCCGCGCCCCCCGCCCCGGCGGCATCCCGGCCCGTCTCAGCGGCCCGCCGGATCGCCCGCGTGATGCGGGGGTACGTCCCGCACCGGCACACGTTCCCCTGCATGCCCTCTACGATCTCCGCGTCGGTCGGGGTGGGGTGCGCGCGGAGGAGGCCCTCGGCGCTCATGATCATGCCGGCCGTGCAGAAGCCGCACTGGAACGCCTCCTCCTCGGCGAACGCGCGGGCGACAGGGTGCAGCCCGCCTGTCGAGAGGCCCTCGATCGTCTCGATCCGGCGCCCGGCCACCTCCCCGGTCGCGGTCACGCAGGACCGGACCGGCCGGCCGTCGACGAGCATGGTGCAGGCGCCGCACTCCCCCTCGCCGCAGCCGAGCTTCGACCCGACGAGCCCGAGGTCGTCGCGCACCACGGAGAGGAGGCTTCGCGACGGGTCAACCGGCAGGAGGTGCTCGTCGCCGTTGACGGACAGGCGGATCGGCTCAGGCATCGGCGTCCTCCGGATACACGATCGAGTGGGTGCGGGCCGTCGCGACACGGACGGCGCGGCCCGAGAGATGCGCGGATCGACTGGTGTAGGCGCGACGGCCTCGCCGGGCGGCCGCAGCGGGCGCGCCGAATGTTCCGTCTGCATCGCGCCCGCGTTGCATCGGCGGACGCGGTCGCGTCGGGGCGGGCAAGCGGCGCGAAAGGCAGGTGCGCCGGCGTGCGGGACGTGGCCGGCACGCGTCCCGGCGAGCGGGCGACGCACGCCGTGCGCACCGCGAGCGACGGTCAGGCAGCGAAATCGGACGCCGCCGGATGCTCCTCGTCCCAGTCCCTCGTCGTGTCCTTCGTCGGCGGCGCGGCCAGCCGCGCCTCGAACAGCGCGCCCCCTTCGGGCCGGTTCGAGGCCGAGATCGTCCCCCCGTGGCGCTCGACGATCCAGCGGGCGATCGACAGTCCCAGGCCGGTGCCGCCGGCGGGGGCGTCGTCGGCTCGCCAGAACCGCTCGAACACCCGGCCGAGGTCCTCCTCCCGGATCCCGGGCCCCTCGTCGGCAACGTCGAGCGTGGCGGCCTCGGCCTCGCGTCGGACGCGAACCAGGACCGTCCCGCCCGCCGGAGAGTGGGCGATCGCGTTGTCGACGAGGATCGTCACGAGCTGCCGGAGCCGGAGCGGGTCGCCGATCAGCTCGGCCGGCCGCGGGTCGACGAGCACGGAGACCCCGCGCTCGGCGCCCACCGGCGCCAGGAGCCCGGCCGCCTCCGCGGCGACGTCGGCCAGGTCGACCGGCACCCGCGCGATCTCGACCGCGCCGCTGTCGGCGCGGGCGAGCAGCAGCAGGTCGTCGACGAGCGCCGTCAGGTGCGAGACCTCGCTGTCGATGTCGTCGAGCGCCTCGCCGACGTCCTGCACCGGGCGGGTCCGGTTCCGGCGCAGATCCGCGACACTCGCTCGGATCACGGTGAGCGGCGTCCTCAGCTCGTGGCTTGCGTTCGCCGTGAACTCGCGCTGGCGGCGGAGCGCCTCCTGCCGACGGCGGATCGAGAGCCGGATCGGTACCAGCGCATACCCGGCGTAGATGTACCCGGCCGCGAGCGCGAGCAGGAGGGCAGCCAGGCCGCCGAACCCGAGCACCTCCGCGAGCGTGCCGAGCAGCCGTTCCTCGGCCGTCCGGTCGCCGATGACCTGCACGACGTACGTGCCATCGGGCCCGGGGACGGCGAGCGAGTAGATGCGGACCGGAATGCCGGACACGGTCGCGTCGCGGACGTCCGACCCGGACCGCAGTGCCGCCGCCACGCCGCCCGAGTCGGGCAGCCCCTGCGGCAGCTCGAGCCCGGTGGCGCCCTGCACCGAGCCGCCGGGCCCGACGACGAACGCGATCGTCCCTCCGGCGGCGCCGCCGAACGCGATCCCGACCTGCGGCCGCCCCGGGAACCCGCTCCGCTGGACGAGCGCGGCGATGTCCTGCGCTCGGTGCTCGAGCGGGGTGGTCAGGTTTGCGTCGAGCATGTTCGCGACGGCCGCGTAGACGGCGACGCCGAGCGCGATGAGGATGACGAGCGTGATCCCGCCGCTCCACGCGAGGAGGCGCAGGCGGGTCCGCCGCAGGAGCGGGGCTTCCTCGGCGGTCCCGTCGGATCCGCCTCCGCCGGTGCCGGCGCCACCGACCCCGGCACTCGACCCCGGCCCGAGGGAGGGCGATCCGCCGTCACTCCCGAGGATGGCCGGGTGGCCGTCGGGCTCAGTCGTCACGGAGCCGGTACCCCACGCCGCGGACGGTCTCGACCCGGTCGGCTGCGGCGCCGAGCTTGTCGCGCAACAGGTGGATGTAGGCCTCGACCGTGTTCGGCGTGAGCGCCACGCCGTACGGCCAGGCATAGTCGAGGAGCTGGTCGCGGGTCAGGACCTGCCCGGGACGGCGGAGCAGGCACTCGAGGATCGAGAACTCCCGCTGGCTCAGGTCCACGGACGTGCCGTCGACGGTCACGCGCCGCTTCGCCTCGTCGAGGGCGATCGGCCCGGCCGCCAGGCGCGCCGCGCGCCTCGTGGGCGGCCGGCGCGCCAGTGCCCGGAGCCGGGCGAGCAGCTCGTCGTAGGCGAACGGCTTCACGAGGTAATCGTCCGCCCCGGCATCGAGCCCCTCGACGCGGTCGCTCACGGCGTCGCGGGCGGTCAGCATGAGGATCGGGACCTGGCAGCCGTCGTGGCGCAGCCGGCGCGCGACCTCGAAGCCCGAGCGATCCGGAAGCCCGATGTCGAGGATGATCGCGTCGAGCTCCACGGTGGAGCCGGCGATCTCGAGCGCGTCGGCGGCGGTCGACGCGGTCTCGACCACGTGCCGATCCTGGCTGAGCAGCCGCTTCAGCAGCCGCACCAGCCGGGCGTCATCCTCGACGATGAGCAGGTGCACCGATCGCTCCTAGGGGTTCACGACGGTCACGTCGCTGGCGCTCAGGGTCCGCCGCGTGGCGCCGCTCGCGAGCGGGCCCTGCGTCGACCCCGTGCCGCCCGTCGTCCCGCCGCCACCGGCCGTCCCTCCGCCGGCCGTGAAGCCCGCGCGGTTCAACTGTACCTGCACCCGGACCCGGCTTCCCGACGTCACGCTGTTCGCGCTGGCGGTCGTCGCGGTGTGGTAGGTCGTGCCCGGGCCCAGGTCGACCGTCACGGTCTCCCCGTTCGCGGTCTTCACCGTCATCGTGCTCCCGCTGATGGACTGGACCGTGCCGTCGATCGAGAGGCCTGCGGCGCCGCCGATGCCGGGCAGCGCGCCCCGGAACGCCCCCGCGCGCACGCGGCCCGGAACGGAGCTCGCGTTCGGGCCCGCCTCACGCGAACCTCCGGCGCCGAAGGCCCCGTTGCCGAACTGGCTCGTGGCGGCGGTCGCGGTCGGCGCCGTCACGCGTCCGACTGCGAACGCGATGCCGCCGATCGCGACGACGGCCGCGACTCCGAACAGGATGCTCGTCGCGCGTGACGAGGCGCGGCGCCCACCGCCGGTCACGGCAGCCGGACCAGCGGGTCGCGGGGACGGCTGGGCCACGGGTTCGAACGGGCTCGCGGACGGCGCGGGCGCCGCCGGGGCAGCGGGCGCCGGCGACGCGCCGGACGCTGGCGACGCGCCGGACGCCGGGGAGTCCCCGCGGGGGCGGTCGGGCGTCGCAGTCGGATCGGGCGACGCGCCGGGGCCCGGGGTGACGGGGTAGTCGATCATCGAGCACTTCCTCTCACTCGTACCGCAGGGCGACGACCGGGTCGAGTCGTGCCGCCTGGCTCGCCGGCCAGACCCCGAACACGATCCCGACGATCAGGCTGAAGACGACCGATACGACGACGGTGAACGGGTTGAACGTGAACGCCCAGCCGGCGATGACGGCGATGACGCCCGACGCGAGGACGCCGACGACGATCCCGACGATCCCGCCGGCGACCGAGAGCATCAGGGCCTCGAACAGGAACTGGAGCAGGATGTCGCGCCCTCGCGCGCCGATCGCCTTCCGGATGCCGATCTCCCGGGTCCGCTCGCGGACCGAGACCAGCATGATGTTCATGATCCCGATGCCGCCGACGATCAGCGAGATCGAGGCGATGCCGGCCAGCAGCACCGTCAGGAGGGTGCTGACCGAGGACACGGTCGAGAGCAGCTGGGTCTGGCTCGTGATCGTGAAGTCCGGCGTGCCGCCCGCGCCGATCCCGTGGCGCTGGTCGAGCAGCGCGGTGATCTCGGCGTTCGCGGTGTTCATGGCGGCCTGCGTCGTGACGCTGACGCCGACCGTCCGGACGCTGTCGCTCCCGACGAACAGGTCGCGCGCGGTCGTGACGGGGATCAGCACCTCGTCGTCGGGGCTGACGAAGCCCGATCCGCCCTTCGGCTGCATGATGCCGACGATCTCGAACGGCAGCCCGCTGATGTAGATCGTGCTGCCGATCGAGCTCGCGGTGAGCCCGAGGTTGGTGGCCGTGGTGTTGCCCAGGACGGCGGCGCGCAGCGAGTGGTCGACGCTCGCCTGGTTCAGGAACGAGCCCTGCCACATCGTGTACGCGTAGACGAGCGGGTACGCCGGCGTCGTGCCGATGACCGTCGTCGTCTCGTTCTGGCTGCCGGCGACCACGAGCTGCTGGCTGGAGAGCTCGGGGGCCACGCCGGCGATGTCCGGGAGCGCGCTGATCGCCGACGCGTCCTCGATCGTGAGGGTCGTGGCGGACCCGAGCGCGCCGCGCGTCGCGCCGCTCGTCGAGAACCCGGGGTTGATCGTCAGCAGGTTCGTGCCGAGGCCCTCGAGACGGCTGTTGATCCCCTCGGTCGCGCCCTGGCCCACCGACACGAGCGCGACGACGGATGCGACGCCGATGATGATCCCGAGCATCGTGAGCCCGGTGCGCAGCTTGCCGGTCCCGAGACGCGACACGGCGAGCCGGAGAAGATCGCGCAGGCTCATGCCGCGATCCTCCCGTCCGGGGCGATGCGCCCGTCGCGGATGTGCACCTGCCGGTCGGCCGCCTCGGCGACCTCGAGGTCGTGCGTGATCAGCACGATGGTCCGGCCGGTGGCGTGCAGCTGCCGGAACAGCTCGATGACCTCGGCTCCGGCGTGGCTGTCGAGGTTGCCCGTCGGCTCGTCGGCGAGGAGGACCGCCGGCTCGGTGACGAGCGCGCGAGCGATCCCGACCCGCTGCTGCTGGCCGCCCGAGAGCTCGGTCGGCTCGTGGTCGAGTCGGTCGCCCAGGCCCAGAAGCGTCAGCGCCGCCCGCGCCCGTTCGAGCCGCTCGCGCCGCGGGACGCCCTGGTACGCGAGCGGGGTCGCGACGTTCTCGAGCGCGCTCGTGCGCGGGAGCAGGTTGTACGACTGGAAGATGAAGCCGATCGACCGGCTGCGGACGGCCGCCAGGGCGTCGTCGTCGAGCTCCTCGACCGGCGTCCCGTCGAGCACGTACCGGCCGCTCGTCGGGCGGTCGAGGCAGCCGAGGATGTGCATCATCGTCGACTTGCCGGACCCGGAGGGTCCGACGATCGCGAGGAACTCGCCGCGATCGACGGTCAGGTCGACGTCCTGGAGTGCGGGGACCAGCACCTTCCCGGTGTCGTAGATCCGGGAGACGCGCTCGAGCTGGAGGATCGGCTCGCTCATGGCCGCGCCGCACGGTTCCCGGCCGCCTTGGTGCCCGCGCCCCTGGTGCCCGCCGCGTTGCCGCCGGTCGTGGTCCGGCGGAAGTTACCGCCGCCCACGCCCCCGAGACCGCCGATTCCGAAGCCGCCACCGCTCGTCGTCGCGGAGTTCAGCGCGCTGACCGTGCCGGTCACGACCGTCTCGCCCGCCGACAGGCCGCTCTGGACCTCGGCCGTCGAGGTGCCGACGAGACCGACCTGGACCGGGACCTCCTGGACCTGCTTGTTCGTCCCCATCACCCGCACGTAGTACGAGCCGCTGGAACCCTGCAGGGCGATGGCCGGCACCGTCAGGACGTTCTGGGCCTCGGCCGTCGTCACCGCGATGCTCGTCGACATCCCGGAGAGGATCCCCGCGGGCGCGTTCGGCAGCGTGACCATGACCGTGTACGTCACGACGCTGTTCGACCCGGCGCTCGACGACGCGACCGGGACGATCTCACTGACCGTGCCGGGCAGGTCCGCGCCGGTGGCCGTGACCGTCACGGAGGCGGGCTGGCCGAGCTTGAGGGACGCGATCGAGCTCTCGGCGAAGCTCGCCGTGGCATCCATCGTGTTCCCCTGGATCGTGACCGCGTAGCCGGACCCGGCGACGATACCGGGATGGACGTTGACGGCGGTGACGACGCCGGCGACGGGCGACGTCAGCGTCGCGCGGCTCAGCGTGGTCTCGGCAGTCGTGACGTTCGCCTGCGCGCTCGTCACGCTCGCCCTGTCGGTCGCGATGACGTCGGACGCGGCCGGGCCGACCGACGCCTGGTAGTTGGTCTGGGCGTTGGCGAGCGACTGCCGGGCCTGGGCCAGGCTGTCCGACTGCTGGGTCTGCGACTGCGCGAGCTTCTGCTCGGCGGAGGTCAGCGCAAGCTCGGCCGACTGCACCTGCTGCTCGGCCTGGGTCACCGCGGTCTGCGAGGGCGACGTGCTCGTGCCGTACGAGTTCTGCGCGATCGTCAGCTGGTTCTGCGCGCTCGTGACCTGGTTGGCCGCCTGCTGCTCCGCGGTCTGGGCGCTCAGCTGCGCCGACGCCAGGTTGTTCTGCGCGGTCTGCAGTGCCTGCTGCGCCTGCTGCACCTGCTGCTGCGCCTGGTTGATCGCCGTCTGATCGGCGGCCAGCTTCGATGGGTTGGGCGTCGCCGGCGGAGCGCTCGAGCCGGGAGCCGGCGTGGCCGTCTGCGTGTCGGCGTTGTACTGGGCCTGTGCACTCGCGAGCGCGGCCTGCGCGTTGGCCAGTGCGGTCTGCGCGTTCGTCACGGCCTCCTGCGCCGACTGCAGGGAGAGCTGGTCCTTCGCCTGCTGCGCCGACTGCGCCTGCTGCGCCGACTGCAGGTTCAGCTGCGCCTGGCCCAGGGTCGCCTGCGAGGCCGCGAGCTGGCTCGGGCTCGGTGTCGCCTGCGCGGTGGCCAGCCCCGCCTTCGCATTCGCGAGCTGCTGTTCGGCCTGCGTCACCGCGAGCTGGCTCGACTGCAGCGTCGCCTGGGTGGAGTGCTGCGCCGAGGTGTACGAGAGGCTTGCCTGGTTGATCGCGTTCTGCGCCGCCGCGATGGCGGTCGCGGAGGGATGCCCCTCGTCGACCGACAGCCTGGCCTCCGCCGCCGCCAGGTTCGCCTTCGCGACGGCCAGGTTCACCTGCGCGGTGCTCGGGTCGGCCGCGGCGAGCACCTGCCCCTGCTTCACGGTGTCGCCGACCTTCACCGCGACGCTCTTCGTGACCCAGGCGCTGGAGGAGCCCGAACCGGCCCCCGTCGAGGCGGTCGACGAGGAGACGACGGCGGGATCGGCGCCGAACGCGAGGCCGTACGTCTCGGCCGCCTCGATCGTGCCAGTCGCCACCGCCTGGATCGCGACCGTCCCCTGCGTGACCGTGGCGGTGAGGTACTGTGGCGCGGTCGAGGCGGTGAGGTTCGGCGCGAAGACCGCATAGCCCACGGCTCCGATGCCGACGACGATCATCGCGATGGCGCCGACGACCTTGGGTTGCATCTGTGTCCCTTCGAGGTGGAGTTGCGGTCCCGCTCGCGCCTGCGCTTCGGGTCCTACGCCGTCGGCGCGCTGTTCAGGAGCGCCTTGCCCGCGTTGATCGGCACCGCGAACCCGACCCCCTGTGCGCCGCTGGCCTGCGCGTCGACGAGCCCGATCACGTGACCTGTGGTGTCGAGGAGCGGTCCGCCGCTGTTGCCCGGGTTGATCGGGGCGTCGGTCTGGATCAGGCCGGAGAGCTGCGTCCGCTGACGGGAGCCCGTCTCGGAGACGGAGATCGTGCGGTTCAGCGCCGACACGATCCCGTTGGTCACCGTGTCGTAGAACGTGCCCAGCGGGCTTCCCACGGCCACGACGGTCTCGCCGACCGTCAGGTTGTTCGAGTCGCCCAGCGGCAACGGGGTCAGGCCGGTCGCCGAGACCTTGATCAGCGCCACGTCATGCGACGGATCCGTCGAGACGACGGTCGCCGGGACGTTGCGGCCACTCGGGAGCGTCACGGTCAGCGACTGGGCCCCGGTCACCACGTGGTTCGCGGTGAGGATCAGCCCGTTGGTCGACACGATGAACCCCGACCCGACGCCAGTCACCGGCACCGAGAACGGGGAGTATCCCGTCATGCCGTTCGACGTGATCGTCACCACCGACTTGCTCGCCTCGGAGGCCACGTTCACGATCGCGTTGCTGCCGGAGGCGGTCTGCGCGGCGCCCGACGTCGACGAGGTGGAGGCGGCCGAGGCCGTGGAGGCCAGGCTGGCGTCCTGGGCCGTGCTCGACGATGCCGGTGGAGCCGTCAGCCTGACGACTGCGTAGGTGCCGCCCGACGAGAGGACGGCCGACAGGACGGCCGCGGCGACGATCGCGGCCACCGGGACGCGCCGCCGAGGTGCGGACTCGCGGGTCGAAGCACCGGGAGCGTGTTGGTCGCCCGTCCGGGCCCGCCACTGCTCGTCGGCCACGGCGCGGGTCCCGAGCGGTGCAGCGTTCGCCGCATCGGCCCGCGTGAACGGCTCGTCGAGCCCACCCCCCGCGGCGGTGGCATCGTCCGCGCCCGCGCGCGCACCGCCCTCGACCGGCGCCGGCGCTGCGGCCGCGCTGTGCGTCGCTTTGGCGGCCGACGGATCGACCGGCGCCGTCACCTCGGCGACGCCGGAGGGGTCGGTTGGAACCGGCACCGGCGGCTCCCAGGTCGGGCGCCTCGAGGGCACCTCGGAGATCTCCTCGCGGCTGTTCTCGTCTTCCATCGTGTGGTTCTCCACGCTCTGTTCGCTCTCTCGGTCCTCGCCACCCTCGGCCACTGTTGTACCCGCCAGCGCTGAAGCAATCCTGAAAGCTCGGCCGCCGACTCCGGGGCGCCACCACGCCGGTGTGGACACCGCTCGCCTGCTCGTGACGCGGGCAATGCAGCGGGGGCGGGCACACGGAACGGCCCGGGTGAAACGATCCACGCCGGGCCGTCGAACGCCGCGATCGATGGGGCCGTCGCGACGGTGCGCTCCGCCCGCGGCGGCACGGCTCACGCGCCGCCTGTCGCGGCACGGCTCACGCGCCGCCTGTCGATGCCCCCGTCACCATGGCCCGGTCACGCCTGGGAGAGCGCGGACCCCAGCGACTGCGCGTAGGCCTCGGTCGTGTACGTCGCGCCCGAGATCAGGTTGATCTGCGCGCTCTGTGCCTGCAGGACCTCCTGCTTGAGCATCGGCGTCACGTACTGGCTGATCTGCGCGGAGTACGCGTGGGAGCTCGGCATCTGCAGCGCCTGCACGTCGGTGATCCGGCCGGCGGAGATGGTGACCTGGACCTGCACCGTGCCGAACGGGATCTGGACGGCGGCGCCGGTGTACTGCCCGTTCTTCAGGCTGCCCCCGGAGCTCGCGGTCGATCCGTTCGCGCCCGATGACGGGCCCGGCGCGTTCCCTGATCCGCCGCTTCCGGAACCGGAGCCGGTCGCGCCGCTCGACGCGGCGGGCTGCCCGGACCCGGAGGCGCCGGATGCGGCCGAGTGGCCGGAGCCGGTGGACGCACCGGCTGCCGATGTCGAGCCGGGCGTCGGCTGGCCGACGACCGCGGACGTGGGCACCGTGAAGGTCGCCGCGGTCTTGAAGTTCAACAGGAGCGCGAGGGCGATCGCGGTCGACGCGATCGCCGCGACGGCGCGTTTCGGAATCATGGAGGGTCCTCCGTCAGTCAGCGGCGGATCGCCGATCAGAACGCAAAGCGTTCGTCATGGATCTGGGTGTCGGGCACGTGGAGCGCGTGCAGGCTTCGACGGACCGCGTCCATCATCGGGACGGGGCCACACACGTAGATGTCGCGCTGGGCCACGTCCGGCACGAGCCGCTGGATGGCCCGCGGCTCGAACGGGTCGTGTGGCATCTCGCGTGTCCCATGATGCCCGACGACGAAGTGGACGGTCGCGCCGCGCAGGGCCGCGATCTGCTCGATCTCGCGCCGGAACACGAGGTCGCGCGGCCGGCGCGCGCGGTACAGCAGGGCAAGGTCACCTTTGCCGGCCGGCATCTCCTCGAGGAGCGCGCGGAGGGGGGTGATCCCGATCCCTCCCGCGACGAGGAGCACGCGGGGCCGCGTCCGCTGGGCCCCGGTCAGGATGCCGTACGGCCCCTCCACGAACACGAGCGTGCCGATCCGCATCCGCTGAAGCTTCGACGTGAAGTCACCGACGTCCTTCACGGTGATCCTCAGGAATTCGCCGTTGGGGGCAGCGGAGAGGGAGAACGGGTGGCTGCGCCACCAGTCATCGGGGGTCAGGAAGCGCCAGCGGAACCACTGGCCGGCGCGGACCGCGAGCCGGTCGAGCTCGCGACCGGTCATGTAGATCGAGATCACGCCGGGCGCCTCGACGATGACGTTCGCGACTCGCAGGCGGTGTCGCAGCGACAGCGTGATCGGCTGCCCGAACCGGAATGCGATCAGCAACGAGAACGTCGCGACGTAGAGCGCGAGCCAGTACAGGCGCGCGACGGGGTCGCCGAGGAAGTCCGTGCCGACCGCGAGCTGGTGCATGAACGCCAGCGCGATCGCGAGGTACGTGTACAGGTGGATGCCGTACCAGGTCTCGTAGGAGACGCGGCGGCGGGCGGCGTTGATCGACATCACGCCGATGAGCACGAAGAGGGCCATGCCGGCGGTGGCGAGGAGCACGTACGGGTACGTCGTGAGCATCGTCACGGTCTCGCCGATGGGTCCCGATCCGTTGGCGAGCCCGTAGCCCGTGACCGTCAGGACGCCGTGCGCGGCGAGGAGCAGGATCGCGCTGAACCCGACCCACCGGTGGAGCCACACGATCCGGTCCGAGCCGAAGACCTGGTCGAGCCAGGGGCTGCGCGACATGAGCACCAGCTGGAGCAGCACGAGGTACGTGCCGTACAGGGCTGCGAGCTGACCGGCGGCGGTGATGATGCCGGTCACGGAATGCAGTTCGATGAGCTGGCCGTGGCGGACCCACATGGCGCCGATGAGCACCGCGTTGCCGGCCACGAGCGCGGCGATATCCGACGCCCGGATGGACCAGGTCCGCGGGAGCGGAGCGCGCCGGGAGGTCGTGGACGTTACGGTCATGCATTCACCAGTCGAAGAGGCGGGTACCGGGCAGCCCGGCACAGGGCCGGTGGTCATGGTCGCCGGGAACTCTTGACAGTTTCTGAGATCGCGGCCGGCCTGGGGGGTAAGGGTCGGTAAAGCGATCTTCACGGTCGAGACGGCCGTCAACGGTGCCATGGGCGGGGGGCGCTTCGCTCACCGGTCCCGGCGGCGCTCGGGCATTCACGTCTGCCCTGGCCGCGCGTCACACTGACCGAGATGCGTGCGATGCCAGCGCCGCGAGCGCTCCCCTCCCCGTCTGCCGAACCACTCGCGCCGGTCGGATCACTCGCGCCGGTGAAACCACTCGCTCCGGTGGAACCACTCGCGCCGGCGTTCGAGGCCGTCTTGGCCGCCCACGAAGTCGAGATCTACCGCTACCTGCGACGGCTCGTGCCGTCCGCAGAGGAGGCCGCCGACCTGCACCAGGAGACGTTCGTCCGCGCCTTCCGCGCGTACCCGCGCCTCGACGCGGCTGCGAACGTCCGCGCGTGGCTCTACCGGATCGCCGGCAACCTGGCGCGCGACGCGTACCGTCGTCGGACCGTGCGTTCGGCGATGGCGTCGCCGCTCGGCGGCATCGCGTCCAACGCGCCGGCTCGGCCCGCCGACGATCCTGCGGCGCACGCCCTTGCCGCGGAGATGGCCGACGTGATCCGGGAGGCCCTCCTCGGCCTCACGTCGCGGCAACGCGCGGCAGTGATCGGGCGGGTCCTCGAGGGCGGGGAGTACGCCGACGTGGCGAGGGCGCTCGGATGCTCGGAGACGACGGCACGACAGCACGTGAGTCAGGGACTGCGGCGGCTCCGGGGGAGGCTGGCCGCCTACGTGGAGATGGACCGATGACGAACCGACGGACGAGGGACGACGGTGTGGGTGATGACCCGATGGCGATCTGGCTGCGAGCGCATGACCCGCTGCCCGCAGCGGGCGCAGTCGCGGGCGAGGTGGAGACCGCACGGACCCGGACGCGTGCCGCAGTCGGCATGACGGAGCCAGCCCCGGACGAGGAGCGCAGGGTCATCGCCGCGTACTCGAGCGAGCCCGCGCCGTGGGGCACCATCCACGTCGCCGCATCGGCGCAGGGGATTGTCGCGATCGAGCTCGTGACCGGCGCCGACGACTTCGTGGCGACCGTCTCGCGACGCCTGCGCGGCCGGGTCGTCCCCGACGGCGACAGCGTGCCGGCCCCGATCCGGGCGTCGCTCGCCGCGGCCCGGCGTGAGCTCGCCGAATACTTCTCGGGCCGTCGGACGGACTTCGACCTGCCGATCGACCTCCAGGGGATCTCGGCGTGGGACCGGCTGGTGCTCGCCGGAGCCACTCGGCTCGCGTACGGCGAGGTGACGAGCTATGGGGCGCTGGCGCGGTCGATCGGCCGCCCGGGCGCGGCGCGCGCGGTCGGCGGCGCCCTCGGCCGGAATCCCGTCCCCGTCGTGATCCCGTGTCACCGCATTCTCGCCGCAGATGGCACGCTGGGCGGCTACGGAGGCGGGGGCCACGCGCCTCGCGCGGAGATGCTGGGTGTGAAGCGCTGGCTGCTGACGCTCGAGGACGCGGCGGTTCGCGGGTAGGCCGCAACACGCCCGGGTCGGGATCTCAAGCTCGGGAGGAGCGTGTTTGGCGCGGAGGAGCGTGTTGGCGCGGCCTCCCCACCCCCGAGGCGGAGGACCCCGAGCGACGACGGCCGTGGCAGGGGGCGCGGCTGTCAGGGTGGATGTCACCGGGGACGCAGATGCGATCTCCGGCGGGCCATCTCCGACCGGACCCCTCGCTCTCCCCCGCGCCTACCAGTCGAACTCCCCATCCTCGATCCGCCCGCGCTGTGCCTCGCTCAGCGACGGCCAGACCTCGTCCATCTGCTCCCGGATCTCCGCGGCCGCTTCACGGTCGCCGGCCTGATCCGCTGCCCGCAGCAGCCGTGCCAGCTCGGCGTAGTCCGCGAGCGCCGCTTCCTGGTCGGTCTGCCGGGCCGCCTCCGCAGCCGGGTCGACCTCGTCGTCGGTCACCTCTGTCACGAGGTGGGACAGCGGTGGCTTCTCGCTGGCGGCCATGGTGCACCTCCGGTCGCGTGGCGCGCCGCCCGTCGGCTGCGCCGGGGCAAGCCTACGCAATCGGTGCCGCGAACGACAGGGCCTGAAGACTCGGGCGAACGGCATCGCGCGCGACGCGCCGCGGCGACATGGCGTGCGGCGGGATGGCGGCACGAAGGCGCAGCGATGCGGCGGGAGAACAGCGAGTCGCCAGCAGAGGCAGCTCAGGGCCGCGGCACGGGCCGCATGGGGAAGACGCCGACCACGACGGGCATCGGCGGGTCGAGCGACAACTCGACGCCGACCTCGCCCTGCCGGACGAGGTCCTGGAGCAGCGCGCACTCTCGGGGCGGCAGGCCCACGTACGCGAGCCCGTGCCCGGTCTCGAGCGAGGACAGGTCATCGGTCTCACCGCCCATCTCGAACCGCCGTCGCAGCTCGTGGAGCGGCACGTACGGGCGCGACTTGATGAACCGGCGAAGCTGCGCCGCGGTGCACCCACGCTGGGCCTGCGCGGCCGACGCTGGCGCGTCGGCCAGCAGGGCGGTCCTGTTGGAGGCGGTGGGCTCGGCCGAGACCTCGATCGACGGCCGGTCGTGGATGTCAGTCACATTCCTGCAGTCCCCGGCATGCGGAGCCGTCGGTGGGCACCGCGCCAGAGAAGGATCATAGTGGAGGGGCGCCGCGAGGTCAGGTTGCGATGCGAACGCGCCGCTCCCGGATCACGAACCGGCGGCTCGTCGAGGGAGGAGCGCAGCGTCGCGAGAGGGGGACACGCCACTCCGGATCGAGACCACGCGCCTCTCGTGACGACGAGATCAGGCGGGATCGCCGTCATGTGCCGCGGACGACGAGGAGGTCGCGCGCCGTCTCGTTCAGCACGTCCGGCCCGGCAGCGCCGCACACCACGATGTCCTCGATCCGCGCCCCGTAGCGTCCCTCGAGGTAGATCCCCGGCTCCACGCTGAACGCGTATCCCGACTGCAGTGGCTCGCCGTTGCCCGCCACCAGGTACGGATCCTCGTGCTCCTCGAGGCCGATTCCGTGCCCGATCCGGTGCGTGAACGCCGGCCCGAACCCCGCCTCGGCGATCGCGTTCCGCCCGATGGCGTCGATGCGTTCGGCTGGGACCCCCGGCGCGACGGCGTCGGTCGCAAGCGCCTGTGCACGCTGCAGCACGTCGTACAGGCGGAGGAACTCGGGGCCGGGGCCGATACCCACGTCGCCGGTCACCCACAGTGTGCGGGTTGTGTCCGAGCCGTAGCCGCCACACGAGCCGCCGATGTCGAGCACGATCGGCTCGCCGGGGCGGATGACGCGGCCCGACGCCTCGTGATGCGGAGAGGCCGAGTTCGGCCCGCTGCCGACGATCGCGAAGCCCGCGTCTTCGTGCCCCTCGTCGATGAGCCGCTCGCGAACCTCCCGGGCCACGTCCATCTCCGTGCGTCCGACGAGTCGCCCGGCAGCGATCGCGAGCACGACCCGATCGGCGGCGTGGGCCGCCATGCGGAGCAGCACAATCTCGTCGGGATCCTTGGTCATCCGGAGCGGGCGCAGGATCTCCGACGCGAGCCCGAACGATGCCCCGGCAAAGGCCGCCTGCAGCCGGAGCACGAACGACGCCCACAGCCGATCCGACACGAGCAGGCGACCGGGATCGGCCTCGTGCGCCCGGGGCCCCGGCCCGGACGCTGCGACGAGCCCGGGAACGACGGCGACGGCGTCCTCCGTCTCCTCCCACGTCACGATGCGTACGAGCCCGGCGGCGACCGCGGGCGCGAGCGCGGCTCGAGGCGCCTCGAGCCGCGGGGCGATGAGCGCCGGGTCGCCGTCGCGCGGCAGCACGAGCATCGTGAGCCGCTCGAGGTTCATCGCCTGGTACCCGGTCAGCCACCGCAGGTCCGCGCCGACACCGACGAGCAGTGCCAACGCGCCGTTCTCGACGAGCGCCGACCGCGCCGCGGCAAGTCGGGAGGCGTAGCGGGCGGCCGGAATCCCGGGCGGAACGAGAGCGGCCGCCGGCCCGCCGGCCGGCTCGGGGCCGCCGGCCGGAGCGGAGGACAGCTCTCCGGACGTGTCTTCCGCCGACGCTGCCGCGTCGACCGTCTCCGTCACTCCGACCTCACGAACCCACGACTCGAACCCGCGGGCGCCGCTTCCGGCGAGCGCGCCATACGCGTACACGACCGCCGCACCCGCCGCCCGTGCCGCGGCGCGCCCTTCGCGGTCGTCGTGCTGCCCGACGGCGACGGCCGGCACGCCGGCATCCGCCAGTCGCTGCAGCGCGGGAAGCGCGGCGTCGTCTCGGGCGGCCAGGTCGACCACGGCCCCCGCCGGCAACCCGAACCCGGACATGAGGATGCCGTCGAGCGCACGCAGCGAGTGGACGAGGATCGGACGCCCGCCCGCGTCGCGGACGAGTCCCTCGAGACGCGACGCCCAGATGAGGTCGTCAGCAACGACCAGGATCGCGCCCGTGCGGCCCACGACTGTCCTCGCCCTGTGCATTGCCTGGCGGCCCCCCCGCGCGCCCTCGTCCGGCTCCGCGCGAGTCCGGACTCCCGGTCACGCGACCGGGTGCTGCCCGGCCAGTTCGATCGCGTCGCGCATCGCGACGCCCGAGAGCACGGCCTCCGCGTACCGCCCGGCGAACCGGCCCGCGGCCTCCTCCGGCACGATCTGGTGGATCTGCGTGTCGTCCAGGTCGTAGCCGTAGCGGACCGCGCCGATGTTCTCCTCGCGGTATTTCGCCGGCAGCGCGGCCTCGAGTGCGGCCTGGTCGAACTTGACGTCGGAGAGTCGGAGCAGCCGGCCGAGCGCGATCATGTTGCCGAACAGATCGCGCCCGAAGTGCTTGACGCCGAGCTCGAGGAAGGGGATCTCCTCCGCGCGCTCACCCGGCTTCACGAGGCCGATGTCGCACACCACGTAGTCGCTGTCGAGATGGTTCGGGCCGCGGTCGGCGAGCCGGAGCGTGACGTTCGCGTGCTCCACGACCGGGTTCGAGATCGGCTCGTCCGCGTACTTGAGGAACGCCTCGCTCATGCCGCCGCGCACGCTCGAGTCGTAGTCGTACAACAGCGTCACTTCGTAGCCCATCGCACCGAGGAGCGTGGCCATCGTGTTGCCGATGACGCGCACGCCCTGGCCGCCGACGCCGTCGATGACGATCGCGTGCTCCGTCATGCCTCGCCGCTCCCCTTCCCGGCGCCCGCACCGGCGGGCTCCGCCTTCGGCTCCGCCGCGCGGCCCTTCACGATGCCGAGCTGGTGGTTCGCCAGCTGCGTCGAGCCTGGCGGGGCCTGACGGTACTCCTTCCTGTAGTAGTTGAGCATCTCGTTCGCGCTCGGGAAGCCGATCCGGCGCCCGTTGTTCTCGATGCACTGGCTCGTGATGTCGACGAACGCGAAGCCGGGCCACTCGATGGCTTCCTTGATCGCCCGGCGCATCTGGCCCTGGTGGTACACGGTCGTCTTCGCGTAGAACGCGTTGCCGTTCGTGTTGACGAGGCCCTGGAGGTTCACGGGGCTGAACGTCGCGCCCGCGGGCGACGACACGGTCTTCGTGCCGACCGGGGTCGTCGGGCCCGTCTGCCCCCCCGTGAGGCCGTAGATCTCGTTGTTGTTGCAGAGGACGGTGATCCGCGGGTTGCGGCGGATCGCGTGCAGCAGGTGATTGCCGCCGATCGAGGTCATGTCACCGTCGCCGGAGACGACGATGACATTGAGCTCGGGGCGGACCGTGGCGATCGCTTCCGCCACCGGCAGCGTGCGGCCGTGGAGCGTGTACACGGAATCGAACTGCATATAGGCACCCATGCGCCCCGTGCAGCCGATCCCGGTCACCATGACGGTGTTCGTCCTGTCCAGCCCCAGGTCGTCCATCACCATCGCGAGCTGGGTCATGATCAGGCCGATCCCGCAGCCCGGACACCAGATGGTCGGGAAGAGGTCGGTCTTGACTTTGTCCTTGTACGACATCGGTGGTCGGGTCCTCGGTTCTCGTTGTGCTCAGACCGCGGCCTCGGCCAGCTCCGCCGGGAGCAGGCCGATCCGGTCGAGCCCCTCGCGCACCGCCTCGAGGCTCATCCGGCCACCGAGGAGCGGGACGCGGTAGACGTCGCGGTACAGGACGCGCTCGACGACGCTCGCGTACTGGCCGTCGCTGCCCTCGATCACGACGATCCGCCTGTAGCGGGGCGCGATCTCGCGGAGCTCATCCTGGAGGACCGGCCAGATGCGGATCGGGCGGAACAGCGCGAAGTGCGGTGCCAGTGGCTGGGCGATGCGGCGCGTGATCCCGAACGCGATCACGAGCGTGTCAGCGTCCTTGTTCCACCCGTACTCGTGGAACGCGTAGCGCTCCGACACCTCGAGCCGGCGCGCCTTGGCCTCCTCGTACTGGCGGATGAACTCGTCGGCATCGGCCGTGGCGGGCTCGCCGTCGGGGTACGTGGCGACACCGCTGAACAGGCGCGTGTGGCCGGACGCGAGCGGCTCGAGCGTGCGTTCGACGACCGGCACCCGGATCGCGTCGAGGTCGACCACCTCGTTGAGGTGGCCGAGGAACGCGTCGGACAGGAGCACCACCGGCGATCGGCTCTCCTCGGCGCAGTTGAACGCGCGGATCGTGTACTCGTAGCACTCGGCGACGGTCGAGGGGTAGAACACGATGCTCGTGTAGTCGCCGGACGAGCCGTAGCGAGTCTGGAGGATGTCCCCCTGCCCTGGCATCGTGGGCATGCCCGTCGCGGGGCCAACCCGCTGGACGTCGACGAAGACGGTCGGCACGCCGAGCTTGTGGGCGTACCCGATCGCCTCCTGCATCAGGCTGAACCCTGGGCCGGACGTCGCGGTGAACGACTTCGCGCCGGCGAGGCTCGCGCCGATGATCGCGTTCGCGCTCGCGATCTCGTCCTCGGCCTGCAGGAAACGGAGCTCGGGGTGCGACGCGGCGTACACCGACGCCGCCATGAGGACCTCGCTGCTCGGGCTGATCGGGTAGCCGGCGAAGTACGTCGCGCCGGCCTTCACCGCCCCCAGCAGCACCGCCTCGTTGCCCTGGAGGAGTCGCTTTGCCATCTCTTCGTCCGCCTCCTACGTCGGGTTCGCGCGGTCGACGTCCGGCGCGCTCTCGACGTCGGTGATGCCGCGGTTCGGATCGGTCCCGGCAACGGCGGGGCCGCGGGCGGTGTCGGGCGTGCCGGAGCGCTGGGGGACCCGCGGATGGGGCCGCGCCCCGGTGATGGCCGCGCCAGCGGCCTGCAGCGTCGCGACGGCCTGTGCGGGGATCACCTCGATCGCGAGGTCCGGGCAGTACCGCTCACAGAGGCCGCAGCGGATGCAGTTCTCGACCTCGACGATCGCATCGTGCGTGAGAACCAGCGAATCCTTCGGGCAGATCTCGATGCAGATGTTGCAGCGCTTGCACCAGTCATCGACCCACCGGATGTTGACGAAGTCGACGACGGTGGGGGCCCGTCGGACGCGCTGTGTCGTGGGGGCGTACAGCGTAGCCGTGACAGCGTCCTCGTGTGTACGTTCGCCGGTCGCACCTGCAGGCCGGTCGGACCCGAAAAGTCTACCCATTTCGGTGCAGAAAAGTGCGTGCCTCCCGGCTTCTGCAAGGGCCTCCTGCGTTCGTCGTAGGCGGTCTCCACGGCGGACGGGGGCCGATCGGCAGGCGCTCTCGACGCGCCGGCAGACGCCGTCGGAGGTGCCCGCTGTGCCCCCGCGTGCCCTGATAGCCTCGGTCCATGCGTCGTGCGCAGATCATCGGAGCGCTCCTCGTCGCCACGGCGGCGCTCGGGTATGCGTCCGGCCCGCTGCTCGCGAAGGGCGTCTACGCGACCGGAACGGACTGGCTGGCGCTGCTGGCGTGGCGGTTCACGCTGGCCGGCCTGCTCACGTGGGGCTGGCTCGTGACCGCCCGAGGGGGCCGCGCCGCGCTGCGACGGCTCACCGCTCGCCAGGCGGCCGTGCTCATCGGTCTCGGGATGGTCTTTGCCGGCAACGCGACGACGTACTACGCCGCGGTCCAGCTCGCGCCGGTGAGCCTCGTCGCGCTGCTGCTCTACGTGTACCCCGCGATCGTCGCCGTCGGGGCGATGCGCGTGGGTCGACCCTTCGAGGGGCGGCGCGCGTGGGTCGCGCTCGGGATCTCGGTCGTCGGGGCCGCCCTGACCATCGACGGGATCGAGACGGGAGCGGATCCGATCGGCATCGCCCTGGCGGCGGCGTCGCCGGTCATCTACGCCGGCTACATCCTGCTCGCCGGCCGCGCGTCCGGGGAACGGCCGGGTGCCCGTCGAGCGAGCCCCAGTGCCCCGACCGCCGGCCGCGCGTCAGGCGAACGGCCCCTGGGGTCCACCGGGGCGGTCCGGGGCGCCGTATCCGAGGTGCCTCCGCTGCTGGCCACGGCGCTCATGATGCTCGGGACCTGGCTCGTGGTCGCTGCCCTCGCCGTGGCATCGGGTGAACGGGTGCTGCCCGGGCAGATCCCTCCGGCCGCGTGGCCCGGCCTCATCGGGATCGCCGTGTTCGCCACGGCCGTCGCGATCCAGGCGTTCTACGCCGGCGTCTCGCGGCTCGGCGCGGCCCGCGCCGCGCTCGTCAGCACGCTCGAGCCCGTCTTCACCGTGTCGCTCGCCGTGCTGCTGCTCGGCGAACGGCTCGCGCCGCTCCAGGTGCTCGGCGGCGCGCTCGTCGTGGCCGCGGTGCTGCTCGCGCAGACCGGGCGTCCGGCGTCGATCGAGGCCGTGGTCGAACGGGAGGCGTGAGCGGAGGGCCCGGAGCAGGCGCGACGGCGGCGGCGGCCCCGCGCGCACCTGACGCCGGGAGGTCCGCCCGGATCAGCGTCGCGGACGACGCCGCTCCCCGAGCACACTGCGCGTCAGGAACAGGACGTTGGCCGGGCGTTCCGCGAGGCGCCGCATGAAGTACGGGTACCACTCGGTCCCGAATGGCACGTAGACCCTGACGGTGTACCCACCCGCGACGAGGCGTTCCTGCAGATCGCGCCGGACCCCGTAGAGCATCTGGAACTCGAAGCGCGACCGGTCGATCCGCTCGCGGTCCGCGAACCCGCGCGCCCACGCCACGAGCAGCTCGTCGTGCGTCGCGAGCGCCGGATACTCCCCGTCGCGCAGGAGCGATTCCGCAAGGCGGCGGAAGTTCTCGTCGACGTCGGGCTTGTGGGCGAACGCGACATCCGGCGGCTCGTCATACGCACCCTTGCAGAGCCGGACCCGCACGCGGTCCGCGTTCAGCATCGCCACGTCGGCGGCGCTGCGCCGCAGGTACGCCTGCACCACGACGCCCACCCCCGGGTACACCGCGTGCAGCTGCCGCACCAGCTCGATCGTGGCCTGCGTGTGGGTGTGGTCCTCCATGTCGACACGGACGAACGCGTTGAGCTCCGCCGCGTGCGCGAGGATCCGCATGAGGTTCTCGCGGCACAGCGCCGGCTCGAGGTCGAGGCCCAGCTGCGTCAGCTTCACGCTGACGTTCCGGTCGAGCCCGCGCTCCGCCAGCGCGTCGAGCACGTCGATGTACCGATCCGCCGCGGCATGCGCCGCCTGGACGGTCGTGACCGACTCGCCGAGCACGTCGACCGTCGTCGCGAGTCCGCGAGCATGCAGCCGGTCGAGCACCCGCAGCGCGGCCGGGAGATCCTCGCCGGCTACGAACCGCTGCACGATCCCGCGCGTCAGGCTGCTGCCGGCCGCGAGGCGCGCGAGCCGCCGCCGGCGAGAGGCCCAGAGGAATCCCGCGCGAAGCCCGCGCGCCGCTGCCTCCCCTGCGGCACGTCGAGTCCCTGCCGCGCGGGAGCGCGTGGCGCTCACGTCCGCCCACCCTCCGTCGCTTCCGCTCCCGCCTCGCCGCGCCGCCATCGCTCGTCGCCATCCGGCAGTCGCTCGTCCTCGGCCGAACGCCGCTCGTCGACGCCCGGCTGCGCCTCGTCGTGCGCCGCCTCGATCGCCGCGGCGGCGACCTTCGCCGATTCCTCGCGCTGGAACATCTCCAGCCGCCCCTGCCGGTGCATGCGCACGGCCTCCGCCAGCACCTCGACCGGGATCCGCCCGCTCAGCGTTCCGTCGGGCTGCGGATACAGCCGGCACCCCGTCGTCGGTGGCGTGCCTGGCGGAGGCGGCACCACGTCGACGCCATTCAGCCGGACCGTCGGCGAACCCGGGAAGTCGAGGAACTCGGCGTCGTCCTGGCTGCCGATGAGGACCAGCTGGATCTGCGTCTCGATCGCCCCCTGCGCGAGGACGGCGTGCAGATCCGCGCGCACCCGTTCCCAGTGCGGGCAGTCGAGCGTGTAGAGCAGCTCGGCCCGGAGGTCGGACACCTCAGGCGGCCGGCCCCGCCGGAGCGGTCGGGCCCGGCCGAGCGCTCTGATCCGCCTCCGTCCGTCCCACCGGATCGTCGGCCGACCAGCTCGCCTCCGCCGGCCAGTTCGCATCTGGACGGTCGGACGGCGCGTCGCCGACGGACGGGCCGTCCGACGAGGCACAGGATGCCGGCTGCCACGTCGGCCCGGACGGGGCGCTGGCCCCGTTCGGCTCCACGCCCCCCGGTCGCGCCCTTCGCACCGCCACCTCGCCGACGAGCGACTGCGCCTCCAGGCGTATCCGGCGCGTTGCGCCCGCGAAGTCCTCCGTCTCGGCGCGTGCCTCGCCCATGAACGCGCCCGAGACCCGGCCCAGCGCCTCGCTCTCGCCGAGCAGCGAGCTCGTCCGCACGGTGGCGGGGACGTCCGCGGGCAGGAGCACGCGAACCTCGCCAATCGCCGCACTGACGTGGATGGGCGTCTCGCCCTCCGGGAACGTCGCGCGCGTCAGGTCGAGGCGCACCTCGCCGATGAACGTCTCGATGTCCATCGGCCCTGCCTGCATCGGTCCCGCCATCTCGATCTCGCCGAGGAACCGCCGCTCGCGGAACGCTCCGGGTGCCCATGCCCAGCCCTGCGCACCCCACGCGTGCGGCGCGCGGCCGCGCCACGCCTCGTGCGATCCGCCCGCGCTCGACCACGCTCCCGACGACCATCCGGCCCCGGCGGATCCCGCGGCTCCCGCGGCTCCGGAGGGGACGGAGCCGGCGGGCGGAATCGTGCGCCGGCGGTTCCCGGCGTCCCACACGAGCCACACGCCGAACCCGATCACGAGGAGCGGCCAGATCCAGCCGAGCGCCTGCGAGAGGCCCGAGTCGGCGCCGAGCGTCCCGAGCAGGACGAGCACGCCGACGATCATCAGCACGAGCCCGACGACTTCTCCGGTCGACCGCATGGAATCATGCTACCCACTCGTGATCCGCCCCGTGGCCGCCTCCCCGCAGGCGGGGCCGCAGGCCGGCGTTTCAGCCGGCGACGTCGGTCAGGATCGGCCGGTCAGCCGCGCCGCCGAACCGACACGTCCGCACAGGCTCCACGCCTGTCCTCACATCCGCTCGAACCTCGCCTGGAAGAACCGCAGGTACTTCGGCTCGTACGTCATGCGCAGCCCGCGGACCTGGTCGCGCTTCGCGTACAGCTCCGCGACCGACTCCCACGTGACGTCCATGTGTGCCTGTGTGTAGACACGTCGCGGCAGCGTCAGCCGCACCAGCTCGAGCCTGGGGTAGTTGTGGTCCCCGGTCTTCGGGTTGCGCCCGGCGGACACGATCCCGCGCTCCATGGAGCGGACACCGGAGTCCATGTACAGCTCGGCCGCGAGCGTCTGTGCCGGGAACTCGTCCTGCGGGATCTGCGGGTAGAAGCGTTTCGCGTCGAGGAAGATCGCGTGCCCGCCGATCGGCAGCACGATCGGGACATCCTCGTCGATCAGGTGCCGGCCCAGGTACTCGACCTGCCCGATCCGGGCGCGGATATGGTCCTCCTGCACCGATTCCTCGATGCCGCGCGCCATCGCCTCCATGTCGCGACCGGCCATCCCGCCGTAGGTGTGGAGCCCCTCGTAGACCACGACCAGGTTGCGGGCCTCGTCGAACAGGTCGTCGTCGTTCATCGCCAGCCAGCCGCCGATGTTGACGAGCGCGTCCTTCTTGCCGCTCATCGTGCAGCCATCGGTCAGGGAGCAGAAGTCCAGCAGGATCTCCGCGACGGATCGCTCGGAGAAGCCGGGCTCGCGGACCTTGATGAAGTACGCGTTCTCGACCGCGCGGGTCGCGTCGAGGATCACGGGGATCCCCTTCGAGCGGCAGTACTCGCTGACCGCCCGCATGTTCTCCATCGAGATCGGCTGGCCGCCTGCCATGTTCACCGTGGCCGCCACCGACACATACGGGACGCGATCGGCGCCGACCTCGTCGACGAGCCGCTGGAGCTTCCCGAGGTCGACGTTGCCCTTGAAGGGGTACGTGGAGGTCGGGTCGTGGGCCTCGTCGATGATGACGTCGTGGAACGTGCCGCCCGCCAGCTCCTGGTGGAGCCGCGTCGTCGTGAAGTACATGTTGCCGGGCACGTGGTCCCCGGCCTTCACGAGGATCTGGCTGAGGATATGCTCGGCACCCCGGCCCTGGTGGGTGGGGACGAGATGGCGGTAGCCGTAGTACGTGCGGACGGCGTCCTCGAGATGGTAGTAGTTGCGGCTCCCCGCGTACGCCTCGTCGCCGAGCATCATGCCGGCCCACTGGTAGTCGGACATCGCCGACGTGCCGGAGTCGGTGAGGAGGTCGATGAAGACGTCCTCGCTGCGCAGCAGGAACGTGTTGTAGCCCGCCTCCGCCATCGCCTTCGTGCGCTCGGCGCGGCTGAGCAGGTGGATCGGCTCGACCACCTTGATCCGGAACGGCTCCGCCCACGACCGGTGCCGCGGCATCCGGCGGCCCCCCGGCCGTGGCTCGAGGATCGGGTCGACGGAATCGGCGGTCGTCATGGCTGACCTCCTGCGGACCCCGGCGCGTGCGCGCCGACCTCCGGCATCGTAGCGCGCGGCATGGCGGCTGCCGCAGCTGGGCGCCCGGAGGCCGACGCACGCGCGGCCAGGGAGCACTCCCGCGGGTGGCCGGTCCGGCCCGCGGTTCAGGCCACGCTGCGCCGGGGCAGGCTGCGCGTCTGCTGGCAGGTACCGTTACCGGCTACTGCCAGGTACCGTTACCGGCCCGTGCCCGCCTCGACCTGGCGCTCGAGCTGGTCGCCCAGCTCCTCCGTGCGGCGAAACGCCGCCCACACGGCCTCCGACAGCACCGTCCGGAGGCGCCCGGACTCCAGTTCGTGCAGCGCAGCGGCGCTCGTGCCTCCCGGCGAGGTCACCATGTTCCGCAGCTCGGCCGGGTGCATCCCGCTCGACTTCGCGAACAGCGTGCTGCCCTCGAGCGTCTCGATGACGAGGTCGTGCGCGATGTGCCGCGGGAAGCCGAGGTGGACGGCGGCGTCGATCAGGGCCTCCATGACGAGGAACACGTATGTGGGCCCCGTGCCGCTCACCGCGGTCGCCATCGCGACCATCCGCTCGTCGTCGACCGCAAGCTCGGCGCCCAGCGCGGCGAGGAGCGTCGACGCCTGCTCGCGCTGCTCCGGGGTGACTTCGGGCGTCGCGTACCAGACGGTCATGCCCTTCCCGAGACGCGCCGGGGTGTTCGGCATGCTCCGCACGATCTGGCGGTGACGGAGCACCGTCGAGAGCGCGGTCGTCGTGGCGCCCGCGATGATGCTGATGACGAGCTGCCCGTCGCGCAGATTGCCCCCGAGCTCGCGTCCGACGCGGGAGAGCATCTGCGGCTTGATGCCGAGGACGATGACGTCGGCACCGGAAATCGCGTCGAGGTTCGACGCGCAGACGCGGATGCCGTAGTCGCGCTCGAGCTGCGCGCGCCTGTCGGCCCTTGGGTGGCTCGCGACGATCTGCGCGGGCTCGACCTGCTGGCCGCGGAGCAGGCCGGCGATCATGGCCTCGGCCATGACGCCGGAGCCGACCGTCGCAATGGTGCGATTCGTCAGTGGTGACATCGGCCGGAGTATCGCAGATCGGGGGCGGCGTCAGGGGGTCTTCCCCGCGGCGTCAGGGGTCGGTCAGCGGGATCCAGGCCTCCGTCGGCGCCTCGTCGACGAAACCGCCGGGGTCGAACAGCTCGGCGAGCATCGCGATCCCCTCGATCACCCGGGGGCCGGGCCGCGTGAAGTACGAGCGCGCGTCGAGTGCGAACACCTCGCCGTGCCGCACCGCGCGCAGGTCGTGCCAGCCCGGCGGGCGCCGGACACGTTCCCACGCGGCGGCCGCCTCCCGCGCATCAAGGCCGCACGGGACGAACAGGATCTGCTCGGGATCGACTTCGGCCACGGCCTCCCAGGTCGTCTCGACCGCTCGCCGTCCTTCGGCGCCGAGCACGTCCCAGCCGCCCGCTCGCCGGATCTGCTCGGGGATCCACAGCCCGCTGGCATAGGGCGGGTCGAGCCATTCGAGCGCGACGACGCGTCGTGCGCGAACCCCTTCGGCGCGCCGCTGCTGCACCTGCGCCTCGATCGCGCCGAGGCGCTCGCGGAGCAGTTCGACCAGGCCGATCGCCTCGTCCTCCGCCGACGTCATCGCGCCGACGGTCGTGATCGTGTGCAGGATCCCCTCGATCGAGGCGGGCTCGAGCGCGATGACCTCCGCCTCCGAACCCCACGACCGCAGTGCCTGCACGACCTCGGCCCTGCCGATCCCGCACGCCCCGCACTCCTCCCCGGCCAGGACGAGGTCGGGAGCGGTGGCGCGGAGGGCGTCGAGATCGAGACGGCCCGGCTGAGTCACGCGCTGCGGGCGACGATCGGCAGGGGGTGCGTCGCCGGCGGGCGTCCTGTCGTGGCGAACCGTCGCCGGTGCGCCGGGGAGCGCGGCAGTGCCGGGGGCGGCCCCGGTCTCGAGCCCGGGGTCGCGATTCTCCCCGCCTGCCTCCGAGGCAGGCGGACGGGATCGCGCGACGATCGGGATGGCGGCCGCCTCGGGAGGATGGTCGCAGGCGTCGGTCCGCCCGACGAGCTCCTCGTCGAGGCCGAGGGCGAAGACGATCTCGGTTGCCGAGGGCAGGAGCGACACGATCCGCATCGGCCGAGTGTACGCAGGCGGCCCGGGCAAGCGTCGGCCGGGGTCCGGATGGCAGCGGGCAGGGACGGCTGCCCCGGACACGATGAGGCCCCGGCATGTGCCGGGGCCCCGGGCGCGGCACCGGGAAGAACGGGGCGGCGGATGTGATCGGCGCGATCAGGCCGGCTTGAGCGAATCGACCTGGGCACGGGCGGCATCCTTGTCCGTGTACCAGAGCGCGTTGATCGGCGTGTACGCGGTCCACTCCGCGGGGACGGAGTCCTCGGCGAAGATCGCGTTCACCGGGCACTCCGGTTCGCAGGCACCGCAGTCGATGCACTCGTTCGGGTCGATGTAGAGCGTGCGGTCGACGCCCTCGTCGAAGTGGATGCAGTCGACCGGGCAGACCGCGACACAGGCCTGATCCATCACGTCGACGCACGGTTCGGCGATCACATAGGTCATCGGGGCTCTCCTAGTCTCCGCGCCATT
Organism: Chloroflexota bacterium; assembly: GCA_021785175.1. GTDB lineage: Bacteria > Chloroflexota > Limnocylindria > Limnocylindrales > CSP1-4 > JAJYNJ01. The sequence goes on along the minus strand of JAJYGH010000009.1, from coordinate 1,411 downwards.
CGCGGGCGCGTCCTCAACGCGGCCGCGGCAATGGTACGACGCGGAGCCGGCGTGCAAGGCGGCCACGAGCGCGAATCGCCAGCGTCCGAATGCCGGGGACGCGCCGGACGAGGACGGCGGGGACGCGCCCGGCCATCGGTCCGTCAGGCCTGCAGGGGTGGCGTCAGCCCCAGCGCCTGCCTGCCGGCTGTGCGATGCGATCAGGTCGGTCACATGGCGAACCGGCGAGGGCGGCGGTGGACCCATCGATCCCGCGCGCGACGGCGATGCCGCTCACCACGACGTTCCATCGCCTTCCGTCCGGGAAGGCGATGGTCTGGCCGCGATCCCACCGCCTTCCCGCCAGCATCCGTCCCGCCCCCTCGACAGGACGCCAGCGCCCGGCAGCCGGTCCGACATCGGCCTGCCCCGCGGGACTCCGGCGCCCGCCCGCGAACAAGGCGCCGGTCGGCGCGGTCGCCCACCGGCGGCCGGCCAGCAGGAGGTCCGGGTCGCGCGCGTCCGTCCAGCGCCGTCCCGCCATCGTCTCGTCCGCCGGTCCAGCCTGCGACCGATCAGCGGTGAACGTCAGCGAGGACGGCGCGGATCCGGGACGAGCCAGCCCGAGGATCAGCGCGATGGCAATCCCCGCGGCCCACGCGAACAGGATGAGCAGCGCGAGCCGGGCTGCGTCCGTCCACTGCCCCCGAGCTCGATCCGCACGCATCTTCACGCACACCTCCCTCGCCTGCCCGTTGAGCGACGGGCAGACGGGAAGGCTATCGAGCACGACTCATCGCCGGCTTCGCGCCGCCTTCACTGCGGCTTACCTGCCGGAACCCCGGATGACGCTGACGGCGACGTTCCAGTCACGCGCGCGGGGAATCCCGTGCAGGCCAGGGACGCGGGTTGCTCGCGGGGCTACATCCCCTGCGGCGTGTAGTTCGGATCGAGGTACTTCCCGGGGTCGTCCCGGAACTCGAGCATGCAGCCCTTGCCGCAGAAGTAATACGTCGTGCCCTCGTACTCGAACGTCCACTTCGCGGTCGCCGTGTCGACCTCCATCCCGCAGACCGGATCGATCGCCGTCGCCATGTCGCCCTCCGTGATGCCCTGATACTCCAGTACCCTATACTCCGGGGTAGTATATGGCAGATCGGTCGTCGTGATCCGGATGCACGATCTCGGGTCGGTCGTCAGTTCCGACGAGCCGCTCCCCCGGGTCGTCCCCGACCTCGTGCCTTGCGACACAGCAGCCCGGCGACGCGTGCTGCCCTCCGAGGGCGCGAAACGGGCGTATCCCCGGGCCCTCGAGGTCGACGTGCTCGCTGCTCTGCTCGAGCCGCGTCCCCTCCTGCATGCCACACGCCTTGGCGCGCCGAGGGGCGCGGCCCGCGCAACGCCCGCGGCAGGGGCCGACGCTATGCTGCGG